>CAYMQY010000195.1:0-8475 GCA_964392655.1 uncultured Saprospiraceae bacterium
TGCGGTAACTTAGGTTGAGCGGGTTTAACGGCATCAAACCCGCTCAACCCGTTAAACCCGCTCAACCCGTTAAACCCGCTCAACCTAAAAAACATGCAACATCTGGTTTTTGCCACCAACAACCCCCACAAAGCCCGCGAGATCGAGCAGATTCTTGGCGGCGCCTACCGCGTTTCTACTCTGAAAGACATCGGGTGTGTGGAGGAAATCGAGGAAACAGAACCAACGCTCGAAGGAAATGCCCTGCTGAAGGCTCGCTATGTGAAAACAAGATTCGGATACGACTGTTTTTCGGAGGACACGGGACTGGAAGTGGCTGCGCTCAATGGTGATCCGGGCGTCCATACTGCCCGGTTTGCCGGCGAAGCCCGCGACCCGGAAGCCAATATTGCCTTGCTTTTGGACAAATTGGAAGGCAAACCAGATCGCCGGGCACAGTTTCGCACGGTTATTGCTTTGGTGTCGGACGGCAAAGAAATTCTGCTCGAAGGCATCTGCCCGGGCCGGATTGCTACCGAGAAACGCGGCACGGGCGGCTTCGGATACGATCCGGTTTTTATCCCGGAAGGCTACGACCACACTTTTGCTGAACTTGGCGAGGAGGTTAAAAACCGCGTAAGTCACCGGGCGCTGGCTACGGAAAAACTGCGCCTGCTGCTCACGTCAACCGACCGGTAACCCGGCGTCACGATCAAACCCCGTTCAACCCCCGGTCATGCTTTTCCGACTGCTTCGATATTTTCTCCCGTATAAAAAGTTGTTGCTGCTGGCCATCGTCAGCAACCTGCTCATGTCGCTGTTCATGGTGGTGAGCATCCCTGTGCTTCAGCCTTTTTTGCAAATTTTGTTCAGCACCCCGGGGCAGGAAGGAACTGCCCTGCAGGCCCCTGCTGCCAAAACCGGTGGCTTTCAGGCGGTCGAGCAACAGGTAAATACTTATTTCGCCAACCTGATTCAGGAACACGGGCGCGCGGAGGCCCTGCTGATCGTGTGTGCTTTTCTGGTGCTGGCGTTTTTCGGGAAAAACTTTTTCCGCTACCTCTCCCTGTACTTTCTGGCGCCGGTTCGGAACGGAATCGTGCGCGATTTGCGCAACAAACTGATCCGGAAAATACTCGACCTGCCCTTGTCCTACTTTTCTGAAAAGCGCAAAGGCGACCTGATGAGCCGGATTTCGGTAGATGTGCAGGAAGTGGAAGGCAGCATCATCGGAGTCGTGGAAGCGATAGCCCGCGAGCCGATCGTGATTTTGGGAAGCCTGGGTTTTATGATTTATGTGGCCCCGCAACTGCTGGTTTTTGTACTTGGACTGCTGGTTTTTTCCGGGCTGATTATCGGAAGTGTGGGTCGGTCGTTGCGGAAACAGTCGGGCGAAGTGCAATCCCGCATGGGCATAATCGGCGCTGTGGTGGAAGAAACGCTCGGCGGGCTGCGGATCATCAAGGGCTTCAATGCGGAGGCCTGGCAATGGAACCGCTTCGACCGGGAAAACACCCGGTACGCCCGGATGCTGACACGGCTGAGTCAACGCCGGGACCTGGCCTCGCCGCTGTCCGAATTTCTGGGCATCGTTGCGGTGTCGGTCATCCTTTGGGTAGGGTCGAAGCAGGTGTTTTCCGGGGAAATTTCAGCGGCCACGTTCATCACGTTTTTGTACGCGTTTTACAACATCATCGAGCCGGCCAAGCACCTGAGCAGCGCCTCGTACAGCATCCGGAAAGGACTGGGCGCACTCGAGCGCGTGGAGGCGGTACTGCATGCAACCGAACACATTCAGGATGGCGAGCAAGTGCAGCCCTTGCACGCTTTTCAAGATAAAATCGAGTTTCAAAACGTCTCTTTTCGCTACTGGAATGCGGAGCGAACGGCGCTTGACCACATCAGTTTCATTTTGCCGCGCGGCAAGATTGTAGCCCTGGTGGGCGCTTCGGGGGCGGGTAAAAGTACCATTGCCGACCTCCTGCCCCGGTTTTATGATGTGACCGACGGCCATATCCTGCTCGACGGCACCGACATCCGGATGTTCCGGCAGTACGACCTGCGCGCGCTCATGGGCATCGTGAGTCAGGAGGCCATTCTGTTCAACGACAGCATCCGGAACAACATCGCCTTCGGCAACGAAACGGCTACCGATGCCGACATCGAGGCGGCAGCCCGTGCGGCAAATGCGCATGAGTTTATCGCCTTGCTGCCGGAAGGCTATCACACCAACATTGGCGACCGCGGCTCCAAATTGAGCGGCGGACAACGGCAACGCCTGACCATCGCACGCGCGCTGCTGAAAAATCCGCCAATTCTGATTCTTGATGAGGCAACCTCGGCACTTGACAGCGAATCAGAGCAGTTGGTGCAGGCTGCCCTCGACCGACTTTTGCAGAACCGCACGGCGCTGGTCATCGCCCACCGCCTGAGCACGGTGCAACATGCCGACGAAATCATCGTGCTGGACGCCGGGCGAATTGCGGAACGCGGCACACACGAAAGTTTGCTGGCGCAAGGCGGTATCTACCGCAAACTGGTCGAATTGCAGGCGCTCTGACGGCCCGGTTTTGACTGTTGCCGACCTATGTCGTCTATTGCAAATTTTGCCGCTTTAATATTCAGGCAAAAGAGCCGTACCTTTGGAGCAAACATACCAAGAGAAGCACCTCCATCTCACAAACTTATTTTAGCATCTACAATCCAATGAAGAGAATGCTACTTGTTTTACTTTCTGCCCTGAACCTGCATGCTTCAGCGCAAATCACCGTCTCGGCCGCTACGTTCCCGGTAGTGGGCGACACCTTTCGATATGCCATTGACCTCGATCCTTCTCCGGCGATCAACTTTATCACACCGGCCGGCGGCAATCAACTCTGGGATTTTTCCGGGCTGAAATTCGGCCAAACCACTCAAACTATCTTTCTGGCGCCCAACCAGGGAGGCAGTTCCGCTTCTTTTCCCGGAGCAGATCTGCTGACCAAGGCACAGGGCGGCGCCGAAACGTACTATAATGTCACCGCTACCAAGGTGGAACTGATGGGCTTCACCGCCGGTGCAGCGCTTCCGTTTGCGCCGAATGCCCTGGGTCGCTTTTCGCCTCCGCTGGTAGACCGCACCGCTCCATTGACCTACGGAAAGACCGGAGGCGGCACCTACAACCTGACAATTCCCTTCTCCGTAAATGACCTGCCGCCGTTTTTCGACAGTTTGCTGGCCGGCGTTCCGGGGGGGCAGTTCATCGATTCCATCCGCGTACGCGTAAATCAAATTCAGGCGGATACCGTAGATGCGTGGGGGAGCCTGAAAATTCCGGGATTGTCCATGCCACTGCCGGTACTCCGGGAAAAGCAGGTAGAAAAAACCTCTACCATCATGGAGGCGCGTATCGTGGTGGTGCCGCCTTTTGGTACCTGGATTGACATCACCACGTTTCTCGGGGGGAGCGGTTTTGAGGACCTGCTCGGATCTGATTCCACCATTACTTACCGCTTCCTGAGCGACGTGCACAAGGAAGAACTGGCGGCGGTAACCGCAAATTTCACCCTCGACACGATCCAGAATGTTCGGTTTAAAAACATAGCCGTGCTTACCTCTGCGCCTGAACCGACGGAAGCGCCCGGTACGGCCAGCGTTCTGGCACTACCCAACCCGGCCATTGACTGGGTGCGCTTCGAGTGCAGCAACCTGCCTTCAGACGAGTACACGCTCAAGATTTTCAACATCGTAGGCAAAGTGGTTTGGAAAGACACCTTCCAGGCATCCGGCAAACGGCTCATTTCGGTTGACCTTGAAAATTTCAGCAAAGGCACCTACCTGTATAGTTTAGTTAACCGAAAAGGCACGATCATTGGCACCAAGCGCCTCGTGGTGGTAAAACCCTGATCCGGTGAGAATAACTCAAACAACTTCTTAAAAAAAGCCGTTCGGAACCCGGACGGCTTTTTTCATTTTTGCTGCGTGGAAAAACAAAAGACATTTCCATTCCGGACCATCTTGTTATACGGCCTGGCCCTGGGCCTGCTGCTGGCGTCGTTGCAAACCGTTCGCTACCGGTTGTTGCTGGTGGATCATTCGCTGGAACTTTACCTGGGCCTGATTGCGGCAGTTTTTGCAGTTGTCGGCCTTTGGCTGGGGCGTCGCGGGGTGGTTCGGCAAATGGAAATAACAGCGACTGCGCCCCTTCCGCCGCTTGACGGCGCTGCGCTGGAACGCACGCTGGCGCAATACCGCATCACGCAACGGGAGTACGAAGTGTTGCAACTCATTGCCCGGGGTTTGAGCAATCAGGAAATAGCAGCGCACATGTTTGTGTCCCTGAACACCGTGAAAACGCACACATCCAACCTGTTTTCCAAATTGGATGCCCAGCGCCGCACGCAAGCCGTGGAACGCGCGCGGGCTTTGGGATTGATCGCGCCCGCTCACCCAAAAGCATGATTGAGGCGTCCGGTGTGGAAATCACCCGAAAGTATGAAGCCGCCATTCGTCCGCTCACCGTCCTTTGCCCCATCTGTTCACCTAATGTTTTGATCTATGAAAAATTTGATTCTGAAGTACGGTCTGATCTCCGGCGTCGTCGGCGGCGCCATGATGTTTTGCATGGCCCTTTACCTCGGCAATGACCCCGGCAGATTCTCCCATGGTGAAGTTTTCGGCTACACCGGTATTGTGCTCAGCATGTTGTTTGTTTTTTTCGGCGTGCGGGCTTACCGCGACCAGGCGGCGGCGGGCGTCATTTCCTTCGGCAAGGCCTTTCAGGTTGGGCTGATGATTACGCTCATTTCCTGCGCAATTTATGTAGCCACCTGGTTTGTGGTATCGAACACGCTGATGACCGACTTCATGGACAAGTATTCGGAGTTTATGATCCAGCAACTTCAGGCCGGTGGCGCTTCCGCAGAGAAAATTGCCGAAAAAACCGCAGAAATCGAACAGTTTAAGGAGATGTACAAAAACCCGCTGGTCAAGATCGCCTTCACGTTTCTGGAACCGTTCCCGGTCGGGCTGGCTGTTACTTTGCTCTCCGCCGCCATCCTGCGCCGCTCCTGAGTTTGGTTAAAGTGCGTTAAGAGGGCGTTTTGAAAGTGCAAAATGTTGCTCCGGCCACTAACATGTCGTGCAACCATTTCGCTACCTCCGGTGTCGGTTGGGCAATTGAATTTTTTGGTCACCATTCAAAACAACGACAGCCATGCGCATCAAAACCTCCCTGCTTTCCGCCGCCTTTTCCCTGATGTTTCTTTCCGCCTTTGCTCAAAATGAAGAAACCGTACTCGGCACCCGCAACCTCGGTTTCTCCGGAATATGGGCCGGCACCAAACACCAGATGACCAGTTTCGGCAAAACCAACAGTTACGTGTACGGCTGGCATTTCGGCCTCGAATTCGGCAAGGCCCTCACCATCGGTCTCGGCGCCTACGACCTGCGCGACGATATTTTGTGGGACAACCAGGCCGGGCAACAATTTGACATGCGTTGGCGAACGGTCAGCCTCGGGTACGGATTTCAGAAATTCCGCGCGGTGCACCCGATTGTCCAGGTGGATGCCGGACGCGGTACGGTGAAATACGCCAGCGAAAACGAGGACCGGATTTTTGTCATCCAACCCTCCGCCGGTGTGGAAATCAACCTGTTGCGCTGGTTTCACCTGACGCTCGAAGGCGGCTACCGGTTTGTGACCGACAGCAACATAAGCCTTTCCGACGAGCAGTTGTCGGGCGCTTTCGGGCAAGCCACGCTCCGGTTCGGGTTTTCCTGGGGCCGTTACCGCAAACCTTCGCGGGACTGACGGGGTGGGGTAGTGCGATTGCGTGATTGGGCGTAGATTTGCACGCTCAATCACGCAACCACACCACCACACCATGACTATTACCGCTACGGCCTCCGCCGAACTGATGGAACTCGAAGACCGCTTCAACGCGCACAACTACCACCCGCTTCCGGTCGTGTTGTCTCGCGGCGAGGGGGTATTTGTCTGGGATGTCGAAGGCAAACGCTACTTCGATTTCCTGTCGGCCTACAGCGCCGTCAACCAGGGCCACTGCCACCCGCGCATCATCCGGGCGCTCACGGAGCAGGCGCAAAAACTGACCCTGACCTCGCGGGCTTTTTACAACAGCCTGCTCGGCCCCTACGCGGAGTTTATTACCCAATACTTTGGTTATGACCGCGTATTGCCCATGAATACCGGCGTGGAAGGCGGCGAAACCGCCATCAAACTCGCCCGCCACTGGGCCTACCGCGTGAAGGGAGTACCGGAAAACAAGGCCAAGGTGGTGTTCGTGGAAGGCAACTTCTGGGGCCGCACGCTGGCCGCTATTTCTGCTTCCACCGACCCGACGTCGTACAAAGACTTCGGGCCGTTTATGCCCGGCTACGAGATCATCCCGTACAACGACCTGCCCGCTCTCGAAAAAGCCTTCCAGGACCCGAACGTGGCTGCGTTCATGTTCGAGCCGATTCAGGGCGAGGCCGGCGTGGTTGTTCCCGACGACAACTACATCCCCGGCGTGCGGGCACTATGTTCCGAATACAATGTGCTGATGATTGCCGACGAAGTCCAGACGGGTATCGCGCGCACGGGGCGGCTCCTGTGCTGCGACCACTACGACGTGAAGCCCGACATTCTGGTCCTTGGCAAAGCGCTCTCCGGGGGCGTATTCCCGGTGAGCGCAGTGCTGGCATCCGACGAAGTCATGCTCACGGTAAAACCCGGAGAACATGGCTCCACCTTCGGCGGAAACCCGCTGGCCTGCGCCGTGGCGATGGAAGCGCTCAAGGTGGTGGCCGACGAACGCCTGGCCGAAAATGCCGAAAAACTCGGCAAAATCTTCCGCAAACGCATGGAGGCGCTGGTGCAAAAACGCCCAGACCTGTTGGTGCTCGTGCGCGGAAAAGGACTGCTGAACGCGGTGGTCATCAACGACTCGGAAGACAGCAAGACGGCCTGGAATATTTGCCTCGAACTGGCGGAGAACGGCCTGTTGGCCAAACCGACGCACGGAAATATCATCCGCTTCGCCCCGCCTTTGGTGATGACCGAAGGGCAACTGGACGAGTGCTGCGCGATCATCGAGCGGGTGCTGACGGGGTTTGGGAAGTAAAAAAACAACGGCGCAAGCGACCTGGAATGGTCACTTGCGCCGCACATTTTTGTGATCCCGACTGGGGTCGAACCAGTAACCGCCTGCTTAGCGTACCCTCTACGGTTTTCACCGCTTCCGTTAAAAATCGGAATTTGTGGTCTGGACTGTCTCTTCACCGTGGTTTGAGATTATTAACAAACTTTAGGTGTCCGGCGTACAGTCTCTGCATTGGATTTCATTAGAAATACAACTCACGATTACCATGTTTATAAAACGAAGGCTTTCCTGAACAGCCGAATTCTCACCAGTGCTTTCGCTTCTGTTGACTCCTGATTTGAAGGCAGGTGCTCTATCCATTGAGCTACGGGACCAAAACTTCAAAGAACAACGCTGCAAAGGTACGTTTTTCTGTTTCTGAAAGAATCCCCCGAAACGCCGTTACAAAAAATCCGGTGCCTACACCCGTTCACTCCGATATTTCTCCCGACGGTCTTACCGACGCAGAAGTGGCCGCAAGCCGTGCCCGGCATGGGGCCAATGTGCTGTACCTGCGCCCCAAACGGCAGGTGTGGCACATAATCCTGGAGGTATTTCAGGAGCCGGTTTTTTTGCTCCTCTTAGTGGCCTGCGGGTTGTATTTCGCTATCGGCGATACCACGGAAGCGTGGCTGATGGTGGCTTCCATCGCCTTTGTCATCGCCATCGAAATCGTGCAGGAATACCGAAGCGAACGCGCCCTGGAAGCTCTTCGCCGGTATGCACAACCCAAAGTACGCGTGCGGCGCAACGGCAGCGAAACGACCATTCCCGCTGAAGAACTCGTAGTGGGCGACCTCATCCTGTTTTCCGAAGGCGAACGGCTCGCTGCCGACGCCACCGTCGTGCAGCATAACGATTTGAGTGTGGACGAAGCCGTACTCACCGGCGAGTCGTTGCCCGTCGCGAAATCTGTTCGGGAGGGCGAAAACCGCCTGTTTCAGGGCACGGTGGTTGCCGGCGGCATGGGCATCGGCAGGGTAGAAGCGGTAGGTGTCCAAACCGAATTCGGCAAACTCGGCAAGTCCATCGAGTCCATCGAGCAGGAACCGACCCCGCTTCAGGTGCAGATCAACCGCTTTGTGCGCCAGATGGTGCTGGTGGGCTTAGTGGCGTTTGTGCTCGTTTTTGCCATCAACTACTACTACGTCGGGGCGATCCTTGCGGCGCTGCTTTTTTCCCTGTCGTTCGCGCTTGCCCTGCTCCCGGAGGAAATTCCGGTGGCGTTCACGGCATTTATGGCGCTGGGTGCATACCGGATGACCAAACAAAAAATCCTGGTCAAACAACCCCGCACGGTCGAAAGCCTCGGCGCCGCTACGGTTATTTGCCTGGACAAAACCGGCACCATCACCGAAAACCGCATGTCGGT
>CAYMQY010000196.1:0-8463 GCA_964392655.1 uncultured Saprospiraceae bacterium
TGCTGACTTCGGGACAACGCAGGTCGGCAATTTGCTGGCCATCCCTCACGCTCGATGAAGTTGAGGCATCGACCACGATGGCGAGACTCATCACCAGTCGGGGCACGGGGGCAGGTCTCGGCGAGCTGCAAGCCAGCAGCAGCACCAGAGAACCCAGGACAAGGGAACGGCTACGAAAGAGAATCAGACGCTTCATCGTCGTCTCCTTTCTGTGACCGAGCGGAAGCGAGGCTCCCCAAGCGAGAGCAGCGCCACCGCTGGTCAGTTATCCGCGGTGCCGGGAAGCCGTGCGCTTCGGGAGAGGCGAAACGTCGGCGAGGTTCACAACCTCGCCGACGTTGAAAATTTAGTTCCGCATGGTGTTTTCACCAAACTGCCTCGCGTAGAGCCGCTTGGTGAAAACACTATGCGGGGCGGAAACGTAAATCTGAATTATTCACATGCTATAATGCACGAAATTGATATCCTCAATTCGGGCAAATATGCCATCGGCTAAAATAAGCGGCAAATTATGTTCCATAGCAGTGGCAGCGATTATCGCATCAGGAAGTTTGAGGTTGTGCTTGCGGCGCAATTCAATTGTCCTTTCCTTGATGGTGGGACTTATGTCAAATACCTGACAATCAACGATAAATTGTTTGATTTGCTTAATTTCCGAGTCCGTGATCCCAGGATAGCCCAACATCTCCATTTCTGTGATCACTGAAAGATATACCTAACGTTGATCCAGTAATGTTCCCAAAACTGAATCGCCTCCGAGAAAATACAATGCTATGTTTGTGTCAACAAGCAGCTAAGTTCCATTCATCACGGATACGCTTTTGATAAGTTAACGGGTCTTCTTTCAACTTGAGGATACCGCAATACTTGGAGGCATTTAGCCGCTTCCCTGTGGGCAGTCCCCCCAATGCTTTTTGAATTTCTTCCGCGCTCATGCGCTTTGATATTGTGATGGACATAATCGAGTGTTTTTTAAGATACAAGGTCGCGTTAAGCGCTACAAAACTACAAAAATCCGAGACTACTGCCGCACCGCCTCCTCCTTCATGCCCAGTACGCCCATCATCCACGACAGTTCCAGCGCCCGCTCTTTCAGCCGCTCGAAACGCCCCGAAGAGCCGCCGTGCGAGCCGGTCATGTTGGTTTTGAAAAGCAGCGGATTGCGGTCGGTTTTCAGATCGCGGAGTTTGGCCACCCACTTGGCCGGCTCGAAGTACTGCACCTGCGAGTCGGAAAACGACGTGAGCACGAGCAGGTGCGGGTAGTCCTGTGCTTTCACGTTGTCGTAGGGCGAGTACTGCTTCATGTACTCGTAGTCTTCCTTCACGGCGGGATTGCCCCATTCGGTGTACTCGCCGGTGGTGAGCGGGATGCTGGGGTCGCTCATGGTGGTGAGCACGTCCACAAACGGTACGCCTGCGATGATGCCGCGGAACTGGCCGGGCGCCATGTTGGCTACGGCGCCCATGAGCAGGCCGCCGGCAGAGCGTCCGCTCGCAAACAAGCGGTCGGCGCTGGTGTATTTTTCGGCGCAGAGGGCGGCGGCGCAGTCAATGAAGTCGTTGAACGTGTTCATTTTGCGCTGCATTTTGCCGTCGTCGTACCAGCCGTAGCCCATTTCGGTGCCGCCGCGGATGTGCGCAATGGCGTACACGATGCCCCGGTCGAGCATGCTCAGGGCGTCGCGGTTGAACGAGGGATCGTAGGCAAACCCGTACGAGCCGTAGCCCACGAGCATGCAGGGCGCGCTACCGTCGCGCTTGAGGCCTTTTTTGTACACCAGCGAGATGGGCACCTGCTTGCCGTCGCGGGCTTTGGCCCAGATGAACTCCGTGGCGTAGTTGTTGGAGTCGAAACCGCCGAGCACTGGGTCGGTTTTGCGCAGTGTCTTTTGGCGGGTTTCCATGTCGTAGTCGAAAATGGAGCCGGGGGTTTTCAGCGAGGAAAACCGGTAGCGCAGGTTTTTGCTGTTGAATTCGGCGTTCACGTCGGGATTGACGGTGTAGGTCGGCTCACCGAAGTCGAGGTAATGCTCTTGCCGGTCGCTCCAGCGGATGACGCGCAGTTGCTTGAGGCCGCCTTTGCGCTCGGTGGTCACGAGGTAGTCCTGAAACACCTCGATGCCGTCGAGCAGTACGTCGGGGCGGTGGGGAAGGAGTTCCGTCCAGTTTTCCTGCGTTGGCTTGTCCACCGGCGTTTCCATGAGGCGGAAATTGCGGGCATTCCAGTTGGTACGGATCAGGAACTTGTCGCCGCGGTGCTCCACCTCGTAGTAAAAATCTTTTTCCTTGGGCCGGATCACCTGAAACGCGCCCGTCGGGTTGTCGGCTTTCAGGAAGTGCGTTTCGAGGTTGTCGGTGTAGCCGTGGTTGACAAAGATATACTGGTCGGATTTGGACTTGTTGAGGTACAGGTACAGGGTCTCGTCTTTTTCCTCCAGCACCACGGCATCGCTCTTGCCGTCGCCGCCGATGGTGTGGCGGCGGATTTTGTCGTTGCGCAGCGTGACGGGATCTTTGGTTTCGTAAAACAGGTACCGGCTGTCGCTTGCCCAGGCCGAAGAGCCGGCCAGTTGGCCGCTGAACTTGTCGCCAAGCAATTTGCCGGTACGCAGGTCTTTGATCTGGCCTTCGAACAGATTTCGGCCGCTGTAGTCCACCACGTAGAACAGCAAGTTGTTGTCGGGGCTGACGCTCAGGCCGACGACTAAGCAGTACGGTTTGCCGGCGGCCAGTTCGTTCACGTTGACGAGCACCTCCTCCGGGGCTTCGGTGCTGCCTTTTTTCCGGCAGTAAATCGGGTATTCCTTGCCCGACTCGAAGCGGGCGTAGTACCAGTAGCCGTTTTTGAGGTAGGGCACACTGTTGTCGTCCTGCTTGATGCGGGACTTCATTTCCTCGAAAATTTTGGCTTGCAGGTCGGCTACCGGCGCCAGCACGGAGTCGGCGTATCGGTTTTCGGCTTCGAGGTAAGCGGTCACGGCCGGGTTTTCGCGCTCGTTGAGCCAGTAGTAGTCGTCGGTGCGCGTGTCGCCGGAAGCGGAGACGAGTTGTTTGGGTTTCTTTTCCGGGCGCGGGGCCGTGTATTGTTCCGGGTTAAACACTGAGGGTGGCAATGGATCGGGCGTGTTTGATGGTGAAGACGATTGCCGGCAGGCGGCGGTCAGGAGGCAAAGAAAAGCAAGGGCGGCAGACGTGCGTTTGAACATAGGGCAATTTTTTACGGCCAAAAGTCGGTAAAAAATTGCGGTACCTTTGCACAAGTAACCGAAGTGAAAAATCATGGCCAACGCCCTTCTCCTTCCCGCTGCCGACCACACCCACCTGCGCCGCCTTTGCGCCGATCTGGAGCAGTGGGCATTTACCGATTTTGACCAGGCACGGGTAGCCCTAACCGAACTGCAGGCGGCTATTTCCCCGCAAACTCCTGCAGATATTCGGTTGGCCTGCCACCGCTACGGCGCGTTTCTGGAAAACCAGTGGCGCCACTACGACCGCGCGCTGGAGCAATTCGGACTGGCTATCGCGATCCTGGAAAACAAAGCCGAAGCGCTTCCGCTGGCGGAAATTTGCCTCGATGTGGCGGCTGTACATGTCAATCGCCGCGACTGGCCTGCGGTGGAACAAAGTCTGGATCGCGCCCGCCAATACCTCGGCAAACAGGAGGCTCCAAACTTGCGCGGCCAGTTGGCCTGCCGCGAGGGCTTCCTGCACCTGCACCTCGGCAATCATCGCAAAGCGCTCGAAAACCTGCAAGAGGCTGAGCGTATTCTGATTGGCCTCGGCGATAAGGCCACGCTCAAGGATTACTACATTCTGGCGCTTGCCATCAGTGGCCTAGGCGATCTGTACGAGCGGCTCGATGAAAAGGAAAACAGTCTGGATGCCTACCAGCGCGTGCTGCCCATTGTCGAGGAGCACCAGTTACGCCCGCGCCTGTCGTGGCACTACCTGAATGCCGGGCGTGCCGCACTGGCGCAAAATGTGACCGAATATGCCCGCGAATGTTTTGAAAATGTGCTTCAATTTGCAGAAGACGAGGAACTTGAAGCAAAAGCGCATGCGCTTACGAATCTCGGCATCATCGCTTTTTTGAACAATGACAGCCCGCATGCGGTGTCGTTTCTCGACGAGGCAACTGCGCTGTTTCCCAACCCGTCCAAACCGGCGGATTTTACCAATCTGTCCAAAATTCATGGCTGGCGCGCCGAACTGCTCCGAAAACAACAACAACTGGAACAGGCCGAAGCGCAATTCGAGCAGGCGTACACATTCGGCCAGCAGGGGCAAGACCTGAACTATGTGGCGCACGTTTGCCAGGCTCTCGCCCAACTTTGCGAGGCACGCAGCGACTACCAGCGCGCCTATCAGTGGCAGCGACGCGCCACGGAAACCACCGAACAGCATTACCAGCATGTGCGCGACCGCGAGCGGCAGGAAATCGAAGCGCGGCACAACCTGGAGCGCAGCCGGCAAGAGGCGCAATTGGCCAAATTGCGGGTGGTCAGCCTGCAATTGCGCGCCCTGCATGCACAAATGAACCCGCACTTCCTGTTCAACGCCATGAACGCCATCCAGGGGCTTATCACGTCGGGACGAAACGAGGAGGCCGAAACGTCGCTGGCGCGTTTTGCCAAACTCATCCGCAGCACGCTGGAATACTCCCGGCTCGAAGAGGTGTCGCTGGAAAAAGAGAAGGAATTTCTGAACCTGTACCTCGAGGTGAATTGCAAATTGCGATTTCGCGACCGCCTGCTTTATAAAGTGGTGCTACCCGATATCGCCGATGCCGGCGAACTGCTCATACCGGCCATGATCGTGCAGCCGTTTGTGGAAAACGCCATCGAACACGGGCTGCGCCCCAAACTCACCGGTCGCCTGACGATTGAATTCCAACTTTCCGAAGACGAGCGCACCGTGCGCTGCGTGATTCGCGACGACGGCGTAGGTTTCAACAAGGGCAAGGAAAAACAAAAAGCGCGTCCGGAATCGTATCAAACGCACCGTTCGCGGGGCATGGAAATTACGCGCGAACGCCTCACCCTGTTGCACCAGTTGTGCAAAACGCCTCCGGGCAAATACATCAACATTGCCGACATTGGAGAAAAAACCGGCGGGAAGTACACCGGAACACAAGTGGATGTGCTTATTCCGGTGCTGGACGAGTGGCCTGTGCAAAAAGGCTGATTACGGTCAGTCAGGCTTGCGGAAAATGTCGTTGGCGCTGATCTGAAAGTCGGGCAGTGCAGGCGCTGCGGAACACAGGTCGTCGCCTTTGCAGATGATATTTTTGTCGCCGCTGTACACATGTACCTGCTCCAGACGCGGCGAAATGAGCCAGATGACAGCAACGCCGGCTTCGCGGTAGTCGCCCAACTTATCCAGCAGATTGTCCACAATATCGTGGTCGGACACAATCTCGATCACAAAATTCGGCACCTGATTTTCCCGGTGCGCCATGCGGGCGGCCTGCTCGTCGGTGAACCAGGCCATGTCGGGGCGGCGGTGGACTTTTTTGAGGAAAAAGGTATCAATTTCCGGGAACAGTTTGCCCGAAACTTTGCCTTCGAACCGAAGCCGGGTGAATAGTTCTTGCAGGTTGTCGAGGATGTAGTACTGGTACTGGTTCATGTCGCGAGGTGTTTGTACCACTTCTCCGCGTACCCATTCGTACTTGTAGCCGTCTTCCCGCGTGAGGTATTCTTTTTCAAAGACCTCCCAGGAGACAGTTTCGGTCGGCGCCGGTTGCCCGGCGGAGTTGGTGGCAGGGTATATTTCTGTTTTGGCAGCAGTCATGTTGCACGAATTTTGGACAAATCTACAGGTTGAAATTCACTTTTTCCCGGATTTTTCTGCCTTCGCTTTGGCCGGCAAATACACCAGCACACCCGCATTTCCCTCCCGAAACATCTCCTGCGCCACACGTTGCAAATCCGCCGGCGTCACGGCTTGGTACGTCGCCACCTCCTCGTTCATCAGTTCGGCGCGGTCGAGGATTTCGTAGAAACCCAGGTTTTGGGCCTTGTTCAGCACGCTGGTTTCTGAAAACACGATGGTGCTTTCAAACTTGTGCTGGATTTTTTTCAGTTCGCGTGCTTCGATGGGCGTGGTTTTCAGCGCGTTCAGTTCGGTCCAAATGGCTGCCAGCGCTGTTTCGGGCGACACCCCTTCGGCGGGTTTGCCCTCCACGATCAGCAGCCCCGGGTCGAGGTTGGCCGTCACGTAGGCGTCAATAGCGGAAAAAAGGGTTTGTTCTTTTACCAGGCGGCGGTACAGGCGCGACGATTGTCCCTGCGCCAGCACGTCGGTGAGCAGGTCCATGGGGTAGAAATCCGGGTGCAGCCGGGGCGGCGTGCGGAAGGCCAGATACACGGCCGGCACGGGCACGTCGGCGTGTACGGTGCGCTGCTGCATGCCTTGCTGCGGCGGTTCTGCGGGCAGGTTGCGTTGTGGCGCCGGCCCTGCCGGTATGCCGGCAAACCATTTTTCCGCCACCGAAAACACCTCCTCGGCGCGCACGTTTCCGGCAATGGTCAGCACGGCGTTGTTCGGGGTGTACCAGCGGTGGAAAAAGTCGCGCACATCGTCAAGCGTGGCGTTTTCCACGTGTTCCGGTACAAGTCCGATCACCGGCCAGCGGTACGGATGCACTTTGAACATGAGTTCGGAGAGGTGGTGCCAGGCGTCGCCGTAGGGTTCGTTCAGGCAGGTTTCCTTGAACTCTTCCACTACCACCCGGCGCTGCACGTTCAGCGGGCGCTGCCCGATGTTGAGCGCCAGCATACGGTCGCTTTCCAGAAACAGCGCGGTTTCGAGGTTTTCGGCGGGCAGGATTTCGTAAAAAGTCGTGTAGTCGTTGGTGGTGTAGGCGTTGTTTTCGCCGCCGGCACGTTGCATCGGGTCGTCGAAATCGGGCACGTTGCGGCTGCCTGCGAACATGAGGTGCTCGAACAGGTGCGCGAAGCCGGTTTTGTCGGGGTTTTCGTCGCGGGAGCCGACGTGGTAGGTTACATTCACGGCGACGAGGGGCGTATTCGGGTCTTCGTGCACGAGCACGCGCAGGCCGTTGGGCAGTATTTTTCTCGAAAATTCAACCATTCAGGTAGGGATTATTGGTCTTGTGCTTGCTTCAGCAGGGCGTCGGAATCGCGGATGAGTTTTTCCAGTTCGCGTTGCAGGGTTTCCTTGCGGCGTTGCTGTTCGGCTTCTTTGGCGGCGGTATCGTCGGCGGCTGACGTGCGCAGGCCCTTCTTTTTGGGCGGCGGCGGCGGGGCGTTTTGCAGGGCCTCGTCGCCGGCTTCGATGCTGTCCAACTGTTGTTGCAGGCCGGCTTTGCGGCGCTCCAGGTCATCGAGGCGGCGCAGCACGGTCTGGTCGAGGTATTGCGCGCCGTTTCGGACGGCCTGATAGGCGCCGCTGAGTTTGTCGAGGGCCTGGTCGTACTTGCCGGCGTCGAATTTTTGCTTTTCCGATTTCAGCAGGTTCCAGGTGGCGCCGAGGGCGTCGCCGGCTTTGCCGATGACTTCTTTGGCCTGTTTTTTCTCGGCGGCATCGCCGAAGAAGAAGTTGTAGATCAGTATGCCCGCTACGAGTATCAGGCCGTATTTGATGATTTTACCGAGCATGATGGTGTGGTGTGGTGAATTTTGGGTGCAAGTTAGGAATGTGGCTCCAAATGTGCGCTTTTTGGCGCAGCGTTGATTAGGTTTGCCTGTCAAACACCACACCCGCCCATGCGCCTCCTTGCTACCCTGCTCCTTTGCTTTGCGCTCCAGCCCCTCTCCGCCCAATCGCCCCAACAGGCCCGCGTCGGTATGCACCTGATGAACCTGTACGACCTGAACATGGACGAGCACTCGTTCTACGCCGACTTTTACCTCTGGTTCAAGTGGACGGGCGACATTGACCCCACAGAGATCGAGTTCGTGAACGCCATCGAAAAATGGAGCATTACCTCGGAGGTGTCGGGCGACGGTAGCGACAGCCTCATGCGCGACGGAACCAACTACCGTGTGTTCCGGGTGGAAGGCCGCTTTTTTCACTCGTTTTCACTCGGCGATTTCCCACTCGACCGCCACGCGCTCGACATCCAGATCGAAAACCCGGAACACGACTCCCAGACGCTGGTGTATGTGCCCGACACCACAGGCCCGTCCATCCGAAAAACGCTGCAATTGGTGGGCTGGAACATCGAGGGTAGCGCTTTTGAATCCACGCACCACGACTACGGCACCAACTTCGGCAATCCCGACGAAAACGCCCGTACATACAGCAACCTCAGCAGCCGGGTGTACCTTTCCCGCCCGATCAACTATTTCCTGCTGAAAATGCTGTTGCCGCTTTTCATCGTCATGCTGGTCAGCATCGGCTCCATGCTGCTGCATCCTTCGCACATTGACACCCGTTCGTCGTTGCCCATCGGCGGACTGCTCACGGCAGTGTTTCTCCAGCAATCGTACAGCAA
>CAYMQY010000197.1:0-8442 GCA_964392655.1 uncultured Saprospiraceae bacterium
TTTCAAGTCATATTACCAATCATTCCGCTAAATGTGATTGAATAGAATCGATGGTAAAACCTGTCGGGTTCCTTAAGCCCAATCTCCACGGGTCCTCATCACCGCAGCTCAATCCTAATCCGCCAGGAATGGCGAAAAGATTCTGAGGGTATTCCGCCTCCTCCAATGTTGCATTTTCATAGGATGTCATTTGAGTCAACTCTGCCAAAGTATTTTTGGCGATATCTTCAATAGATGCTTTGATCGCAGCGATCGAATCAGGATTTGTAATTCCGTAGCCAGGGTTTAGGTTCGACATAACCCCATCTCCAATCTTTAAATCGTAAAATAACCTATCAGAACATTTATCGTAATACATCCAGATTACCCCTGTAGAACCCAGTGGATTATTTGTTTCATAATCGCTACGAGATCCAGAAAATTGTTCGTTGTTGGTACCACAACCCGATGCTACGTGGAACTGAAGATTTAAACCATGACTTTCTGCTGATCGGGCAGCTTCTGTACAGGAATTTACTACATCATTACCAGAACCTTCAAAATCGTTATACCACTTTATGTAGCCGTTACTGCCCGGCGGCTCAAGTGATGGGCCATTGAATTCGTATTCGGAGAAATTAACCCTGAGATAATTATTGCCATTGCTGCCGCCACTCTGGCCATAATCACAGCCACTAACACCGCCGGGCACCGGATGTTGATCCGCAGATAAGACATAGTCTAACAAATAGCCAATTCCCTCTTTAACATTATTAAAATCACTTTTTGAACCAGAATTAATTATCTTATTAATCAAGGCATCTTTGTCCGATTCAGATAGTGTCCTTGATGTAGGGAAACAATGATCAGAGGGAGGAGAATCTCCGCTTCCAAAATCGACTAACACTTGAGAATAAACATTGCTTCCACCGTCCTTGTCTTTAGGTTTAGCTACAATCAAGACATAATCTTTCCCAACGCTACTTATGACTTGTTCCCGGAGTGATTCAGCGTCGAGATCCCTTGTATGTAAGTACTGAGTATAAAACAGTAAATTCGTACAAAACACGGACTTTGATTGCCTCAAAGCACCTCGAATGTCTTGAATTGGGAGTGATTGGCCATCCAGATACAGACTAGGTTGAGCAATAGAGTTATCTAATATGGCGACCATGTCTTCAGAACAATCTACTAAAGAAGGTACGGGGGAACCATTACCATATATGCGATCAAGAACTTCATGCAGTAAACAGTAATACTTCTCATTATGGAGCTGCCAAGGTTCATTAAATTGGAGCCCCTGCCAGATGCCATTTGAAGCATTGCCTGATGAGGATACCATATAAGACGCAGTATTGTATGCTAAGGCATCTCCGGGCAATATTTGGATAGACCTAGATTTAGGATCATTGGCCTTGGACCAAACATTTGACCCGTTATATTCAGGCCCAATCCAGTATCCTTCACCGTCAATAAGGGCATATTCCAGTCGCGGGCATTCCTGCGATAAGATTAAGACATTTACTTTTTCTCCTTTATCAGATAATAAGCGATCCAGATGCTCTTGGATATTCTTTATCATATCTGTGGTTGGGAATCCATTGGATACACTATTCTGATCGACATAAAGAACACCTTGATGTACATTTACTTGTGCGGACAAGCAAATTGGCAGTGCTAGGCTTATCAATTTTATAATAAACATTTTCATGGACATAGCAATTTAAAAACGCAATGAATTAAATTTTCCTCAACCCATTTTGTTTGCGGAATAAGGCATTTTAATGCGGAAATTGTTGATAATAAATTTTTTAATTTAGAATCGCCTACAAGGGCTCCAAATACCAGGCGTCTAATTTATGGTTTAATTACTTCAATTACTTTATTTGTTGTTAACCCATATCCAAGGATATTATATCTAATAGACACTTCAAATTTAGATCCGCTTGCTGGAACAGGCATATCGTTATCAGAAATAAACATTAAGTTTGGGTTTCCCTCATATGCACAAGAAGTAGTACAGCACGCTTGTTGAGCACCATTTAAGCAACAATATGTAAAGTCTGAGCAATTGGAAGCCAAGCTACCATACCAATTGATTCCGTTACATTTAAGAGATTTATAGGATAATAAATCCATCTTCATGTTTCCCCACATTTCACTGAATCCATTTAGAGGGGTAAAATCCATATGTTGCGTGATAGTAGCGGGAAGAGCAGGATAGTCACCATCATGAGACAATCTTAGTATTGGGTTTCCCAAAGGCTCTTGAAATCCAATCAAAGATTCAGAGAAATTTTGTTGGTCAAATTTGTTGTATTTGTTAGTAAATTGATTTAAAAAACAAGGTTCGGTATTAGCGACAGGTTCTTCCTGGTAATTATATACCATTTTTAAATTCGCCTTATTTTGAGCAAACCATGGAAGGTTATTCAAGTTAAGTGTAGTATTCAAAATTTCATCCTGATCATTAACACCATAGATTTCATAATAGTCGAAAGGTTCGGCAAGTGTGGAAGAAGCGCGTATCCAACCGGTTGAGTATGTCGAAACTTGCAAATTTTGTTTTAATGCATCAACCTTGTCGGCGAACTTACTGAATTCGCTCACTCTAAATGCTACTTGATATAAAATTATTGGAACATCTAAATCGGCGTTTTCATTTCCATTGCTTTCATCACTATTATTTCCCAGACCTAACATCCCATTTTCACTATCATTCACCATTTCCAGTTTATATGCGCTTCCTGGATCAAGTAGCGCTGGCATAGAAAACTCTACCCTCCTTTGAGAAGAATTATAGGCAAATGGAAATTGCACTACATTACCATTGGAAATTTTTGTAAGCCGCATTACTCTATTATAGCCAGGTGGAATATTTTGAAACAGCTCTGGTTGGCCAAATTTTAGAGTAATAAACCCTTTTCCATTTGGATGCTCATTTTTATAAAAATTAAATTGCCCATCGATCGGGTATGCATATTTCACATTATCAACTGGGATAATGGTAGGTGCGTCTCCTGTTTTAAAGGCAATTTCTTTTTCTTCAAATTTGAAAAATTCACCATTCTTTAGAACACGTGCCTTTACTTTAAATACAAGCCATTGATTAGATGGAAGCACATTGACCGGTTTTATTTCAAGTATAGTTTTGCCTTCGGAGAACGATTCTTCGTCATTCAGTATAGTACCATCTTTTACTATATTTGCGTATACCACTTCCGCACGCCAAATATTATTCCCATCGCTCAGATTCTCATTTAAAGGAACCGCAAACGTAGCTTTGGGAATAGTCAAAGAATGTACATTTTCAAGACTATCGACTGGATATAGATCAGATATAATTTCTTGATCCGCCCACGGATCATTTCCTCCTTGAATTTGGCATTCCTCCCCTAAAGAAAATTCAAACCTGCACTTACCTTTAACTAAGCCCCCTAATATTTTATAACGCCCGCCTACTGCACCACGGGCATAGAATGGATTCGGAAATTTAGATTGTAGAGCAGCTGCCACCGAAAGGCTAAGTATTTCGAAATGCCGTTTTTTGCCCCATAAACGCACTTTTATTCCTACTTCTCCATGGATATACGCCCACAATTGACCCGAGGCATACCAACCGTTGATTCCCAATTGCTCTCCATTATTGTTAACACATATTGCATTCCCGTAATCTTGCATCATTAGATCAAAACCAACCCCTAGATCTAATTTTGCATAGAAAATCAGAAAGTTAATATCACCAGTACTGATATCAAATCTCATACCTGAGGCGAAGCCATTGCCCGTCCTCCTTAATGCTTCATTTGCTACAATATTACCCATACCAGTTAAGGAAGCTACATTTGAAGGCAAGCCGGGAAAAGCAGGTATATTTTTACCAATATCAAAGTAAAAGGCCACCTTGGCTACTGTGATTTTTAATTTGGGAATTGTAAAACTTACAAAAACCGGGCTTTGCGGTGTCCCTACATTTATGAACCAATAGCCTGGTTGGATTAGAGCTTCTGCTTCGCCTTGTCCTTTTAGTATATCGGCAACATTAATGCTTACATTAAAATTTCCATGAAATTTTTTTGACCCAAATTCGTAGGATATGTAAACAAAAGCGCATACTTCAGTAGGGATATCAGGCTTACCGCCTTCTATGAATTTGGGCGCACTTGAAAAATCAAGATTATCCATGAACCGGGCAGTCCCTTTAAAATATATTTTATCTATTCCTCCTCCTGAATAAAAACTTACTCCAAAGGTTGCATTCATATTAAAAGCCTCTTCCTTAGCAAGAGCCATCACAACCGTTGCATGAATATTTATGCCTCTGGTTACATCCGGCGAATAAACTAATCCAGATAATGATGTGCCTATTGCAATTGTAGAAGGGTCAACATTTGGTATATTTGATGGCAAGCCGCTCTCCATATCACCTATAATATTCATATGGTAGGACGCTCCTCCTCCAAACCCAACCAATTGAAGCACCCCGGCGCCTATACCAGGGTTAAATTTAGCCAATGCATCAATCATAAAATATTTAAAAGTACCCTTGTTGCCGAACACACCTATTGCTGCAAGTTCGACATCCATACCTTGAAAATCTACCATAACTTTTCCTGAAAAACCTCTCCCCAAAGTAGAATTCGGTTGCCCTTGGCCAAAAAATGAAAGGTTACCATGTACTCTATCTACTCCAGGAAAACTCGCATCAATAGATACATTATCTACTTGTAATCCATCGTATACCCAACGCTGCCTATTATTTTGTATTAACAGTTTTCCCTTTAATTGAAAACCTCCTTTCACCATAAGTAATCCGACATCGCCATCAACAATGACCATGCCTACTCTAAATTTTAAATTAGATCGATCACTAGCACTTGACACCTTAATCATTTTAATGCTGTCTATCACTAATCCGAAGCCTCCGAATCCTATTCCCACTGATGCATCAGGAACACTCCAAAATCCAGGCTCAAAATATGGCGCTTTATTGCGCAAAATAACATTCTGAAATGTTACATTAGGGATAGTAACTATGAAGTTCTGCCCAACATCTCCATCAATGGTGATCGACCCAGTTAATGTTGCTTTAGCCAAAAAACTACCGTTTTGGAATTTAATTTCAATTTCAGAATTTGGCTCAATTACTACAGTTGCTTTCCAAATATCAGCTTGATAGTTACCTGAAGGCTTTACAGAGAAACTGTAATTATTCCCAGCCAAAACAATAGCTTCATACCTTACACATTCACTTAATTGCGCACAACCATTATTCCCTTGCGAAAATAATGGCAAATTCAGCAACCCATTAAATGTAAACCCATCTAGCCTGTTATTGGTAATCTGTATAGAAAATGTATCAATAGAAAATGGCCAACCACTCAAATTGCCTTCACATATTGATAACAATGGGCTGGCAAATATCTGACCTGTCAGGCCTGTGTCATCAAAAATCATATTATTTACCCCAACCGTAAGAGATGACCCGTTATTATTCCCAAATTGCTTAGGTAAGGTAACGGTTATATTATCAAGGTAAAATCCTTTCCAAAGTCCTGAAGCGATTATCATTCCATTGTTATTTTGAGTAAATGGCGAAGAGTAATTAGAAGGAAAATGGAAATAGCTGGGTGTAGTTGAATTGCTGAAATCAAAAACCAGTTTATTAACTACCCACTTAATACTATCGTGATTTGTGATTGCAAATGGATCAATGCTTAAGTTCACTATGAATTCGCCCCAAGCAGGCATTTGAACAAAAAAATGCGCTTTTACTGATTCCGTTTCAGGTTTTGGCATCAACGTTCCAGGATATAGAGGAATAATATAGTTTCGACAAAACTCGACTTCACCATCCATGCTAATACCAGAAAAACCATTACAATCAAAAGAAATATATGTATTATTATTTCCAATAATATTTAATTTTACCGCATTACTTAATGCAATGCATACATTTGAATTTAAGAATAGTTTTGTACTGCCAATAAACCCTGATGGATCTAAAGGTACCTTAAGTGCTTTAAAAACCAATCGGTCCGGGGCCGGATGAGCATTAATTATTATATAAATATCGGCGAAGCCACCATCAGGCGTAAAGTAAATATTGTCGAGATAAAGAATGTATGTTTGCCCTAATATATCTTTAGATATTTCAAGAGGAAGGAAACTATGTGCGTAGTTGCTGGAACCTGTTGAAATCTGAGTTATTTCTCTTGCTTTGCATATAGCTTCAAGAAAATATACTCTATCTATATTTCTAATTTTTGGCCACCCTTGGTGGTATTCAAATACTATATCTTGCCATATTACTTCTTCTGCTTGTTTAAGTAAGATATCTTCAATTGCAGAATTATCAACTATTGATGACAATGAATTTGAAGGTTTTTTATTAACTTGACCTGGCTCCCACTCATTTTCTAGGTTATCTAACGCCCCTGTAGAGTAAGCATTCACATAACTGGCAATAACAATTGAATCAGTCTTAGTAAATATCCACGCTTTTAAGTTATTTATATCGGAGTTATGAGATGCTTCATTGCCTGAAAACTGTTTAATTGCCCCCTTTAGGTAATCAACAATCTCCGAAATGCCTGGCTCAACTTTAAAATGATTAATTATTTGTTGAATTATTTGATATTTTAGCAAGTCTACATCACAGTCATAAAGATTAATATGAATATCTTCCAAATATCCTTCATTTGGATTCCTATCCAAGTTAATGCCCAGATTCTCTGGCTTTGCCTTAAATTGCTGGCTCATACCTTCTTTAAACCAACTATCTCCTGGTCCAAAAATAAAAACCCTGTCTTTATCATTTGTATACCCTAATTCAATAAAATATTCTCGCATTGAATCACGCGTCAGGTCACAACGTATTTTTGTGTCAAAAATAGAGTCGTTGTATAACTGTGCTAAATTTGACAGTTGAGCCAAAACTATAGGTCTAATAGTATCTTCTACTTCGTTTGCCAAAGCGATACCCTCCTGAGTGCTTCCTTCTGCTAGCCAGTAATAAGGGCCTGAACCACCCGGATTACACGGTTGCCCTACCGAATCTAATCCTACCTGACTGCAACCATTCAGGTTATAAGGCGTTCCCGTTTCAATATGGTTCCCATCTGCATCAAACCCATTGGGATCATAATTCGGATCATAAGGATCTCCTTCTTCCCATCCCTGAAACGGTGGCACCTGGTACTGCCCTTCCTGATTGAATCCCAGAGGATCATATTCGCTGTTGGTCGAGGTCCATATGCCATTCTCATCAAACCCTTCTTCTTCTGGCACCTCCTTACAAAAACGATCTGTACCAAAGGTGAACGTATCAAGCGGCAGGTTAGGAAAGTTTCCAAGGTTTTGGGATATTCCGTTGACCGTACCGCTGATGATGGCCCGCTGGCTGTCCACCAACACGTTGTGAAATTCCACCTCCAGGTATTTGGCCTGCGCAAAGGGTAAACCCACCACCCCTTTGCCGGAAAACGTACCCAGTCCGCCCGAGACCTGTTCGAGCAGGATCGGGAACCCGTGAATAAAAAAGATTTGCCCTGTCTGGGCGGCCTGGAGAAGGTGGTCCGGGTCGGGTACGGGAATGTTGGCTGCTACGCCGCAATTTAAAGAGGGTAATTGAGGGTAGAGGTTTGGCGGCAGGTCGTCGTCTGATTGGTTCAGGATGCCGTCGTGGTCAATGTCACCCAAAGGGCCGTCGTTATCGTCGGGATCGCAGGCGTCGGGTATACCATCGCCGTCCACATCGGTGATGCTACTGCGGGGCCAGGTTGTCACGTTGGGTACCACGATTTCGCTGCACATATAGTCGTAATCAAATCCCGACTTCCCGATCAGCAGATACGCACTAATCTCGTACTGTGTTTGCTCTTCCAGGTTGCTGATGGTGAAGTCCGTCCCCGAAAAATGGTAATAAAACGACCAGTTGCCATTTCCATCGTAGGGCCGGATGGCTACGAGGTAACGTAAGGAGTCATAGCCTAGGGCAGGACCGTCGAAATGAAGGGTCACAAAATCGGCTCCTATACATGTTGCGTTCACTTGGGTGGCATAGTTGCAGCCGCTACTTTTAGATGGTAACTCCACCACAAACGGCCCCACTTCCTCACACGCTTTCGTATATTCCATATAACTCCCGTCGCGCAGTTGTTTCACGTACACTTCGTAGGTGCCGCCCTGGTAGAGGTGATCGACGGTCAGGTGGTGTTCGTCGTAGATCAGGCGTTCCTGCCATTGGGCGAGGTTGGAGGGCAGGGTATAGCCGGCGGGCACTGCCGTGAGTCGGTAGCGCAGCAGGAGCCGGCGGCCGGTGGGCGAGAGGGGACGGGGTGGTGAAAGGGTGAGTCCGAAACTTTCGTGGGTGACGTGGCTGATGGCCACTATGACCGTGTCGAAACTGCAATCCATGGGAATGGAGGCGCCGGTTTTGGCGCTGATGCGTATCCAGTTGCT
>CAYMQY010000198.1:0-8408 GCA_964392655.1 uncultured Saprospiraceae bacterium
GTACACTGCCGACTACGAACTGAACCCGCTGTACAGCGAAACCGTGGAAACGGAATTGAATCTGGCACAGGTCATGCGCCTCGAAAATAAAGGAAAACAAAACGGACTCTTCCACGACCTGAACCAGAAACATTACCTGAGCGATGCGCTCCTGCACGGGCTGCGTGCCGGCGCTTTCATCTGCTATGCCGATGAACACCTTGCTCAATTGCTCCATGCGACGCAGGTAGCAAAAATGCTTATGCGTTCCGATACAGTTGTTTCCTTCGATCACCCAGACGAAAATATCATAGTCCTGAACGACATCCGTCCGAAAGAAATTGACCTGTTTCGCGTCCGGCAGGTGTTTTACTTTGATCGCCGGAAAAAGCAATTCGGTTCACGGCTGCTGGCTGTCGCTCCCCTGTTGAACAAGACCGACAACGAAGGAAAAGTGACCGGACGGACGCCTTTACTCTGGATAAAAATCTCCTCGAAAGACAACTGTGAGGCAGGCAAAATAGCCCGGAACGCCGCTTATTCCGTGCAGACGTTCATGCGTGGCAATGCACCCGAGGCGGAAGACCTGAAAACCGGAAAAGGAACCCTGGATTTGAAAAAATGGACCTTTTCGGAAGTGCATAAGCCGGCCCACAAACGCCTTTCCTCCGACTCCTACGACGTACTCGGGCAGCAGGTATTGCAAGGCCTGATCTGTACGACGGACACCATATTCGTTTACGATGCTGTTGATTTTAACGAGACAGCAACGGTTGTGGAAAACAACGCCATTGACCGCGTGGATAAAATCCGTTTCGTGCAAAACTGGTACTACGACGAACGCCGGCACCGCTTCGCCATGCAGGTGGTGGCTGTAGCGCCCATGGCCGCTGTCCGGGATTCGGAAGGCAACCTGCGGTATCACAAGCCGCTGTTTTACAGCAAATACTGATCCGGGATTACTTCAGCAAATCCCAGTAGTCCTGCTTTACCGGAAAGCCCGTTATCTGCGCTTTTTCCGCACTTTCTCGGGCCTTGGCCTTGTCGCCCAGCATGAGGTAGCAGCGGGAGCGGTTGAGCCAGGTTTCCGCCTTGTTGGGGTCAATTTCAAGCGCCTTTTCAAAATCGGACAACGCATCGCGGTACATTCGTTTGCCGTTGAACAGCGCCGTGCCGCGTCCGTTGAGCGCGTCGGCATCGTTGGGACTCAGTTCGAGCGCGCGGTTGAAGTCTGCCAGAGCCTCGTCGTAGCGTTTCAGGCGTTGGTTAGCGGTAGCGCGGATGACATAACCTTTCGGGTTGTTCGGCTCAATTTTGATAATGTTGTCGGCGTCCGGTATGGCCGCCTCTGTGCGCCCGAGCCGGATGTAGGCCAAACTGCGGATATCGAGTGAGGCATAGTGCCCGGGATTATTCATCAGCGCAGTGTCGCAATCGGCTACTGCCCTTTCCATCAGGGCGGCATATTGTGCGGCATTCGCCGGATTTTGTGCTTGCTGATAGTAAAAGTTAGCCCGATTCGAGCGCGGTACCCAGGCCCGGGGATACTGTCGGATGACGTTCGTCCAGAGGGTTTCGGTACTTGCCCAGGTCGGAATATACCGGCTGGAGAGTATCCCGAAACCAATCGTAGCCGCGATTACCAAACCCGATTTTGCCACACCGGCATACTGGCCAGGTACCTTTTCCGCGACCAGCATGGCCAGCGCGAAGGCCAGTCCGATGTACGGCAGGTAGGTGTAGCGCTCACCGAGGATGGTGTTGCCGATAGCGATGAATTGCACCACCAGAATAATATTGATCAGGTAAAACAGCAGCCCGAAAGTCAGGGCTTTGTTTTTGCGGAAATACCAGGCAGCAGAAAGTGCCAGCAGCAGTAGCAACGGCGCAATCGTCAACATCATACCCCACTCCCCTTTGAGTGGATACGGATGAAAGGCAGCGAGGGGACTCGGCAGGAAAAAACGCCCAATGTAAGTGACCAGACCGTAGCAGCCGAAAAATAGCCGGTCGGAAAACGAGTACAACTCCAGCGAAGCCACGGCTTTTTTTGATTGAATGAGCATGGTCGCTACACCCATCGCCAGCGACAGGAGGAAAAACGGCGCTTTTTCCAACCATACCTTGCGCGTCGCTAGTGGCCGGTCTTTCCAGTAATCGAACAAAAGCAGGGTCAACGGAAACACCACAGCGGCGGGCTTCGACAGCAGGGAAAGCACAAAAAAACCGAGCGTCAGCCCGTAGTCCGAGCGCTTCCCGTTTTCCAGATAACGCCAGTAACGGAGCAGGGCCAGCAGGTAAAAAAAGGCGTAAAGCACGTCCTTACGCTCCGAAATCCAGGACACGGACTCCACGTGCATGGGATGCGCGGCAAACACCACGGCCGTGAACAGGGCCACCCACTCGCGTTTTCCTGACAACAGCCAGACGAGGTAAAACACCAGTCCGGTATTGGCGACGTGCAAGGCCCAGTTGACGAAAAAGTAGGAAATCGGCTTAAGTTCGGACAGGGAATAGTTGGCAGCCAATGTCGCTACCGTGAGCGGATGGTAGTTCGATACCACCGGCTGCGAAAAGATGCCCGCCCAGTCCGGACCGCGCAGCAAGGCGTTGTTCACGATGTAAAACTCATCGTCCCAGTTGGTAAACCCGTGTTTCAGGATTGGCCAGAAAAGGACGCCGGCGAGCGCCATGGCAGCCATCAGGACGAAAACCGTGATTGTATTTGAGCCGGATGTTGTTCCTCCCGGTCGTCCGGCAGTCCTGGGTAACGGAGAGCCCGCTGATGCTTTGTGTTGTTTTTTCTTGGACATGCTCTGATTCAGTTTTTTTCTGAAGGCAAACATAACCAAGTTTCGTACAGTGCCTGAAAACAAAAAGCCGTCGGCACAGTCAATCTGCACCCACGGCTTTTTGTTTCTACAGGTTCAGGCTTATTGGCCGAGTTCCTTGATGCGTTCTTCGAGGTCCAGTTCGTCGCCGGGAGCATATCCGGTGTGCTCATACACCACGTTGCCCTTTGCGTCCAGCATGATCGTGAACGGCACCGAGGCCACGTTGGCGGCTTGCTGAAACTCCTTGTTGTAGTCGTGCAGGATGCGGTATTTCCAGCCTTTTTGCGCCACCATGGCCGGCACTTTGGCCACCGTACGCGGGTCGTCCACGCTGATCGCGACCAATTCCATGTTGTACTTTTCCTGCCATTCCTCGTAGTAGTCCTTGATGGCGTCGAGTTCTTTTTTGCAGGGGGAGCACCAGGTTGCCCAGAAACTGATGACGGTGATTTTACCGGATTTTCCGAGTTCCGTCACGTCAAGTGTTTGCCCTTCGAGGGTTTTCACTTTTGCCGCAGGCAGCGATTTGAGTTGCTGGGCAGAGAGGCTTGCGGCGCTCAGGCATACGAGAAGTGCGAGCAGTGTTTTTGTCATGTTGAAAAATAGGAAGGTGAAATGTTTGAACTGAACGGGGACAAAAGTACGGTGCAACCCGAGTGCTGCCGAACGATTAACCTCAGGTTAACGAAATAAGCAACCCGCCTTCACCAAGGCTACGTCGGTAAACCTTCTAACCAGAAACCTTCCAACCAGCAACCCCTCTCACGGCAAACACATCCTCCGAAGCGTCAGGCTATCCCCGTAAAACACGTTGAAATCCACGTCGCCGTTGATGCCGTTGACCTTGCCGCGGTCGCTGTGTTGCCAGAAATGCCACTTGCTGTCGTCGGGCATACTCAGGTCCGAGACGTGGTAGTGCGCAATCCAGAAGCAATATGGCTTGAATTCCGGCTGCTCGGCGAAGTGGTTTTTGTAAAAATCCCGGTTGGTGTACACGATGGGTTTCACGCCGTAGTAGCGCTGCACCTGATCGAGAAATGCTTTGGTGAACGTGCGCACCTGCTCGCGATTCATGCCCCGGGTTTCTTCTACATCCACCACGGGCGGCAGGTCGCCGGAGCGCAAACGCACCGTACGGGTGAAGTGCCGGGCTTGATCCGTAGGACTTAAATTGGGCAAAAAATAGTGGTAAGCCCCGCGAATGATGCCGTTTTGCCGCGCGTTTTTCCAGTTAAAATCAAACCACGTATCCTGCAGCCAGGTGCCTTCCGTGGCTTTGATGAAGGCAAAATGAATGCGTTTCTCGCCGACACGCATGGCTGCAACTCGCTCCCAGTCCACCCGGCTTTGGTAGCGGCTGACATCAATCCCGTGCACGGCATATCCGGACGGGATCCGGATGCCGAATTCCCGGTACTCCCGGTAGTGAAATGGGTAGTCGAAAATGGAAAGCACGAAATACCGAAACTGCGGGCTTATACCGAAGGCAATGGCCAGCGTAACCAACAGCGCCGGCCAGAAACCCTTGCGCGAGCGTCGCCCTTTTCCCGTTGGAAAAATCATGCGTTGCTTTACTCGCCTTTGAAAACCGGTTTGCGTTTTTCCAGAAATGCCGCTACACCTTCCCGGTAGTCGTGGGTTTGGCCGGCGGCGGACTGCAATTCGTCTTCCACAGCCAGTTGGGCTGCAAAGTCATGTGCAAATGCCCGGTTGAGCGCACGTTTGGTCAAGCCCAGCCCTTTTGTTGGCATGCCGGCCAGAGTTTCCGCGATTTTCAGACTTTCCTCGGCAAATGTCTCCTCCGGAAAAACTTTCCAGATCATACCCATCGCAGCCGCGTCGGTGGCGGAAATTTTGTCGGAAAGCATCATCAGGGCCGTGGCGCGTTGCAAACCCACGAGGCGGGGGAGCGTCCAGGTGCCGCCGCTGTCGGGAATGAGGCCGATTTTGGAAAATGCCTGCGTGAACGAGGCCGATCCGGATGCAACCGTAATGTCGCATGCCAGGGCAATATTGGCGCCCGCGCCGGCAGCCACACCGTTTACGGCGCACACGACAGGTTTTTCGAGACTGCGAATGGCCAGCACGATCGGGTTGTATCCGGTGGAAATGATTTCCGTGAGCGACGGGCCGTTCGGGTCGGTCACTTCCTGCAGGTCTTCGCCGGCACAAAAGGCCTTGCCGCTGCCGGTCAGGTACACAGCGCGGATGGCCGGGTCGTTTTTGCAGGTTTCCAGCGCGGCAAGTATTTCCATACGCATGGCATGGTGCATGGAGTTGAACACCTGCGGGCGGTTGAATGTGATTCGCGCGACGTGGTTTTCGATGGAAAAAAGTATGTGCTCGGGCATTGTTCGAAGTAGTGTATGTGTTTATGAGACCTTCCAGGTTTTGAAAACCCGGGAGGTCTTTTCAAGCCGCGCAAAGGTATTTCGTTTTTTCAGCGCTTGGCTGCGATGCTGCGAATTGCCACGACCAATTTATCCAAATCGCTTTCCGTGGTGTACACACTCGGTGTAACGCGCACGCCGTCCAGTTTTTCCCAGACAATGCCGACGGTGTGAATTTTAAATTGCTCGTACAGCGCACCGGAAACATCACCGCCGTTTTTCCCCTCCAGCCCGAACACGCCGATGGCGCAGCCCCATTTGGGGTGCATGGAGGTGTAAAACCGGATACCCGGCACATCGCGTACGCGCTCCATCCAGTAGTTTTTCAGGTAATGCAGCCGCTTTTGCTTTCGGGCCGTACCGATGAGGTTGTGCAGGTCGAGCGAGTAGCCCACGGCCATTTCCACCGGAAAACTGCGCGTGCCGAGGCTCTCGAATTTTCGGATGTCGTCGCCGTCGGGTTTGTCGTTGGAGAGCAGCGCCCACACGTTCGGGATTTTTTCTTTTTTGATCCAGAGCATGCCGTTGCCGAAGGGGGCGCTGAGCCATTTGTGCAGGCTGGTGCCGAAATAGTCGCCGCCGAGTTCGGGAATTTTGTAATCCAGCAAAGCGAAAGAATGCGCGCCATCAATGACCACCTCGATGCCACGGGCGTGGGCAGCATCGGCAATACGGCGCACCGGCAGTATCTGGCCGCACCAGTTGATGACGTGTGTGAGGTGTACGATGCGGGTTTTGTTCGTGAATTTTGACACGTACGCCTGCACGAGCGCATCTTCGTCATCGGAGGGCAAGTCAAGTTCCGTCCAAATGAGCCGGATACCGTCGCGTTTTTCGCGTTGTTTCCAGGCGTTCATCATGTTCGGGTAGTCGTATTTGCACAACACGACTTCATCGCCGGCTTTCAGATTCAGGCCGAAAATGATGGTGTTTAGGGCTTCGGTGGAATTCCGGTTCAGGGCAATTTCATTCGGGTCGGCGCCGGCAAGGGCGGCCAGGTTATAGCGCAGCGGTTCCCGGTTTTGGTCGAGCACCCGCCACATGTAGTACGACGGGGCTTCGTTGCACATCCGGTTGTAGTGATCGAGGGCTTCGATCGAGGCTCTTGGCGCAGGCGATACGCCTCCGTTGTTCAGGTTGATGATATTCGGGCTGGTAGCATAAGCCAGGCGGACCTGGCGCCAGAACTCATCTTCCGAATCGGCGTGGAGCAAGGCATCATGCCCGGTAAGGTCCGAAGATGGGAAAAAGGCTGCCTGGGCGTTCTGGTGTAAGGCCATGCCTCCCAGCAAGGCGGCGGTTTGGCGGATAAAACTGCGGCGGTTGGTCATCCTGTTTTTTTCCTCAAAGGAAATCCGATCCGCGGAATTCCGGTACGTTTTCCATTAAAATTCTGTTAAGGCTCCACAACGCCCGTACCGTGCAAGCCGTTTGGGCGTACAAATGTCCTTCACAAACAAATTCGTTTTTCAAACTATGACAAAGAAATTCATGTTGACCGCGGTTGCCGTGTTGTTTTCGGCGCTTGTTGCACTGGCACAAACAGAACCACAAACCCAACCAGTCCCTGCCGGCAAAACCGAGAAGTTGGAGAAAAAAGACAAAACCGACAAGATTCAGCAAGCCGAACAACGCTCCAACGGTGCTGCGTTTAGCGGAAAAGGCAAAGGCGGCGACAAAGGTCAGGTAGAAAAAGGCGACAAGGCCAAGGGCAAAGCAAAAGCAAAGAAAGACAAGAAGAAGAAGAAAAAGAACAAAGCAAAAAAGGAGAAGAAAAACAAAAAGCAGGGCGGCAATGGCAGCGATAGCGACGACGACAACCCGGATGCCACAGCGCCTTCCGGTAAATGGGAGCAAAAACCGGCCTCCGGCGAGAATGCACCTGCTGCACGTCAACCTGGTGACAAGCCTGCCAATGGCACTGAAATGAAAAAAGAACGGAAGTCCCGCGGCTAATACATCATACCAACTAACACATGAGTCGTCCCGAATTTTGGAGGAATCCAGGATTCGGGATTTTTCATGGCAAAAAAGAGACCTCCTGTAAATTTGGGTATCTCACTACACCAAAAGACAGGAAAGCGGTACCAAGTTGCCTCGATACCGCTTTACAGACATAAGCCTTGCTTGCTACCCCTCAATTTTCAGAATAATCAGGCCAGATCAAACCGGTCGAGGTTCATCACCTTGTTCCAGGCCGACACAAAATCCTGCACAAATTTTTCCTGACCGTCGGCGCAGGCATACACTTCGGCCAATGCGCGGAGTTCCGAGTTCGAGCCGAAGATGAGGTCCACGCGGGTGCCGGTCCACTTCAGGTCACCGGTTTTGCGATCGCGGCCTTCAAACACGTCCTGTGCCGCCGAAGCAGCCTTCCAGGTGGTGCCCAGGTCGAGCAGGTTCACAAAAAAGTCGTTGGTGAGTGCGCCCGGGCTTTTGGTGAATACGCCGTGTTTGGACTGATCGAAGTTGGTGTCCAGCACACGCATGCCGCCCACGAGTGCGGTCATTTCCGGCGCTGTCAGAGTCATCAGTTGGGCTTTGTCCACCAGCATTTCCTCTGCCGAAACCGGGTATTTGGCTTTCACAAAGTTGCGGAAACCATCGGCTTTAGGCTCCAGCACCGCGAACGAATCCACATCGGTTTGGTCTTGTGTGGCATCGGTGCGGCCGGGCGTGAAGGGCACCGTTACGGTATGGCCTGCGTTTTTGGCTGCCTGCTCGATGGCCGCACAGCCACCCAGCACGATCAGGTCGGCGAGCGATACCCGCTTGCCGCCGGTCTGCGCGCTGTTGAACGCCGTCTGGATGCCCTCCAGCGTATCCAGCACCTTTGCCAATTGCGTCGGGTTGTTTACGGCCCAGTATTTCTGCGGAGCCAGGCGAATACGCGCGCCGTTGGCGCCGCCGCGCTTGTCGGAACCGCGGAACGTGGACGCCGAGGCCCAGGCCGTGGAAACCAATTGCGACACCGTCAGGCCGGAAGCCAGAATTTTGCTTTTCAGTGCAGCGATGTCCTGTGTATCAATCAGCGGATGCGTAGCGGCCGGCACCGGGTCTTGCCAGATCAGCACCTCCGACGGTACTTCCGGGCCAAGGTAGCGGGCACGCGGGCCCATGTCGCGGTGGGTCAGCTTGAACCAGGCACGGGCGAAAGCATCGGCGAAGGCATCCGGGTTGTCCAGGAAATGCCGCGAAATTTTTT
>CAYMQY010000199.1:0-8383 GCA_964392655.1 uncultured Saprospiraceae bacterium
AGACCTTCCAGGTTTTCAAAACCTGGAAGGTCTGTTTCACCCTCCTCTTTTGCGCCACCGGCCTCTCCGCCCAACAAATCAACCCCGACCACCTGCGCAACCTGCCCGTCCGCAACATCGGCCCCGGCGCCATGTCTGGCCGTATCACGGCCATCGCCTGCGACCCTGCCGACCCGCAAACGATCTACGCGGGCGCTGCCTCGGGCGGCGTGTGGCGCAGCCGCAGCGGCGGCGCCGACTGGCAGCCCATCTTCGACGCAGCGCCCACGCAGAGCATCGGCGCGCTGGCCATACACCCGCTCAATCCCGACCTCATCTGGGTGGGCACCGGCGAAGGCAACCCGCGCAACTCGCAGAATTTCGGCCTCGGCGTGTTCAAGTCCATAGACGGCGGACGCAGCTGGCAGCACGCCGGTCTGGAAAAAACACGCACCATCCACCGCCTCATCCTGCACCGCGACAACCCCGACATCCTCTGGGCGGCTTCGCTCGGCTCGTCCAACGGCCCCACCGAAGACCGCGGTGTGTTCAAAAGCACCGACGGCGGCAAAACCTGGCGCAAGGTGCTGTATGTCAACGACCTCACCGGTTGCGCCGACCTCGTGGCCGACCCTTCCAACCCGAACAAACTCTTCGCCGCTATGTGGGAATACCAGCGCTGGCCGTGGTTTTTCAAATCGGGCGGCAAAGGCTCCGGCCTGTACGTGTCGCACGACGGCGGCGAAACCTGGCAGCAGCGTACCGAAAAAGACGGCCTGCCCAAAGGCGAACTCGGACGCATCGGTCTGGCCGTGGCCACGAACAAACCCGACGTGGTGTACGCCCTCGTGGAAGCCGAAGAAAATGCCCTGTACCGCAGCGACGACGGCGGGCGCCGCTGGCGCAAAACGACCTCGGAAAATGTGGGCGGAAGGCCGTTTTACTACGCGGAAATTTATGTGGACCCCAAAAACGAAAACCGCCTGTACAGCCTGCACACCTTCCTGAACCGCAGCGAAGACGGCGGCAAGTCGTTCGAAACCTGGGTCGGCTGGAAAATTCACCTCGACCACCACGCCTTCTGGATCAGCCCCGACGACCCCGATTTCATCATCAACGGAAACGACGGCGGCCTCAACATCACCCGCGACGGCGGGCGCACCTGGCGTTACGCCGAGAACATTCCAGTCGGGCAGTTTTACCACCTGAACCTCGACAACGAGGTGCCGTACAACATCTACGGCGGCTTGCAGGACAACGGCTCCTGGGTCGGTCCCTCGGCGGTGTGGCGCAGCGGCGGCATCCGCAACTCCGACTGGCAGGAAGTGCTCTTCGGCGACGGCTTCGACGCCATGCCCCGTCGCGACGACACCCGCTACCTGTTCGCCCAGTCGCAAGGCGGCGAACTGACGTACATTGACCGCAAAACCGGCGATTCCCGCTACATCAAACCCCTGCACCCGGATGGCACGGAACTCCGCTGGAACTGGAATTCCGGTCTCGCGCAGGACCCCTTCCGCGACGGCGGCATTTACTTCGGCAGCCAGTTCCTGCACTACTCGTCCGACTACGGCCATACCTGGCAACTGTTGTCGCCCGACTTGACCTCGAACGACACCTCCAAAATGCACCAGGGAACCTCCGGCGGCCTGACGCTGGACGCGACCAACGCCGAAAATTTCTGCACCATCATCGCCATTTCACCCAGTCCGGCGCAGCAGGGCGTCGTGTGGGTAGGCACCGACGACGGTCGGCTGCAACTCACCCGCGACGGCGGTCGTACCTGGGAAAACCTCGCCGAGCGTCTGCCCGACTGCCCCAAGGGCGCCTGGATTCCGCAAATTGAAGTGTCGGCGAAAAACCCCGGCGAGGCATTCGTAGTGGTGAACAACTACCGCCTGAACGATTGGGCGCCTTACCTGTACCACACCACCGATTTTGGCCGCAAGTGGAAACGCCTGGCCGACTCCAAAAACCTCGAGGGTTTTTGCTTGTCCGTGGTACAAGACTCGGAAGTGCCCGAATTGCTCTTCCTCGGCACCGACCAGGGTTTGTATTTCAGCCTCGACTACGGCGAAAACTGGACGGCCTGGCCCCGCGTTGCCGACGGCAAATCCGGTGGTCTGCCCGCTATGCCCGTGCAGGACATGAAAATTCACCCCCGTGACGGCGACCTCGTGCTGGCCACCTTTGGCCGCGGCATCTGGATCATGGACAACCTGGCGCCCCTGCGCGAACTGACCCGGAACCGGAAGGCGACCGAACTATCATTCAAACTGTTCCAGCCGCAGCCGGCGTATCTGGCCGCCTGGCGCTCCTACGACGGCCCGCGTTTTTCCGCCGATGCGTTTTACGAGGCGCCCACCAAGGGCACAGCTGCGCAGGTGCCTGTTTGGGTGAAACCCGGCGGAGCACCGAAATCGGACAAGAAAAAAGACGAAACGGCTACCGATTCCGCTCCTGAACAAGCCCCGCGGCGTCCCGGTGGTGGCGGCCCGGGCGGCGGTGGACGACGCGGCGGCGGTAAAAAAGAGCAAGCCACCGTGTTCGTGATTTCCGCCGAAGGCGATACCCTGCGCCGCTGGAAAACCGAACTGGACACCCTGTTCGGTGTCATTTCCTGGGGCCTGGAAACACGCGGTGTCGCCTATCCTTCCAACCGCGAGCCGGATGCCGATCAATTGGAACCCGGCGGTGGCCCGCAAGTGCCGCCGGGCGACTACAAAATGCTGGTGCACTTCCGTGAGCAAAAGGATTCCGTCACCATCCGTGTGCTCGACGACCCAAGGCTCGACGTTTCACCGCCGGCCCGCAAAGCCAAAGCCGATGCGCTGCGCGGGTTTTACCCCACCGTAGAAAAAGCAACCAAATCCTACGAGCGCCTGAAGCAGGCAGAAGCGACGATCAAACTTGTGGAAAGTTCATTCGCCAACGTGCCCGACAGCACCAAAAAACCGGTGCTGGACCTCGGGAAAACCCTGCGCGACAGCATCGGCGTGCTCAAGGAGGCATTTTTCCAGCAAAAAGAACCCAAAGGCATCCAGCGCAATCCGAACCAGTTGACCAATTTCCTGCGTACCGCCGTGACCTACATCAACGCCTCGCCCGCCGAGCCGAACGGCAACGCCCGGGTGGCCATCAAAAAAGCGGAGGAGGAGACGACGCGGTTGCTGGAGCGGGTGGATGCGTTGCTCGGAAAACCATGGGCGGAGTACCGGGAGAAGGCGGAAGGGGTGCGGTTTTCACTGTTTAAGGAGTAATCTTATTGCTAAACCGCCACTTCCTTCTTTTCCGGCTCGTCCCGTTCGACACGCCGCGAGAAGCCATCGTGTGTGCCGGGTAAAAACTTAGCCCTGCTGCCGCGTGCGATTCAACCCCACCCCAACCCCTCCCCCAACGGGGAGGGGAGATTTGACGCCCTCCGTAGCATTTGTCGCGGTGTTTGCTACGCCTCCCCTCCCCGTTGGGGGTGGGGTTGAATCGCACGCAGCATGGTTGAGTTCTTACCACATTTCTAAAATTTACCGCATCTAAACCCTTCCGCTCATTTTCAGTCTAAGCCCGCTCACCAACCGCCCGCTTCGATGCTGCGATTTTTTGCCTTTCTGCTGTTGCTCGGCGCCTTGCCGTTCCGCCTCGCCGCCCAACAAAACACGGTGCTAATCATCGCCGACGACTTTGGTACCGATTACTGCGGTTTTTACGACGATGGCCTGGACACAGCCAATATGCCCAACGTCCGATCCCTGCTTCGGAGAGGCGTTCGCTTCGACCAGGCCTGGTCCTTTCCCCTCTGCTCGCCTGCGCGGGCTGCCATGCTGACGGGGCGTTTCCCCTTCCGAACGGGCGTGGGCACGGTGATCGCCGGGCCGACAAACACGCAACTGGACACGGCCGAAAGCAGCATCGGCAAGTTGCTTAAAGCATTGCTGCCCGGCGGATGCGCCACTGCCAACATCGGCAAATGGCACCTGCACCAGCCCACACCCGCCAACCGAAACAACCCCGAAGTGCTCGGTTACGACCACTACTCGGGTATGTTCAGCGGCGCCGTAGCCGATTATTTCGACTGGCAGAAAATCGTGGACGGCGCCGCTCCGGTCACCGTGACCAACTACGCCACCACCGAACTCGTGGACGATGCCATTGCCTGGCTGCAAAGCCTCGATGGCTCCCGCCCTTTTTTCCTTTGGCAAGCGTTCAACGCGCCCCACACGCCCTTCCACTTGCCACCCGCCGCGTTGCACACGGTACCCGGCCTGACGGGCACCCAGCAGCACATCACTCAAAACCGGGCGGAATATTTCAAGGCCATGACTGAGGCGATGGATACCGAGATCGGGCGCCTGCTGCTCTGGCTTGAGCAGCACAACCTGCTCGACAGCACGAACATTATCTTCGTTGGCGATAACGGCGGCCACTCGCAGGTCTGCCAGTTCCCCAATGCCGACCGCGCCAAGGGCACCCTGTATCAGAACGGCGTGCATGTGCCGCTGATCGTTTCCGGTCCTGCTGTGACGGCGCCAAATCGAACCAGCACGGCCCTTGTCGGCAGCACCGACCTGTTTGCCACTATCCTCGACTTGTTCAGCGCTGCAGGCTGGCCGACCCAGATTCCGGCCTCGCGCCCGGTGGATGCCGTCAGCCTGATGCCCATCCTGAAAAACGAAAAAACGCGTGTGCGCGACTGGGTTTTTACCGAACTCTTCGACCCAGCCGGCACCCCCGACGACGGCAAAGCCATCCGGGACACGGCGTACAAACTGATCCGCTTCGACGACGGACACCAGGAGTTTTACCACCTGGCCTCCGATCCATTTGAATTTAACGACCTGCTGCTTGCGCTGCCCCTGTCAGCCGATGCCCAGGCACACTACACCTGGCTGTGCAATACCCTGAGCAACCTCGTGGGTACGCCGGCTTGCCTGCCCGTCGTCGGCACAAGCGAAGCCGGCGGCGCCCTGGCGGTGCAACTGCACCCCAACCCCGTAGCCTCGGTTTTGGTGTTCAGTTTGCCTGAAAACAGTACTGCTGTTTCAGCCGCAGTTTTGGATGCCTCCGGTCGGCAGGTGCTGTTTTCGGCGGGCGTGACGGACGGCCAACTCGACGTTTCGGCACTATCGCCTGGTTTGTATTTTTTGAAAATCGGGACGGAAAACGGCCAAACGTTTGCGCTGCGTTTTGTGAAAAACTGACTATGACGCGTCTACTTGCCTTGTTTGCCATGCTTTTTGCCCTTCGCCTGCCCGCGCAGCAGGCGTTGCACTGCCGGCCTGTTTTCCGGGGCGAAAAAATAACCCTCGGGGAGGCGTTAACCACAACCTCCGGCGATACGCTGCGCTTGCACACGCTTCGGTTTTACCTCGGCAACTTTGTTTTTTGGAAAAGCGGCGAGTCTGTATTGGCGGAAAAAAACCGCTACCGCCTGCTTGATCTGGAGGACGAAAACTCCCTGGCCCTGCGGTTCGATCTGCCGGAAAACACAGGATTCGACAGCCTGTCTTTCGTGCTCGGCGTGGACAGCGCCACGACGGCGGCAGGGGCGATGGGCGGCGACCTCGACCCCACGAAAGGCATGTTCTGGAGCTGGCAGAGCGGGTACATCAACCTGAAACTGGAAGGGGAACGCGTGGGATCGGAAGCCCGGCTACAGGCATTGCCTGCCGAATTCCAGTTTCACCTCGGCGGGTACCTGCCGCCGTTTCAGACGGTTCAGGTCATTGGGATCGGGAGGGTTTCAAATCTGTCCAGCCTTCGCCTCGACTTCGATCTGGCCCCTTTTTTTGAGGCTGTGGACTGGGTGAAAAAGCCGAACATCATGTCGCCCGGGCCGGAGGCGAAGCGCCTTTCCGGGGTATTGTCCACCGCATTCGGTATCCATGAAAACTGAGCGCCTTCGAGTTTTGATTTTCGGCGCATGGGCGCTTTGTCTGTTGGGTTTTGCCGCGCTGCCCGGCGATCCGGTACCGTTGCGGTACCCCGAAAACTGGCCGGCGCCGGCCTACGATTTTTCCCGAAATCCGCTCACCCGGCAGGGCATCGAACTGGGTCGCCGGCTGTTTTACGACCCGGTGTTGTCGCGCGACAGCACGGTGTCCTGTGCCAGTTGCCACCTGTCGTTCACGGCATTCACGCATGTGGATCACGCGCTCAGCCACGGTATTGAAGACCGCGTCGGCAAGCGCAATTCGCCGGCATTGATGAATCTGGCCTGGGCGCGGCATTTCATGTGGGACGGCGCCGTGACGCAACTCGATTTTCAGGCGCTTGCGCCGATTGAGCATCCGGCGGAGATGGACAACACGATCCGGAATGTGGTGCAAAAACTGTCGGCTTCACCGGAGTACGAGCAAATGTTCGAGGCTGCATTTGGCGCAGGCGGCGTCACCGGCGAGCGGGTGCTGAAGGCGCTTTCGCAGTTCGAACTGACGCTGATTTCTGCCGATTCGAAGTACGACCGCGTGCAACGGGGGGCCGAACAGTTCACGGAGATGGAACAGCGCGGCTACCGGATTTTTCAAAAAAACTGCGCCTCCTGCCATACCGAGCCGTTTTTTACCCATTTCGGTTTTGAAAAAAACGGCCTGCCTGCCGACAGCACACTCGGCGACACAGGGCGCATGGGCGTGACGCAAAACCCTGCGGATTCCCTACTGTTCAAAGTGCCGACCCTGCGAAATATCGAGTTTTCGCAGCCGTACATGCACGACGGGCGGTTTAAAAAATTACGCGAGGTGCTCAACCACTACGCCCAAAACCCCGTATTGAAATCCGGAGCCGAACTTTGCCCCGACGAAAAAACCGAACTTCTCGCTTTTTTGCTGACCCTGACGGATCGTTCCTTTTTATTTAACCCCGACTTCTCCTTTCCCCGAAAATGAGCACCTGCACTGGATTTCACACTTCAAGCATTTTTTACAACATGAAAAAATCACTCGCCTTCGCTGTTTTGTTTGCCCTTGCTTGCTGCCTGTCGGCACAAACCAATCCTGCCGTCACGAGTTGGCTCATCAACCAAACAGGGTTGTTGGGCCGCCACTATGCGCAGGGCAACCCGACCCCCATTCAGGACAACGTGCCCGCCAATGTGCAGTCGGTGCAGTACTCCGCCGATTGGGTGTATGTGAAGGCTTCGGGCATTCCGGCCTACATCACCGGCCCGTTTCTGGACGGCAACCCCTCCCTAGCCACGGCCCAGACGGGGTATTTCAAAATTTCGCTCAAGCCCGTGCAAAACACCGGCACACCCACTGCTACCACAGGCGGCAACATCGGGGCGTTCATCAACGGCGTGGCCCTTTTTGACTACCGCGACGGCGTGGCCTGGAACCCCAACACCAACGCACTCTGCGGCGGGCCGGGCAACCCGCCCTGCCCCGGCGGCATGGGTACCGCCCAGGCCTGGAATCGCGATGCCATTCGCGCCGAACGGGCCGGTTTCGACTGCGCCAAGGGACACCCTGCTATGGGCAATTACCACCACCACCAAAATCCCTCGGCGTTCAACCTCGATCTCAAGGTCATTTCCAATGTGTGCGACCTGTACCTCGCCGACGGCCTGTACACAATTGACAGCACAAAACACTCGCCTCTGATTGGTTTTGCCTACGACGGGTTTCCGATATACGGTGCCTACGGCTACAAAAACACCGACGGTACGGGCGGTATCGTCCGCATCCGTTCGGGCTACCACTTGCGGGCCATCACGGCAAGAACGCACCACGCCGACGGAACCGATGTGGCCGACGGGCCGGCCGTGAACGCCACGTATCCGCTGGGCTATTTTCGGGAGGACTTCGAGTACCTGGCTGATGCCGCACCCGAGGTGCTCGACGTACACAACGGGCGCTTTTGCATCACGCCCGAGTACCCGCAGGGCACCTACGCATACTTCTGCACGGTGGATGCCGACTGGAATTCGGCTTATCCTTATGCCGTGGGGCCTACGTTTTACGGCACCCGCACCGCCTCGAAGGTGCAAACCATCGGCGAGCCGACCACGATGTACAACCCGACAACTGCCGCACCCGAGATCGCAACAGGCCTGAAAACGCGCATTTACCCCAATCCGGCAAGCGATTTTATCGCTGTGCAGGCCGAGGGTTTGCTGCGGGAAAAACTTGTGGTGCGGCTGTTCGACATATCCGGCAGGCTGGTGCAGGAAATTGAAATCCAGCCCGGCAGCACCATCGGATTCTTCGACTGCCGGACTTTGTACGAGGGGGTTTATCTCGTGTCGTTCGAAGCAAACGGTCTGCCCACGGTTTGCGAACAAGTGGTGGTGCGGCGGGATTGAGGGGGCGCGAAACATGAGTCATCCCGAATTTTTCAACGTGAAGACCTCGGAGAGGTCATATATTTGCAGAAATGCCCCGGAAACGTGTTATCCGACCTCGGAGAGGTC
>CAYMQY010000200.1:0-5373 GCA_964392655.1 uncultured Saprospiraceae bacterium
CCTTTTTTCAGTCACGTAGCCCCGGCTATGCTCCTTCAAAAACGCAAAAACTGGCAAAAAAAGCCCTCATTTTTGCCTCCGGCAGAAAATCCCCAACATGCTCTAAAAAATTCTACTCCACGATAATTTTCACGCTCTGCTGCTTTTTGCGCTCGGCCACGAGGTCAATGATTTGTTCGCGTACGCCGTCATTGATGAGCACGCGGGCGGTGTTGGGTTCGGCTTTGCCGAAATCTTCGGCGTACACGGTCAGGTAGTGTTCGCTGCCGGGCGGAAGTTCGATTTCAAATTCCTGCTGTTTGGAACGCAGGTACAGGTTGTCTACCACTTTTTTGTCGTCAAGGTAAATGGAAATCACGTCGCCGTCCTCCACCTGGCTGTCCCAGATTTTGAGTTTAATTGTGCGGGCTTTCACCTTCAGGCTTTCTTTCAGCACCACGTCGCGACCGCCGATGGACTCGGGTTGGGCGGTTTGCTTTTCCGCTACTTCGGCTGTGGGCTGACTTGCAGGTTTGGTTTTTGGTTTTTCCGGCACGGGTTGTTTTTTGGGTGGCTCCTCGTCGCAGGGCAGTTTGGCGGAGCCGCCGAAACTGATGCTGAACCCGGGGCCGCGGGACGACACGTTGCTGACGAGGATGACGTACTTTTCGCCTTTTTCCACTTTGAGCGGCGCCAGCCAGGTATTGTCGCCAGGGTCGGCGCAGCCGGCGTCTTCGCTGGTGTCGCGTTCGCCGTCGCGCAGGCCGGTGGGGCCCATGCAGGGGCTGGTGCGGGAGTTGGCCTCGCTGTCGCCGGCAGCCATACAGCGCACGATTTGTTTTTGCCGGCAATCGCCGTTGGCAGGCAGGCGGTACACCACGAAGTCAATATCGTCGTCTTCGTGGTGCGGCGTGATGGTAAACGCAAGCGAGCCGCCTTTTTCCACTTCGAATTTGATCCAGGTCGAGTTTTCCTCTGCCTGGCCGAAGTTTTCGCCGTTCATGAAGCAGGCCACGAAATTGGCCTCGTTCGGGTCATCGCCTTCGCCGCCGGTTTTGTCAAAATGGTAGGTTTGTTTTTTGCAAATGTCCTTTGCTTTCGCACAGTCAGCATTCGACTGCGCATTCAAAACCGGAAGGACGAACAATACAGGGAAAAACAAAGTGAAAAGGCGTAACATCTCGGTGTGTAATTGGTGAAACTTTGCGGCCTGTTAAACGCCCCAACGGGGCAAAAGTGTTTGAACGGAGCCGGATTTTTGGTTCAAGAGCCGGAATTATTGCCCGCCTGTACGAACTTGTTCGTCTGGCGGGTAAACAAACCGTTCTCGCCTGTCTGCACGAACTTGTTCGTCTGACAGGCGAGGACTGTCAGACGAACAAGTTCGTGCAGACAGGCGAGGTTTTTCTGCCAAAAAATTCCAAACCTGTTCGTCTTGCTGGAAATCTTGCGGAAAGTCACCACTTTTGCCAACTCCAAACCGAAATCCTCACTGTACACACCCATACCGTTATGCGTCGTACCCTTTTTGCCCTGACAGCCGTTTTTCTTTTTGCCTTTGCAGGCCGTCTGAATGCCCAGAGTTACCGGTTTCAGCAGGAATCGCTGCCTTGCCTGAACAAAAAATTCACCATTGTGGCCCATATTTTTCGCGACAGCCTGGGGCAGCCCAACGTCACGGAGAACCAGATTCAGCAGGCTGTGGCCGATATGAATCAGTTTTTTGCACCGATATGCGTGTCGTTCGAGGTGTGCGAATTCCGCTACCACGACAACTGGCAGCACGACGTGATTGAGGATACCGACCAGGAAATACCCGAAATTACCACCAAGTACAATGTGGAACGTCGCATCAACATGTACTTCGTCACGTTCTTTTCCAGCCCCATCAACGCTTGCGGGCTGGCCGAACTGGGCGGCATCGGCAACCCCCTTTCCTCGTTTATCCTGATCCGCAAAGACTGCGTCAATGCCCGGGTATTTGCCCATGAAACGGGCCATTTTTTCAGCCTGAAACATACCTTCGAGGGCAACGGCTCCGAACTTGTGGACGGCTCCAACTGCACTGTGGAGGGCGACGGCATCTGCGATACCCCCGCCGACCCGTACGTGGAAGGCGAAGATCTGGCTGGCTATGTGGACAATACCTGCCGGTTTATCAGCAACAAACAAGACCTCGCCGGCAACTACTACAACCCTGACCTCGGCAACATCATGTCGTACTACGAGTGCGACACCTGCGGATTCACCTGGGGACAACTGACTGCCATGGCGCAGGCATACCTGGCCACAGCAGTGAAGTTCTGGTAACTACATTTTGCCTACTTTTGCCGCCAACGCACACCAACTTTACACTACCGCTGCATGAAACGAGAAATCCACCAATGGGTTAGCCCCCGCCTGAACAAAAACATGGAGATAGCCGTGTACGGCCACTACGGCTTTGCCCTGCTGCTCCTGCCTACCGCCGCTGCCGATTTTCTGGAATACGAGCGCTTTCACCTGATCTCCGTACTGGAACCGTACATTGATGCCGGTAAAGTGAAGGTGTTTTCCATCAACAGCATCAACTCGGAGGCCTGGCTGAACAACAAAATGCACCCACGCCACAAAGCCATTCGCCACCAGCAGTTCAACGCCTACGTGGAAAATGAAGTGGTGCCGTTCATCCAGATGCACACCAGTCCGGACACACAAATCATCACCAGCGGCGCTTCGCTGGGGGCGCTCCATGCAGCCAACATGTGTTTCCGTCGCCCCGATCTGTTTGCCGGAACCATCGCCATGTCGGGTGTGTACGACCTGACCACCTACACCAAGGGCTACTACGATGAGGATGTGTACTTCAACTCCCCGGCCCACTACCTGCCCAACCTCAACGACGATTACAATCTATCGCGCTTGCGCCGGATGCCGCACATCCACATTCTTACCGGCTCGGGCGACTATGAAGACCCCGATGCTTCGCGCCGCCTCTCGGGCATTCTTTCTGCCAAAGGGATTCCGCACGAACTCGACGTCTGGGGGCCGGATATGCGCCACGACTGGCCGACCTGGCGTGCCATGTTGCCCTACTACGTGGATTCCCGGTTTTGACAGTTTTGAGTGTTGAGTTGGGGTCAGCGCAGTCTTGAATCAATTGTCGCCGACAGCATCAACTGATCGTAGCGCACGCCAAAAGGGCGGTAGTACACAAATACCTGATACTCGTTGCCGGCTTCATACCAGTTGCCTTCGACGCCGTCGCCGTCCACGGCGCCGGTTTCGCGGTTCACGACGACGTACTGGTAGTTGTAATATCCCTGCTTGAGGTAGGCTTCGCAGACGTATGCGTGTACGCTTTCCTCGTATTTCATTTTGAATTCGGGGCGCAGTTGCCGGTCGGTGAACTGGCCATACACGTACACATCCGCATTGTCCAGTTCCTGGTTTTGTTTCAGGGAAAACAGCACGGCGGCGTAGTCGCACTGGTCCAGCCCCTGGTTCTGGTTGTTGTTTTCGATGCTAAACCGCCCGTTCAGGTCATTGGTCTGGATGTACGTTCGGTTAGCGCGGCTTTCGTCCATCTGGAGCGTAACCTCGTAGTAGCCCGGCAGCATATTGATGTCCCGGATAAACTCGCCCCGATACTGGAAGGTACGCATGTCAAAGTAGCGCCACTCTTTTCCCGCCGGGAACGTGATCTTGTCCTGATAATCAAACACGAGGTCTTCCTGCCGGGTAATAAAAGGTGGAAACGGACCGAGCGCCGAGTCCCAGCGTCCGTTTTGCAGGATGCAGGCCTTCACTTCGCGTTCGGGATATTGCACGCGCATGCCTTTGGTGTTCACCGTGAAATCAATCTCATGGTGGGTATTCATTTTATCCACCCGTACGGGGCGGACAAAGTTGGTGGTCACATTCCAGCGGCGGTCTACGACCAGGAATCGGCGCACAAGTATCAGCCGTCTGTCGCCGGAGTTTTCGTACACCTTGAGCAGGTAGTTGCCCGACTTGGTCCAGCGCATGTTGTTGTTGGGTAACTTGAGGGTGTAGTGGACGTACTGCTGTAGCGTGTTGAAGGAGTTGTACATATCCCAAATCCGGTCTTCGGTGAATCCGTCAATGTACTCGTTGTCGTCAAGGGCCGAGCGCTGCCAGTCGGCGTTGCAGTGTTCGAGGGTGTACAGGTACTCGCGGATGTCGGTGCCGAGATGGTCAAACTGGAGCACGAGCGCACTGTCGGAGGCGTTCAGGTCTACCATCGGAAAGGTCATGGGCGCATTGCGCAAGTGCAACTGCACGGAAAGTACGTCGGCGTCGTAGTTGCGCTCTTCATTGCGGGGGTTGTCGGGAGATTGGGCGGAAAGGGGCAGAGTGAGGAAAAGTAACAAGGCCGGAAGGATTGTTTTGAAACCAATGAACTCCAGACGCGGCACAACCCCTCCCCCAAGGGGAGGGGAGACGTAGATTGTTCCGCAGAGTACACCTTGGTTTGCTCTACGTCCCCCCTCCCGGTTGGGGAGGGGCCGGGGGTGGGGTTGATCTGCGTGGATAGTTCTCTGAAAATTCATTCCGTACTTTTTAGTCCCGTCAAACGCCAGGCTCGTCTTACCAATTGTCCGGCAACGGCGCTTCGATGGTCAACAAGTCGCCGGTGCGCGGGTGACGAACCACTAATCGGCAGGCGTGCAGTTTGACGGCGTGGTCCAACCAGGGCGGACCGCCGTAGCGTGTATCGCCCACCACCGGGCAGCCGATATGGGCTAATTGAGCGCGTATTTGGTGAAAACGCCCGGTTTTCGGCACGATTTCCACTCGAGCGCCGACGGCAGTTTTTTCCAATACCCGGTAGTCGCATTCTGCCGGTTTGCTGCCGGCAAACGGTGCATCGGAAACGACGGCGGCTTTCCCGTCTTCCGACTTGGCTAAGTGGTGGCGCAAGGTGCCCGTCTCGGCGGGCAGTGTTCCGACTACTTCGGCAACGTAGGTTTTTTCCACCGTCCGGTTCTCGAACTGATCCATCAGATCGGTCAGCGCCGATTTGGTTTTCGACATCAGCAGTACGCCGCTCGAAGCGCGGTCGAGGCGGTGCACGGCTCGCAGGTAAGGCGCGCGTTGAAAGGCCCCGACGGCTTCGCGGCGTTGGCCGGCCGTGTACTCCTGCGCCCATTTTTCAGCGGAAGGATGGCTGGCCGGGCCGCTTTCAGAGGAGAGGCCGGCGGGTTTGTTGACTGCGAGGAGGGTGTTGTCTTCGTAGATAATTTGCATTGTCCTCTATGGTTATGTCTCATCCACCATTTCCCTGATCCGCGATAGAAACTTATCGGAAATCCAAAATCCGGCTTTTGTTCGAAGTTCCTCAACTACAGGAGTAACTGTCTTAATCAACCCTTTTTCTTTCGCAATAATCAG
>CAYMQY010000200.1:5473-8383 GCA_964392655.1 uncultured Saprospiraceae bacterium
CATGACATTTTTTGGGCGGCGCGTAAGTCACGTTGCAAATCAACTTCATCGTAATGCAGGGGTATTTTTCGCTTGGCGAGTTCTTTCTGAAACTGAATTTTGTGCATCCCAGCCAACTCTGCACATTTCCCCAAGGAGACATTCTTTTCTTGAAATAGCCAAAGAGCGATGCCAAGCCGAATATCTTCGACGGATACTTTGCCTGCAACCAGGATTTCATCTTCAAGTTCTACGAGCATATTGATGCGTTGCCTTTTTGCAAAAGTACACAAATATCACCCCGCCAGCGTCACATTTTTTACCTCCGTAAAAAAACGCATGGCTTCCCAGCCACCCTCGCGACCTACTCCAGATTGTTTCACACCGCCGAACGGCGTGCGCAAATCGCGCAGCAACCAGCAGTTGACCCACACGATGCCGGCTTGCAGTTCGGCGCTCAGGCGCTGGGTTCGGCGCAGGTTGTTGGTCCACAGGGTTGCGCTCAGTCCGTAAGGTGAGCCGTTGGCCAGGGCAAGCGCTTCCTCGTCGGTGTCGAAGGGCTGGATGGTGACCACCGGGCCGAAAATTTCCTCCTGGTTGGTGCGGCACTCCAGCGTCAGGCCTTCGATGACGGTGGGCGCGATGTAGTATCCGCCGGCCAGGCGGCCCGGCAGTTGCAACGCGTGCCCGCCGCAAAGGATGCGCCCACCCTCTTGCCGGGCCAGTTCGATGTACGACAGCACTTTGTCAAAGTGCAATTTGGATACCACCGCGCCGAGCCGGCTGCCCGGGTCGGCGGGGTCGTCCACGCGCATGGCCTGCACGCGCGCCACGAAGTCGTTTTTGAACCGCTCGTACAGCGGACGCTCCACATAAATTCGCGAACCGCAGAGGCAAATCTGGCCCTGATTGTTGAACGACGAGGCCACCGTCGTTTCCAGCATTTGCTCGTAATCGCAGTCGGCAAAGATGAGGTTGGGGTTTTTGCCGCCTAATTCAAGCGAGAGTTTCTTGAACATGGGCGCGGCGATACGCGCGATCTCGGCACCGGCGCGCGTGCTGCCGGTGAACGACACGGCTTTCACCAGCGGGTGCCGCACGATGGCTTCGCCGGCGCGCGGTCCGAGTCCATGCACGATGTTGAGCACGCCCGGTGGCAGTCCGGCGGCGGTGCATATTTCGCCCAGCAGGTAAGCAGTAGCGGGCGTCACCTCGGAGGGTTTGCCCACCACGCAGTTGCCGGCGGCCAGTGCAGGGGCAATTTTCCAGGTAAACAGGTATAGCGGCAGGTTCCAGGGGGAAATACCGCCCACCACGCCGAGCGGCTGGCGCAGGGTGAAACTCGTGGCGCCGGGCATGGCGTGGCTTTCGGAAGCGAAATGCAGGAGCGCTGTGGCAAAAAACTTGAAATTGAGCGCCGCACGCGGGATGTCCACCGTGCGCGAAGCCGTGATGGTTTTGCCGGAATCTGTGCTTTCGGCTTCAGCCAGGCGGTCGAGGTTGGCGAGAATGCCGTCGCTGATGCCGCGCAGGATGTCGTGGCGCTGTTCGAGCGGCATGGCCGCCCAGGCGGGAAACGCGGCGGCGGCGGCCTGTACGGCGGCATCCACGTCTTCGGGACCGGAATCGGGAATTTGACCGTACACCTCTCCGGTGGCGGGATTTACGTTGTCGAGGTATTGTCCGGCGATGGGCGGGACGAACTGGCCGTTGATGTAATTCTGAATGCGAAGCATGGCGGTGGCGCGGATTTTCGGTGCGAAGGTAGGTGACACAACCACTCGTGTGTTTGGGAAAAATTGATAAGTCGTCGGGCAGTATCGGTATCGCTGTCGGACACAGGGGCCTGCACCTTTGTGTCATCAAATCACAGCAATATTTTCACCAACAAAAAAAGGAAAAAATGAATCAGTTCACTGTTCCCGCCCAGCATCAAGTTTCTGAAAACAACCAAATTATTTTTGAAAACCTCAAAAAAAGCCTGGGTTTTGTGCCAAATTTGTACGCCTATTTTGCAAAGAACGAAACCGCCCTGGGGGACTATCTTGCGCTACAAAACCGCAAAAGCACACTTCGCGCCAAAGAAAGGGAAGTTATAAATCTTGTCGTCAGCCAGGTGAACGACTGCCGCTACTGCCAATCCGCGCACACCGTGCTGGGCAAAATGAACGGGTTTACGGACGAGCAGATTCTCGAAATTCGCACTGGAAAGGCTTCCTTTGATCAAAAACTGGATGCGCTGGCCAAATTTGTGCACTCCCTTGCAGAGCGTCGCGGCAAACCCGAACCTGCCGCTACCGAGACGTTGTTCGCAGCCGGGTACACCGAAGCCAACCTTGTGGACATCATTCTTGTTACCGGTGACAAAATCATCAGCAACTACCTGCACGGCGTCACACAGTTTCCGATTGATTTTCCGGTTGCCCCTGTACTGGATGAAGTGTTCGCATAATGCCGAACAGGAGTCGTGGCAACATGCTCCAGATTGCCGCGACTCTGAATTTTGCCTTTTTGAACTTTCGCACAACGTTGAATTAAACTAATTTTTTCAAAGATGAAAATTGCCCTTTTGCTGGTTTGCAGTTTGCTGCTTGTTGCCGGCCTATTTGCCCAAACCGATACCAAAGCTGTTTTTGCCACCAAAGCCGGCGCCATAAAGGGGTACGATCCGGTGGCGTACTTCACCCAAAAGAAGCCCGTGAAAGGGCAACCCGATATTTCATTCGAATGGAACGGTGCCGTTTGGCATTTTGCCTCCACAGGAAACCGTACCCTTTTTCAGGAAAACCCGGAAAAGTATGCGCCACAATACGGTGGCTGGTGTGCTTATGGCTGGTCGCAAGGATATCCGGCCAAAATCGAACCGGAGGCGTGGAGCATTTTGGATGGTAAATTGTACCTGAACTACAGCCTTTCCGTAAGAGAGGACTG
>CAYMQY010000201.1:0-8340 GCA_964392655.1 uncultured Saprospiraceae bacterium
CACCGGTGCAAAACGGATCACGTTCGGCTCGCGCCAGTCGGCAATGGCGCCGTTCTCTGCGAGGAAATCGAACAGGGCTTTTCCCCGCTCGTCGGTAAGAGCCGAAATCTGGCAGCCGCGGGCAGCAGGGTCGCGTGGCGTGATGATCCGAAACAGATTTTTTGAGCGGTTTACTTCGTCAAGTACGAATTCGAGAAATCCCGTCAGGCGCAGGCTTTTTTCCCGGAGCGCCTCCATGCCCACGGCATCAAAAATATCCAGACTGGCCTTGTGCGCCGCAAAAGCAAAGATTTGTGCATTGCTCAGTTGCCAGCCCTCGGCGCCCCGCATGGGCTTGAATCCCTTGCGCATTTTAAAACGCTCGGCCTCATCATGTCCCCACCAACCGGCAAAACGCGGCAGGGCGGAGTTGTCGCCATGGCGCTCGTGCACATACACGCCTGACGGACCGCCCGGGCCTGAATTCAGGTACTTGTAGCTGCACCACACCGCGAAATCCACATTCCAGTCGTGCAGATGCAATGGCAGGTTGCCGGCGGTATGCGCCAGATCAAAGCCGACGTATGCCCCGACTCGATGCCCGGCAGCAGTGAGCGCCGGCAGGTCGTAAAACTGGCCGGTGTAGTAATTCACCCCGCCGAAAATGACTAAGGCAACCTGCTCGCCTTCCCGATCAAGGACCGACACGATGTCTTCCGTTCGCAGCGTATCCTCGCCTGGGCGCGGCGCTATTTCCACAATCGCGTCCTCCGGGTCAAAACCATGCCAACGCACTTGGCTTTCCATGGCGTACTGGTCGCTGGGAAATGCGCCGGCTTCCATCACGATTTTGTAGCGCTGCGGCGTCGGGCGGTAAAACGAGACCAGCATTAGGTGCAGGTTCACCGTGAGCGTGTTCATCACCACTACTTCGTGCGGCAACGCCCCCACGAGCCTGGCGGATTGCTGTGTCAAAAATTTGTGGTAATGCATCCAAGGCAAGTCACCCCGAAAATGGCCCTCCACCCCATGTTCGGCCCACTGATCCAGTTCGGCGAGCAGGGCGGCGCGTACCGTATCGGGCTGTAATCCGAGGGAATTGCCGCAGAAATACCGGACGGGCTGCCCGTTGTGTTGCGGAAAAAGAAATCGCTCGCGAAAGGAGCGGAGCGGGTCTTCCGTATCCTGGCGTTGCGCAAATGCGAGGGTATTTTCGTAGTGCATGCGATAGGTTGTTGGGCGGCAAAGGTTGGGAAAAAAGTAAAAAAAACCGGGCACACTTGCCCTTTTCCCAAAAGCCCGATTACATTTGTGGCGAAGATTCGCCATAACTTATAAAATTTACCGCCATGACAGATACGCTTGTGCAAACCGATGTCCTCAAGGGAGGAGAGTTTCTCATTCGCGACACACAACCGGAGGACGTATTCGTTCCCGAAGATTTCAACGAAGAACAACTGATGATCAAGCAGATGGCGGTGGATTTCCTTGAACAGGAAATTTACCCAAACGCCCAGAAAATCGAAAAACAGGAGGCAGGCGTAGCGCCCGGGCTGCTGAAAAAAATGGGCGATCTGGGTTTGCTTGGCGCACACATGCCGCAGGAATACGGCGGACTGGCGCTCGACACCAACACCAACTCCGTCATCAGCGAGGTATTCGGCCCGGCAGGCTCCATCATCGTGGCGTTCGCGGCACACACCGGCATAGGCATGTTGCCTATTCTCTACTTCGGTACCGAGGAGCAAAAGCGGAAGTATTTGCCGGGCCTCATCTCGGGCGACCTGAAGGCTGCTTACTGCCTCACCGAGCCGGGCAGCGGCTCGGATGCATTGGCGGCCAAAACCCGCGCCGACCTCAGCACCGACGGGTCACATTACGTCCTGAACGGCCAAAAAATGTGGATTTCCAACGCCGGGTTTGCCGACATCTACATCGTGTTTGCTAAAATCGGCGGGGAAAAATTCACCGGGTTTATTGTCGAGCGCAACTCGCCCGGCCTCACGCTCGGCGCCGAGGAAGACAAAATGGGGATCAAAGGCTCCTCCACCCGGCAGGTGTTTTTTGAAAATGTATCCGTGCCCGCCGACAATGTGCTCGGTGAGATCGGCAAGGGCCACCTGATCGCCTTCAACGCACTGAACATCGGGCGTTACAAACTGGGTATCATGTGCATCGGCGGTTGCAAAAAAGTGGTGGATATGGCAGCCACATATTCCAACGAACGCCTCCAGTTCAACCAGCCGATCGGCAATTTCGGCGCCATTCAGCACAAACTGGCGGAAATGGCCATTCGCACCTTTGCCGGAGAAAGTGCCGCCTACCGCACCTCGCAACTGATGCAGGACAAAAAAGCAGAGGGCGATGCAGAAGGCAAAACCTTCGGTCAGGCCACACTCGAAGCCGCCGAAGAGTACGCCATCGAGTGCTCCATTCTCAAAGTGTACGGCTCCGAAGTGACGGATTATTGTGTGGATGAGAACGTACAAATTCACGGAGGTATCGGCTTCAGCGAAGAATACCCTGCAGCCCGTGCCTATCGTGACAGCCGCATCAACCGGATTTACGAAGGCACCAACGAAATCAACCGCCTCCTGATGGTGGACCAATTGTTCAAACGGGCCTTGAAAGGACAATTGGACATTGTTGGGCCGGCTTGGGCCGTGCAGAAAGAACTGGCTTCCGTGCCTTCGTTCGAGAAACAGGAAGGCGACTACGCCGAAGAACGCCGGGCCATTGCCGATTTTAAAAAAATTATCCTGATGACGGCCGGCGCTGGCGCCAAAATGCAAATGGACGGCAAACTGAACCTGAAGGACGAACAGGAAATCCTGATGAATTGCGCCGATATGCTCATTGACCTGTTCGTGGCCGAATCCATGCTGTTGCGTGTACAAAAACTCGCCGGACGCACAGAAAAGCCACAGCCGCAAGAGGTTTACGACGCCATGTTGCAGGTCTTTCTGCACGACGCTACGGCTCGTATGGCTAAAAATGCCACAGACGCCTTGTCTTCATTTGCCGAAGGCGACCTGCTCAAAACCTTCCTGATGGGTGTGAAACGTTTCACGAAGTACCCACCCGTAAATGTGAAAGAAAAGCGCCGGTTGATCGCCAGGGCTGTACGGGAGGCAAGCGGCTGGTGCTTCGACTAAACGACGACGATCACTTCACCAAATCGGCTATCGGGTTGTCGCGTCGCATATTCGGCTTGAGCAGGTTGTACGGCACTATCAGGCTGTGTTGTCCGTAAACCGGGTGAAACACGGTGCTGAGCTCCAGCCCGTCGCGGCGAATGGTGAACACCGGGAAACCCTCCGCCGACAGCCACTCGCGGAATTTGGGATCGGTAGCAAACTTCGTCATCTTGGGCGATTCCTTGCGGGCGTATTCGGCAAACCACTCTTTGGCATTGAAACCGCGGTTGAACAGGTCCTCGAAGGTAACTTCTTTGCCGGTACGCAGATCGAAGTTGAACGGGATACTCGTTGTTTTGTCCTTCCAGGATTCGGCCAGAGTAATGTGCCCGCAAAAAAGCGTTTCGGTCCAGCAGGTGACTTCATACCAGCCATTGGCGCGCAGGGCATTGCGGTTTTCTGGCCGAGGCACACGTTTTTGGGCGACAAAGGCTGCTTTGCACGTTTCTACCCATTCCGAGGCATGCCTGTCGAGCGTTTTGTTGCACTCGGGGCATTCGGGGCGGGGGTATTGGATGTCGTAGCTACTTACGTAGTCGGCGTATTCCATGCAACCGACGGGTAGTTTGCTGCGCAAGGCCAGTTTGAAACTGCGTTTTTCCCCCGATCCAATCCAGGAGCAGTCGTGTGTCTGGGCACTTTTCAGGTCGCCCGTCAGGTGTGCCGCAATTTTCCCATTGGGCAGCAGCGCCTGCATTTCGTACTTGTCATCCGCCAGCACCTTTCCTTTGAGCGTGTAGGTTTTGTCGTCCGCTTCGACCCAGAGGTATCCGGTGAGCAGGTTATTGTTTACGCGGGCCAGTGTCAGGTCCAGGCGAGCGTTGTTCCAGCGAGCGACGTAGCGGCTCACCCACTTGTTCTCGCCACAGGGTTTGGGTGCAAGGCTTTTTACCTTCACTTCTTTGGCCTCCAGGCTACTGCCGAGTGTGTTCACGGCATTCGTCCATTCGGCTTCTATCCGGTCGTTTTGAAGGGTGCCGGTTAGGTGCCCGGTTATCATACCCTTGCTGTCGCTTTCATTCAGCAGCAGCACCATGCCTTCCAACGTGCCCGTCAGGTCAAATTGTTCTTTGCTTTCGATGTACGTCAGGTGCCCACGGCAGTTATTGCCGTCGTAGCCCAGCGAAAGCAGCACCTCGGACACGTCGTCGAGCCGCCCCCGGAAATGCCGCACCCACTTGAGCGTTGTTCCGGCATCAAACCGTTTCACCACTGCCGTATCCATGGGCGGCGGGCCGGGAGGCGCCGGCTTTTTTGTTTTTGCCGAGTCTTTCTGGGAAAAAACAGCGGCTGGCGTGAGCAGGAAACAAACGAACGCAAGCGGGGAAAGAAATCGGTGTAGCATGGGTGTGATGGATGTGTATGATTGGCGGCTCCGCCCCTCGTGGAGTGGGGTGTCACAGAGGCTCATGGAGTTTTTAGAGGCTCACAACTTCGTAGAGTAGAAATGTCACAGAGGCTCACAGAGGTTTGGAGGGCACGGAGGTTTTACCGATTCAGAGCGGACAGATTCCTTCGGAATGACAAAAACCTCTGTGCCCTCCAAACCTCTGTGAGCCTCTGTGAAACTACTACTCTACGCCCCCTCGAAACTGTTCAAGGCACCTCTACAGTGCTCATTATCTTGTCAATAATATCCTCCTGGCGCACATTTTCGGCTTCGGCTTCGTAGGTGAGTCCGATGCGGTGGCGCAGCACGTCGGCGCAAATCGCTCGCACATCTTCAGGGATCACATAGCCGCGGCGGCGCAGGAAAGCCATCGCCCGGGCTGCCTGCGCCAGGGCAATACTGGCCCGCGGCGAAGCGCCGTAACTGATGAGCGGGGCCAGACTTTTCAGCCCGTATTTGGCCGGCTCCCGCGTGGCGATGACAATGTCGAGGATGTACTCCTCGATTTTTTCGTCCATGTAAATTTTGTGCAGCACATCGCGGGCGCTGAGCAGGGCGCTTTTGGACACCACCGGCCGCACGCGCGGGTGCTCGTGGTTGAGGTTGAGCCGGATGATCGCGCGCTCGTCTTCCTTGCCGGGGTAGCCGATTTTGACCTTGAGCAGGAAACGATCCACTTGCGCTTCGGGCAACGGGTAGGTGCCCTCCTGCTCGATGGGGTTTTGGGTGGCCAGCACTATGAACGGCTCCTCCAGGGCAAACGTCTCGTTTCCGATGGTCACCTGCCGTTCCTGCATGGCTTCGAGCAGGGCGCTTTGCACCTTGGCCGGTGCGCGGTTGATCTCGTCGGCGAGGATAAAATTGGCAAAAATAGGCCCCTTGCGCACGGTGAATTCCGCTTTGGCCGGGTTGTAAATCTGGGTGCCAAGCACGTCGGCGGGCAGCAGGTCGGGTGTGAACTGGATGCGGCTGAAGTGCGCGTCCACGGCCTGGGCCAGGGTTTTGATGGCCAGGGTTTTGGCCAGGCCGGGCATACCTTCCAGCAGGATGTGCCCCCGGGTGAGCAGCCCGATAAGCAAGCGCTCGAGCATGGCTTCCTGCCCGACGATCAACTTGGCCGTCTCGGCATGGAGTTTTTCCAGAAAGGCGCTTTCCAGGTGAATCTGGTGGTTCAGGGCTTCAATGTCCACGTGGTGCTGCATGTGCGAATTTGATTTCCAAAAAGTGGGCAAAAGTAACGCTACCGGGGCAATTACAATTCAAACCACCGCAAATGCTTCAGGAGGTTTATTTCTGGTTTTTAACCTCCAATGACTCGCCCGATGATTTTGCAAGCACCGGGCGAGTCACCGGCACCGCCTATTTCTTTGTTGCCGAAGTATCCACAGCCGCCGCTTTCGGCTCCACGAAATAAATAACCCGCGTCAGCCACTTGCTCGTGTCGGGTTCCTGACCGGGGTCGGTAACGTACTCTTCGATCACAGGCGGTACGTTTTGCAGGCCTTTCTCGGTCATGTACTCGTCCATGGCGTAGTGCGCCTCGCCGGACTTTTCGTACGCGCCCAGGTAGTTGATCACCAAAGCCGACTTGCCACCTATCGGAAATACGCTCAAGCCGCCGCCGAATTTCTGGTTGGCCGCCACAGGCATGGCAGCCGCCATGTCCGCTGTACCGGCCTTTTCATCGAAATTCCAGAACAACCCTGCAGGCGCACCCGCCGGTGTGGCGCCACCTTTCTGAATCTGCTCCATTGCTTTGGTGAACGTGGTTTCGAAAAACTGCTTCATATCCTGAAAGGCCACGGTCTTGCGGACCCCGACATAGAACCGCTCCGGAATTTCCTCGACGGCCACCTCGTAGCCCCGGTATTTTTTGTGGGCGATGGCTTCGCACACCTGCTTCAGGTTTTCCAGCCCCTGGGCATAGTCCTTGCCCACGCCCGCGTCCATGTCGGTAAACATGGCCAGCCCGTTCCAGGGGAAGGCGATGTGCATGTCGAAAGCCCAGGTGACTTTGGTTTTTTTGTCGTTTGCTTCAAAAAGGAAGTACGTCGGCGAGGTACTCTCGAACGGCTCGGAGAACTTGACCTCGATGTCAATGCGCTCCGGCGACAGGGCAGTGATGGTTTCCTGACCGGCGCCTACGTCGCCGTTTCCGGCCCATTTGTACACGGCGCCCACCGTACCGTCGGCGCCCTCAATGCTGACTTTCATGTTGGGGTCCAGTTTGGCCCAGGGCGACCAGGTTGCAAAGTTTTTGAAATGCATCACCTGGTCGTAGACCAAATCTTTCGGAGCATCAATTTCGATGCTGCGCTCAATGTGGTAGTCTTTTTTGCCAAAAATGCCGAGTGCGACCCACAGCACGCCGAGGCCCAACACGAGGTAGAGCAGGAATTTTAAAATTTTCATAGCAACAAGGTTTGGTGAAAAAGTTGGTGAATCCAGGCTGGAAATGCCCGGGCCGGGAGAGCGTCTCGCCGACGGGGCAAACTTAAATCATTTTTGTTTTAAAAAAACAAAAAGTTTTATTCAAATTCCAAAAGTGTAAATCCTTTCTCCACAGGCTGTCCTTTTTGTGCAGCAACAAATTTTACAACACCTTCGCCGGCGGCCTTGATCACGTTTTCCATTTTCATGGCTTCGAGGATGAGCAGCGGGTCGCCTTTTTGCACTGCCTGACCAGGCTCCACCAATACGCTGATGACAAGGCCCGGCATGGGCGCTTTCACATCATTTACTTTGTGGCTTCCTCCGGCATGAAGGCCCAGTTTTTTGATCAGCCGCTCATAGTAGTCGGAGATGGCAACGGTGTATTTCGTACCGTTGACCCGCAACGTATAGGTGCGGCGGGTGTAATCTGCGTCGAGCAATTCAACCCGGTAGGCTTTTCCGTCCTCCAGCAAATGAAATACATTGGGGCCATCGGGGATCACATCGAGGTTTTGGGCATCCTCAGGATGCACGTCAAGGTTGAATTCGTCGTTGACGCTTATGTGAAACGGTTCTTTTTTCACGCAGACAGTTTTTTTGTGGCTCAAAGGTCGTTCGGCGCGGGGAAATATCCAGCGGGTATTTTTCCATTTCGCCGGCTATGCGTACCTATGCGGGCTTTTTCGGCAGGGCGCCTGTTCAGGCAGCGCGTGGAGCAGAACCGGCATCTCCAGAAACCGTCACCGACCTGAACAAATTTATTCTCGAACTATGAAATTTTCCATCCTCCCGCTTTTGCTTTTCACGGCCCTGTCGCTGCAAGCCCAGTACGGCGGCCCCCGTCTTTTCCTCGATGTACCGTCTTTTTATGCGCATACGCCGGACGTGCAAAACGTCGGCCATCGCCTTGGCGCCGGCCTTGAAGTAGCTATGAACGTCGGCGCCCATTGGGGTGTGGCGCGTTTGGGTGGCGGCACTACGTTTACGTTCGATCCGCAGTCGGACGAGTTCAGCGCTACCACTCTCTGGCGTCCGTATGCCCTGCTGGAAGCCGGCGCCGGCATGTACCGCTCCAACGGCAACCAGTGCGCCAAAAACCACCAGAGCGCATTCACCGCAATGGGTAAAGTGGGCATGCGCTACGATTTCAATAGCGATGCCGTGGCCATCCGGGATGCCGGAACGCCGGAACAACTTGACCTGACCCTCGGCGTGGAATTGGGTTATTTTTACATCCGCGACGTGTTCAGCAACCTGGAGTTTGTCATCAGCGGCAACTACCACACCAAGGCCAAGGTCATTTCCGCCAACGTGGGCTTCAAGGTTTTCCTGAACCTGCGC
>CAYMQY010000202.1:0-8320 GCA_964392655.1 uncultured Saprospiraceae bacterium
CTCACGGTTGCGGCCTCAACGGGCGCCCCGGCAGCGTCGTTCAATGTTCCTGTGATGGTGACGGTTTGACAAAAGACAGGCAGGGAAAAGCAGCCCGCCAAGAGAGCGAGAAGGGTGCGTTGTTTCATGTTTTTATAGCCAGTTAGTCGGCAAATGTGCCACCTGCCCCTGTTCAGGCATTAAAACATGGACAACCGACCTGGCTGAAGAGCCAAAGGGCGGTTTGGAAAGGGCGTTTCGACGAACGTCCGGAATCCGCGCGGTTTCCGCAACTACGCCAAAATCGTTTCGATTTTTGCCAATTCTTCTGCTTCAAAACGCAGGTTTTCCAGACATTTCAGCGAATCGGCCAACTGGCCCGGACGGCTGGCGCCCACCAGTACGGACGTGACGCGGGCGTCGCGCAGTACCCAGGCGAGGGCCATTTGCGCCAGTGTCTGGCCGCGCGTTTTTGCCAGGTCGTTCAGCGCGCGAATTTGCTGCAGGCGCGCCTCCGTGAGGTCGGTTTCTTTCAAAAATCCGTGCGGTTTTGCTACCCGGGAATCTTCGGGAATACCGTGCAGGTACTTGTCGGTCAGCAGTCCCTGTGCCAGCGGCGAAAACGGGATGCAGCCTGCCCCCTCTTGCTCCAGCACATCAAGCAGGCCGTCTTCGATCCAGCGGTTGAACATAGAGTATTTGGGCTGATGGATCAGGCAGGGCGTACCGAGCGCGCGCAGGATGCGGCAAGCCTCGGCAGTTTGCTCCGGGGAATAGTTGGAAATGCCCACGTACAGCGCCTTGCCCTGCCGCACCACGTGGTCGAGCGCACCCATGGTTTCTTCCAGCGGCGTATGCGGGTCGGGGCGGTGGCTGTAAAAAATGTCTACGTAGTCCAGCCCCATGCGGCGCAGGCTCTGGTCGAGGCTGGCGACGAGGTATTTGCGGGAACCCCACTCGCCGTAGGGGCCGTCCCACATGCGGTAGCCGGCTTTGGTGGAAATGATGAGTTCATCGCGGTGGTCGCGGAAGTCGGTGCGCATGAAACGCCCGAAATTCTCCTCCGCAGAGCCGGGTGGCGGGCCGTAGTTGTTGGCCAGATCGAAGTGTGTGATGCCGGCATCGAAGGCGAGGCGCAGGATGTCGCGGCAGTTTTCCTGCACATCCACGTGGCCGAAGTTGTGCCACAGGCCGAGCGACACGGCGGGCAGGTGCAGACCGCTGCGGCCACAGCGGCGGTAGGGCATTTTTTCGTAGCGATTGTTCATGGTGGTGCCGCAGGATGGTGGTGTCTCGCAGGGCTGCACCCTGCGTTGACGAAGATCGCCCTTTCAGGGCTATTGTGTGTCTCGCAGGGCTGCACCCTGCGTTGACGAAGATCGCCCTTTCAGGGCTATTGTGTGATTCGTTCCCGGCCCTAAAACCTCCCTTCCAGAAATGCCTGCACATCGGCTGCCGATGCTGCTCCGCTTTCTTCCTGGGGCCAGTGGCCGGTGTTCTGGTAAATTTTGAGCAGGGCTTTGCGGATTTTTCGGTGAAACTCGTAGGCGTATTCGGGCGAGATGCGTGTGTCTTCGGCGCCCCACAGGATAAGCGTGGGGGTCGTGATTTCCTCGATAATGTCCACCGGCGGCCGGTTTTCGCTCACGGACGCGCGGTCGGTAAACGCCCGGCGGTTTCCAGGGCGACGTAGCAGGTCGTGGTGTTGCTGCACAAGGGCGTCGGTCACTTTCGAATCGTCGGCGTACATATTTTCCAGCATCAGCCGGATGGCAAAGCGGGGGGTTATTTTCCAGAGGAGTCCGTTCAGCACAGGGGTACGGGCGATGAAACTGACGATCGGTTCGTTTTTTTCTTCAAAACCCGGTGCGTCGAGCAGGATCAGTTTGCGCAGGCGCTCGGGGTGCTCGGTGGCATAAAACCAGGCGATCTGGGCGCCAAGGCCGTTGCCGGCCAGGTGGAATCGCCGCACGTTGATGGCCCGGGTAAACGCGTCGAGGAAGTTCGCGTACATGAATGCACTGTAACTTCCTTGCGGGTGCGGGCCGGTGAGTCCGAAGCCGGGCAGGTCGAGACTGATGACCTGATAGCGCCGGGAAAGCGAATCGGTCCAGGCAGCCCAGGTGTGCAGCGAGTTGTTGGCGTCGTGCAGCAGCACGATGGGTTCGCCTTTGCCGGCAATGCGGTAGTGCACCGTTATGCCCTCCACTTCCACGAATCGGGACTCGGGGTAACTGTACTTCAGGGCCAGTTCGTGTACCGGCAGGTCGGCGTGCCAGTTGAAATACAGCCAGCCGGCAAACACGATCAATGCCGACCAGCGCAGCAGGCGGGAAAGGCGGATTTTGCCGATCCACTGGCGCAGGCCCGGCTTTGGCGGCTGCGGGGCGGGTTGTACCGGTTGGCTTGTTTGTTCTTCCATGGGTGTTCAGTCCGACGAACGAAGGGTGGCGGCTATACCCGCCGACAGGGCAAATCCGCCGAGGGCGCCCATCGCCATCCGGGTAATAACAGGCCCGAGCGGCTGTACAGGATTTTCGAGGGCTTTATCCAGTTCCATCAGGCCTTCCCGGATCTGGCTGGCTTGTTGCGGATCGCCCACGCCGGCATCCAGCATACTTTGGTAGGTTTGTTTTTCGGCTAGCAATTCCATGCGCACGAGGTCGAGGTCGTACAGGTGCAGGCCGTAGTAAAACATCCAGTAGAACAGGTTGATGAGGACAAAAACGGCAAACGGCGTGCGCAGGATTTGTCGGAAATCGCGCGACTTGCCGTTCAGATCGCAGTCCGTTTTGGCAGCCCGGTACATGAAGGTCAGGTAAAAAATCATGGAGGACCACTGCAGCCAGGGGTTGAGGAAGGTTTCCTTGCCCACCGAGTACAACAGCGCAAAGTAAAACACCACTACGACCCCGCCGAGCACCCCGTTCTGGAGGATGTTATTTTTCATAAAACGAATTTCTGTACCGGCAAAAGTAGGGCACAGGCGCCATTCGGCGGCGAAATCCTTTTTTGTCATTTCGTAGAAATCCGTCCGCGCTTCAGGCGGGGAAAGCACAGGCCCCGCCCATAGCGCGGACGGACTGTTTCCAGGGACAAAGGGCAACCGCAATGATCCGGAAAAAATTTTTCGGGCACACTTCGCCGATCAAAACCCGGAAGTTTGTGTTCTTTCGGCAAAAAAACGACCATGTCCGCCACACTTTCCCTGCGCCCCATCCGCCCCGAAGACAACCCGGCAGTAGCCCGCATTATCCGCACGGTAATGACCGAATACGGCGCCGTCGGGCCTGGGTATTCCATCGAAGACCCGGAGGTGGATGCCATGTTCGAGACATACGACCATCCGCGTGCACTCTTTCTGGTACTGGAAAACAACAAAGGTGAACCGGTCGGCTGCGGTGGCATTGCCCCCCTCGCCGGTGGCGATGCCGATACCTGCGAACTGAAAAAAATGTATTTCCTGCCCGAAGCCCGTGGCCAGGGTATGGGCCGCCAATTGGTGGAAACGCTGGAGGCCGCCGCCCGCCAACGCGGTTTCAGGTACATGTACCTCGAAACCATAGCCGCCATGCAGGAGGCCAATCACCTGTACCGGCGGTTGAATTTCGACCCACTGCCCGGTGCAATGGGCAATACCGGGCACTCGGCGTGCGGGCTGTTTTACGGAAAGCTGTTAGCGATGAGTGATGAACGATGAGTGATGAGTGATGAGTGATGAACTATGAGTGATGAGTTTCGTAGCATACTCATCGCTCATAGTTCATCACTCATAGTTCATCACTCATCACTCATAGTTCATCGCTCATCACTAAAACTGGGCGGGCGGGTTTTTCTTGCCGATGGCGGCGGATATGAGGCCGCCGATCAGGCCGTTGAAAACGACGCCGATCACGCCGTTTTTCACAGCAGTACCAATGGATGCTGCATCGTCAAAGCCTTTCAGAGCTTCTCCCATGGCATCTTCCGGAATATTTTCGCCCCACTGCTCCAGAAACTGTTCCTTGAGCCGCGTAATGTACTCGGGATCAATGATCGTGATCAGGATGTAGTTCCAGATGCTGTACAGCAAAATACTGATAGCGATTGCCAACCCACCGATCACAAAAGCACGCCCGAAAGCCATGTAGCCGCCATCCAGCGTGCGCTGGTTTTGAATGGCCAGTACGCCGGTACCGACCGCGATACCCAGCGTGACCAAAAAAGCGACAATTCCCGCTACGATGGACATCATGTTCATATCCATGACATACGTCGCGAGCGAAAAGAAAATGAGCGCCACACCACCGTACAAGCCGAATTTCAGCACATTGTTCCAAAACGGCGGAGGAGGGGTGGCAGAGAGGTCAGGGGTAGGTGCATCCAGATTTTCCATAACAAAACAGGTTTAGTTTAACAGTTTAACGAATGGCCAAATGTACGTCAACTCTCCCATAAAACAGGCGGATTGACGGGTTTGTAGCGCACGTCCACCGAAGCGGCGTTGATGAACAGGGTGCCGTTGCGCTCCAGTTGCCCGTAACCCTCGTGAATGTGGCCGAACACATGCACCTGGGGCCGGATTTCCTCGATTCGGTGCAGCAAGTCGCGGCAACCCACGGGCCGCGGATCGCGCAGCACCTCGTCGAGAATACCGTAGGGCGGCCCGTGGGTAATGAGCACCTCGGTGCCGGGCGGGATGGCCTCCCAGTACGGACGGATGTCGGCGCCGCGGTGACGATTGAACGCCCAGTCGAAAAACCAGGGCGTGATGGGACTTCCCCACAGGCGCAAGCCTTCAATTTCGACACCGCTGTTTTCCAAATACAGCACCGATTCCGGCAGCAAAGCCCGGAAAACACCCGGTTCGCGCTCGGCCAGAAAGTCGTGGTTGCCGGCCACAAGCACTTTGTAGCGGTGCGGCTGTGCCTCAAACCAGCCCAGAAAAGCCGACACTTCGGGCAAGGTTCCGCGCATGGAAAAATCCCCGGCATGCACCAGCACATCACCCGCAGGCACGTTAATTTGTTCGTGCAGGGCGTGTGTATCGGAGATGAAGACGAATTTCATAGTCACCACTTCCCCTTTCGCAACATCGCTTCCAGATTTCCCGACCCTGCCGGTTTGGAACCCATTTCGTAGCTGCGCTCAAATCCCGCCTTGTCCAGCACGGCAATTTCTGCAAGTTTTTCCTTGCGCAAGCCGGCATTCAGCGCAGCCAGTTCTTTGCCGAAAAAGTCGTCGGCTTTGGCGCGTACCTGCCGGAGTTCGGATTTGATGACCTCCTTGCGATCCAGCACCGAACGGGTGGGCAGGTCGTCGGAAAACTCCGTGAACACGTACAACTTGCCGAGCCGGGCGCGCAATTGCTGTTCGCCCGTGATGCCTTTGGACTCAATGGTTTCGGTGAGCGTTTTGCGGAACGCTTCGAGCCGATCGCTGTACTGGCCCAACTGCGTTTTCAACGCCTTGTTTTTCACCACAGCGGCGCGGCGGTCGGCACTGTCTTTTGCGCCTTGAACCTGTGCTACAAGCAGACCGAGGTCTTCTACCAACCCGAACAGTTCTTTGGAAATCCGGCTCCTTTCCGCATAATCCAGCCCCGGCTGTATCGGATCGGGAATAAGTTCGAGCGTGCCGGAATCGGTAAAATCACCCGCCTTGAGCCGCACCTGATACGTGCCGGGCAGTGCCATCGGCCCGACAAACCCGGCATACACCCCGGCTTCGCCCTGCACAAGCACCCCGCGCGCGGCTTTGGGCGGTGCAGCGCGCATGTCCCAGCGCACGACGTTGATGCCCTTGCGTTTGGTGCCGGGCAGGGTGGCTATTTTTTTCCCGGAGGGATCATAAATTTCGAGGCTCACGTCGCCTGTGTTCAGGCGGTCTTTCAGGTAGTACTGGATGGTGGCGTTTTCCGTGGGGTTCGGGCCGGTGTAGGCGTCGGTATTCGGAAATGCCTGCCCGTAGTGCCCCGTCGTCACCGGCACAGGACGCGTGCGCAACAGAGCCGCGTCTTTTTGCAGCAGCTCAGGCGTCAGGCCGCGGAATGGCGCGATGTCGTCTACGATAAAAATGCCGCGCCCGTGTGTGGCGATGACGAGGTCGTTGGTGGCAGGCTCCACAAGCAGGTCGCGCACGGCCACGTATTCGGGCAGTTTGGCTTTGTACTGCACCCAGGTTTTACCGCCGTCGTTGCTGATGTACAGGCCGAATTCGGTGCCGAGAAACAGCAGGTCAGGGTTCACGAGGTCTTCAATGATGACGTGCGCATAGCCCTGCAAGGGTTCGCCGGTACTGAGGAGCGACCAGGTTTTGCCGCCGTCGTCTGTGCGGGCGACGTAGGGGCGCATGTCCCCGTACGCGTGGTTGTCGAAAGTGGCGTAGGCGCGGTTTCGGTTGTGGCGGCTGGGCGTCACACGGCTCACCCAGGTACCTTTGGGCACGCCGGGGATGTTTTGGGAAATGAGCGACCAGTTTTTGCCACCGTCGCGGGTCACCTGAATGTTGCCGTCGTCGGTGCCCACGTAGATCAGGTTTTCGTCCAAAGGCGAAGGGCCTATAGAATAAATCGTGCAGTGGTTTTCGGCGGAGGTGTTGTCCACGGTAAGGCCGCCGCTGGCGTATTGCTGCTGCTTGATGGTGTCGTTGGTGGTCAGGTCGGGCGAAATGCGCGTCCAAGTGGTGCCGCGATCGGTGGTTTTGAACAGAAATTGCGCGCCGCAATACAGGGCATTGGGGTTGGCCGTGCCGCGCACGAGCGGCGTGTTCCAGTTCCAGCGGTACTTCGGGTCGCCTTGCTGTTCCTGCGGCTGGATAAATTTGCTTTGGCCGGTTTTCAGGTTCACGCGGTTGATGCTGCCGCCCTGACTTTCAGCGTATACGATGTCCGCGTCCTGCGCGTCGGGCTGCACCCAGAAGCCGTCGCCGCCGTTGAGCGATTCCCAGTCGCGGTTTTCGATGCCGCCTCTGCTCCGGGAGGGGCCGCGCCACGAGCCGTTGTCCTGCAAACCACCGTACACGTTGTAGGGCGACTGGTTGTCGGCAGCCACCTGGTAAAACTGCGATACAGGCAGGTTTTTCAGGTGCGTCCACGACACGCCGTAGTCGAGGCTCATGTACACGCCGCCGTCGGTGCCGAGGTACAAGTGGTTGGGGCTGTTGGGATTGATCCACAGGGCATGGTGGTCGGAGTGTACCCAGCCGCTGCTGCCGCCGCCTTCGGAAAACGAGTATCCGCCGTCGGTGCTGATGGACAGGGAAAATGCCGGGCGGTACACCCGTTTGGGATTTTGGGTATCCACCACGAGCGTGCTGAAGTAGAACGGCCGGGCGGTCACGTTGGAGGTGGCGCTTTGGTGTTTCCAGGTTTCGCCGCCGTCGGCGGAAATGAGCAGGCTGGTGTTTTCGCTTTCCACGATGGCAAACACGTTGTCGGGTGCGCTGGGCGCCAGCGCCAGGGCGATGCGTCCGAAGGTGCCGGTGGGCAGGCCGTTGGTGATCTTGCGCCAGGTTTTGCCGCCGTCGGTGCTTTTGTGCAGGGCGCTACCCGGGCCACCGGACACGAAGGAGTACGGAGTGCGGCGGAACTGCCACATCGAAGCAAGCAGCACATCCGGGTTGCGCGGGTCCATGAGGATGTCGGCGCAGCCGGTTTTTTCGTCGGTGTACAGGATTTTTTCCCAGGTTTTGCCGCCGTCGGTGGTTTTGTACAAGCCGCGGTCGGGGCTGTCGCTCCAGAGCGGACCGGGCACGGCCACGTACACCGTGTTCGGCTCCTTGGGGTGGATGATAATTTTGGAAATATGCTCACTTTTTTCGAGGCCCATGCGCGTCCAGTTGCGGCCGGCGTCGGTGCTGCGGTAGATACCGAGTCCGATGGCCACGCTGTTGCGCATGTTGCTTTCTCCGGTACCCACCCATACGACGTCGGGCTTGGACTGGTCAATGGCAATGGCGCCGATGGACTGCGGGTATTTTTCGAAGACCGGCTCGAAGGTCATGCCCGCCGTGGTGGATTTCCACACACCGCCGCCGGCTGCGCCGACGTAGAGCACTTTCGGGTTGTTGTTCACGCCTTCGATGGCAGTGATGCGTCCGCTCATTACCGCCGGGCCGATATTGCGGGCTTCGATGGCGCCGAAGGTGGCGGAGGAGAGGGTGGTTTGGGCGTAAGCGCCGGAGAGCATTGAAAATGAAAACAGTACGATGGAAATAAGGTACCTCATGGATTGATTTTTGTTTGCTGTGACAGGGAATAAAAAAAGTGTCACAGAGGCTCACAGAGTATGGGAGCACACAGAGTTTTTTGTCATTCCGCAGGAATCAGTCCACTCTTAATAGGCGAAAAAACTCTGTGTAA
>CAYMQY010000203.1:0-694 GCA_964392655.1 uncultured Saprospiraceae bacterium
GTCCATCCAATCGTACACTTTTACTTTCAGCAGGACTTTGTTTTCGTTTTTCAGGAAGTACACCCCGATAATCTTGTCCTTCGATTCGCCGTCGTGCCAGCGCAGGCGCATGCCTTCCAGAAAGGTCATTAGGGCCGGTGACTTGGCTTTTTCGCGGGAGAATTCGCATTTGGAGGTAGGCTTTTTCGCTTTGACCGCGCGGTATTTCGTCTCATCGTCTGCCGGTTGAGGCTGCGCGGCGGCTTCGGGCGTTTCGTCGCCGGCGACATCGAAGGTCACGGTGCCGTCCTTTCGGGTTTCAACGCCGGCTTTGCCTTCCACTTCGAAGTGTTGGTCCACGGCTTTGCCCTCGATGACGGTCATCGGCGTACCGTCGGGATGGGCGAGAATTTTATCGCCCTTGGCCGGATCGGCGACTGTGGGCGCTTCTATTTCCACTTTTTCGGTGGGTGTCACCAGAATGGCTTCGTTTTCGTCGCAGTCGGTGCGGCGGGCGACTTCGGCTTTTTTGACCAGGTTCTTGGGTAGCCGCATTTTGTAGGGCGCTACCGGGGTTTCTTGGCCGGTGTTTGGCGAAGCTGCGGTCGTTTTGGCAATGGCCGAAGGCTGCAACATCGAGGTCTTTTTGTTGCCGGCGTCGTCGGTGTAGCGCACCAGGTGGCCGCCGCCTTTGCGGGCTTTGAGGCTGGCAATT
>CAYMQY010000203.1:704-8298 GCA_964392655.1 uncultured Saprospiraceae bacterium
GCAATTACACCTAATATAGTATTGCCTTTGATGGTGGCTTCCACGGCGTCGCCGATTTGGAGCAGCCGGCCATTTTTGTCCAGCCCGTATTGCACGTTTCCATCCGGGCCGGCGCCGACCAGGTATTCTGTACCGTCTATGGTGACGGTTTCGGAATAGGCGTCGGCTTGTTTTTTGGCGCGTTTTTTCCTGGGTTTTGGGCCGCGTTGTAACGCCGTCGGTTCGACGGCGTGGGATGCACCGGGTAACTGACCCTCGGCCAGTTCGTATAGGTCTTTGTCATTTTCGGCAAACACCTCGTACAGTTCCGGATCGAAGTTGTCGCTGTCGGATTTCAGGGATTCGATTTCCCGGCGCAGATCAGGCTGGAGTTGGGCGATTTGCGCATCGGTCAGTTGGGCTATTTTATACATAGTCAGGCTGCTTTTTGAGATTTGAGTTTGAGGATTCGGATGCGGGCGGCTTGCGCCTTGGCTTTGGCCTGGGCGAGCCGCAGGCGCTTCGAGTTATCCACCACCGGTGGCGCTTCGACGGCGCTGTTTTGCATTTTGAAATATCCCGGCAAATTCGGGATCGGCGAGCCGACACGTTTACCGTCCAGTTTCCAGGTACCAAGTTTTTGTCCGTCGCCCAGTTCGATCAGGCCGTCGAATGCGTAAGTTTTGCCGTTGCTGTGCCGGTAGGATTGCCCTTCGACAAAGCCGTTCCAATCCGTGTGCTCGATGGGGGTAAGGGACTTTTCACTTACGTTGTCCGGATCGGCCCATTGGTAAGCTTGAGCAAGGTAAATCCAGCGCATGGCAGTGGGATCGAAAATGCCGTCGTCCAGTATGTTGACGGGTGTGTCTTTGTACTGGGCCATGTCGCCCTTTTTGAATTTGGGGTCAGGCACCTCGATTTTTCGGTCGTATAAATCGGCGAGGTAGGAATGCGACACATTGCGGGTCGTTTTGTACTTGCCTTTGCCGGGGCCAAAATCGTGCGGGACAACGAAAGGCGTGTTGCGCACCAGCCATTCCATAACCGGTAGCGCCTTGTTCCAGGCAACCAAGGTGTACTGGCCTTTTTGGTCAAATCCGACACCGATCAGTTCTTCGGTGGTTGGCTCCGTTGCCTCCTTTTTTACGGGCACTTTGAAAAAGTCTGGATCGGTTTTGTGCAGCGCCTCACCCAGCGTAACCGGCTTCCAATGAAAATCCAGTTCCACCCGACCGTTTTCGTTGATCTCCTGCCGGCCGATGAAGCCGGATTCGGACATTTGACTATCGCCATTGAGAATGGCGTAGCCGAAAAACATATCCTCACTGCCGTCGTATTCCAGGATAAACCAGTCGCTTTGGCCGTAGAAATAGTGGGCGTACACGGTTTGCTCCATCAAGGGCTTTTTCGATTGCGAGCGGAATTTCGGAATGCCGGAGAGCATCTTTTCCACCTCGCCCGCGATGGCCTCGCGCTCTTCATTAAATCCGCTGACCACCCGCTGTTGGTGCAGGGGCATGAATTTTTTGGCCAGGGGGTAGTTGTTGAAGGAAAAAGACTTTGGCCGCTCAGCCGGTTTAGGTGTTGCAGGTTTAGCAGGCACCGTCCGGGCCGGCTCAGGTAATTCCATTTTGGCCTGCGCCGGCTCTTGTTTGACCGGCTCCGGTTTTGCCATTTGCATCGTCCCGTTCAAAAACCCTTTACGGGTTAATAGGTCGTAAATCGCCGCATCCAGGTTTTCGGCAGTTTCATGCGGCACGGTGAAGTTGGCTGATGCGTTTTTGACCAAATAATAGGAAGTCACCAAACGCAGCGGCTCGCCGGTCTGGTCGATGATCTGCTCCTGGCGGGCGATGGGTACTTCGTCCAGTCGGGCGATTTGCGGCGGGGTCAGGCTTTGGAGTTGGTAGGTCATGGCGGTTATGGGGCGGTTTCGAGGTTGAGTTGTTCGAGGACGACGAGCATTTGTTCCATCTCGGAAGGCTCGCGGTCGGGGATGGGCTGATCAAGGTTTAGGAAGCCCCCGAATTGCTGGGCTTCGGCTAAGTAGGTCATCTGGTACTTGTCGGCCAAGATGTTCAGGAAGGCTTGCAGCTCGTCGCGGTGGAGGTAGCCCGCCAGCAGGTTGGGCGGGTAACTGACAAAAGCCTTGGGCAGGCCCCGACTGCGGTCGTAGGTATCCTGGAAAAGCAAATTGACCAGGTCTTTGTCGCCGTAATAGGGTTTGAACGCCGTGGTTTTCGGCATGGTCACCCGGTACATTTCCTCGCGGGTGCGCACGAACGCGATGGCGTTGTTCAAAGCGGTGCCCTCGACATAGCGGTATTGCTGGTAGCCCGGACGAGTTTGCGCCAGTTCGTCGGCCAACGCCCGTACCGAGCGGCGGGTTTTCGGTTCCGATTTCTGCTCCCGGCCCTTGTGATCCACTTCCTTTTGCACCAGGATGCCCGAGCGGATACCACCGTCGACCGTGCTGTATTTGATCAGTTTGCCACCGGCGCCCTGCAAAAACACGTTTTTGGCCGATAGCAGCATGTTGCCCGTGGCGATAAACTGCTCCTCCCGTTTGTTGCCCGCGCTGTCGTGGCGGTTCCAGTTGTACAGCAAATCCTGCAAAAACACCTCCTGGTTGTAGGTGCTCATGCCCATCGCCGTGAACACTTCCGGGCTATTGAATTTGAGCGTCCAGGTTCGCTCCGGACCGTAGATCGCGGCCGTGATACGCACATTGGCCGGATTGTAGCGCGTGGGATCGCCCAGCGGTTTGAGGAAATACAAACCCGTGACTACGCCGTTCAATTCCCGCGCCGTGCCGGCCTGCTCGATGCGGAACTGGAAGGGACGGCCCACTTTGAAAAAGTCGATAATGCGCAGACCGTTGTTGGTCTCCGCCACGATTTTGTTTTCCTCGGCGGCCATTTTTTCCTTCAGTTCGGCGAGTTGTTTACCCGCTTTTTCCAGCCCTTTTTCCAGTTTTTCCTCGTCTTTGGATTTGCCTGAAGTGCGCAGGGTTTCCAGTTCGCGGATTTCATCCTCGACTTTGCGCAGTTTGGCGTTGCGCTCGGCGGATTTGGCAGCGCGCAGTTCCTGTCGCCCGGCTTCGTATTCTTTGCGGAAGCGTTTTTGGAACTCCTCCGGCGAAGCGCCTTGCAGCGTTTTTTCCATGATCGCTTGTACTTCGCTCCATTTCATCGGGCGTTTCAACACTCGGGCTTGCACCTGCTCCAAAACAGCCGGTTGACCAAACGGCGTAGGCCGCCCGCTGCCTTCTTCCAGCAGGAATTGCTCCTCGGTTTCGGCCTCCAGGGGCAGGTACTCCACTTCCAGGTCGTATTCGCCGCGTTGTTTCAGGTCTTCGACGTACTCGCTGTAACGGGCCAACACTTCGGCATAGGCCCGTTCCTGTTCTTCCACGGTGAGCAAGGCGATGCGGCGGCTGAACATTTCGGCCAGATCCGAGCGAGCGTAGGAGGAATTGTTATCGTCTTCGCCGCTGTCCAGGCGCAACGCGGCAGCAACGGTGTAGTTTTCTCCCAGGAAACCCTGCACCACCCGGTCGCCGTATTTGTTGAAAAAGTCGGGCGATTCCAGTTGGGCGTCGCTGGATTTCTGGCTGCCCGTGGTGTTCGCATCGAGGCTTTTCAACTTGCGTTTCAGCACCATCAAAATGCGTTTTTCCGCCGGGATGGAGGATGACACGTATAGATATTCCGGCAGATTCACCTGGCCGGTGCGGTTGATGCGCCCCCGTTTTTGCACCTCGGTGTTGATGTCCAGTTCAGGCTGGTGGATAATCATGGCCCGTTGGCGCTGGTCGCGGAATTTGCCGCTGGCGTGGGCTGATACCCCGGTGCTGGCGCTCTGGTTGATGAGCAGTACGTCCGCGTCGCCGGAATTGAAATCGGCAAAAAACTGCTTCACGTTGGCCTTGAACGAGCGATACACCAGTGCGCCGCCTTCGTCCTTGATCTGGAAAGGCCGGCCCGTGCATTCGCGCACCCGGTAAAAGTCGTGTTCGGCGCCGCCCACCTCCTTTGGCTTGCGGGTTTTTTCAATGGTGTTGATGAGCGTGTCGATGGGCGACAGGCTGATGCCGGCCGAGGCGCTTTTAATCTTGTCGCGCAGGTTTTCCAGCATCGAAGCGCTGAGGGGGTCGAGATCGGCGGGCGACAGGGTGTAATGTTTGATCTCGCCGGTTTCGGTGGCCACGGTGTACTTCAGGGCGTTTTCCAAAGAGCGGTTGAGCACCATCGCGAAGTCCAGGTTGTCCACCTCGTCGCCGTTGGTGTAGCCGAACTCGTCCATGAAGGAGGCCATCGTGTTGGCAAAAGCGATGACGACTTTTTTGTTTTCGCCCAGCAGCCGGATGGCTTCCCGTGCCACCTGCCGGGCTTTGATGCTGAACAGCAGCTGGCGGATGACGTTGTGGGTTTTGTTGAAAAACGGCGAGTTGGACACCCCGCCTTTTTCGGTGCCCTTGCGCTTTTCGGCCTTTTCGCCGCCGCTGGACAGGGCCTTGCTCATTGTCTCCAAATACGGCTCGATGACCTCCTGCTCGAACTCAATGATGTCGTTCACCAGGCCGATGACGGTGTTGTAAATCACCCGGTGCTCTTCGTAGTCGTCGGGCAGGAAGTTGTACTCCACCCGGATGCCCTCGAAACTGCGCTGGCGGCGCAGCATCTGTCCCGAGGCGACCAGCTCGCCGGCCACGATCTCCTGCAAAGCCACGCCGCCGCGGGCGAACACCTCTTCCAGTTCTGTCGCTTTGATGTTGGCGTGACTGATCGCCGTTTTTTTTGCGTACACCGGCATGTTGTCGGGCCGTTTGGCGAAGGTGGCCGACAGGTAACAGCAACCCTGGGCATTGGCCAACAGCCGTTCCCGGATGAAATAACCGGTAGTGCTTTCACCGCCCGAGGCGTTGTGGGCTTCGTCCAGGATCACCACGGCGCCCTGCGAGAGGGCGGCGATGTATTCGGTTTTGAAATTGGAGGCCGAGGGCTCGGATTTGGTCTTTTTGCCCAGTTGCTTTTGACTTTCCCAGTCGGAGGACAGTTGCGAATAGGTTAGCATGGCAAAGTCGTAACCCGGCGGCAGGGCGTCTTTGTCGGCGACCAGGTCGCGCAGTTCGCCCATGCTTTTGGGCAGGAACTTCCGGTCGCGCCGCCACTCGTGGACCTTAACGATGGTTTCGCTGTCCAGCGAGATTTGCAGCGTGGCATTGCTGTCGCTGTTGAGGATGAGCGGCACCAAGTCCACGCTGCCGATGTCGTACAGGTCGCGGTAGATGTCGGAAAAGAGCGTGGCTTTTTCGGTGATGAAGATGGTGGGCAGCCCGTTTTTGGCCCCGTAGCGGATGATGGCCGCCGCGATCCGGCCCTTGCCGATACCAGTTTGGTCGCCGATAATCATGCCGTCGCCGCGCTCGATGTTCCAGATGGCCAGGGCGATGGCGTCCACCTGCTCGGCGGAAAAGAACTCGAACACGTTGGACTTGAGCGGGTAGTGGAGTTTTTGGGCCACATACAGGTCGGGACTGCCGATTTCCTGCCGCAGGCGCAGTAGCGCCTGGCGGGTTTGGAAGGCCATGCTGCCGGGCAGGGACACTTCGAGCGAGTTGGCGCGGGAGATGGGGCGGTAGGCGGAGAGGCTGGGGGAGAGGTCGAGGGATTGGGGTTCCTGGGTTTCGGTTGGGGTCATGGGGTAAGTGCCTTAGGTTTTAACGTTGCAAATATGGCTCCTGAATTAATGAATTTACAAGGAAATGCGGGGAATTATTTTTTCAGAGGAGACGATATAGGCCCTGCGTTACTTATTTTTAGTACCGCTTTTAGAAGGGCGGCGGGCGCGACAATTTGAGCAGGTCAAAAAGGCATATAAATACGGCTGATTTTAAAATACAGCCGTTCTTTTGTGTCTAATGGAATTGAACCGGATTCCATTGACGCAATTTGCCGAGTGCAACAAAGACTTGGTCAAACCTGACTCTCCGAGTTTAAAACAAAAAATTTATCTTTGCCCGCAACTCGGCCTCTTCCACTCAAAGACACTGAGGGCACCCATCATGAATTCTTTATCCAACAACACTGACTACGTTCAACTCATCCATAATATCGGACAAGCATTGCAGGCGGGACGTATTCGGGCTTACCGGGTGGCGCAGCAGATTGCTGTGCAGACTCGCTGGGAGATCGGACGGCATATTGTTGAGTATGAGCAGAGTGGCAATGAGAAAGCGGAGTATGGGTCATTCTTGCTTGACAAGCTCTCTAAAGATTTGTCGCTGACCTATGGCAAGGGCTTTAGTCGAACTAATGTGTTTTTTATCAGGAAGTTATATTTGTTTTTCCCAAAAGTTCAGACGGTGTCTGAACTTTTGAGTTGGTCCCATTATTGCGAATTGCTGACCATTGACGACGGATTGGAGCGCGGATTTTACGAGCAACAATCCATCCGAGAGCGTTGGTCAGTGAGCGAACTGAAACGTCAGAAGAAATCCGCGCTTTTTCTTCGTTTGGCAAAAAGTCGCGACAAGGCAGGCATCTTGAAATTAGCCGCGCAAGGTCAAATTCCCGAAACCCCCGATGAGATACTGCGCGACCCGTACATATTGGACTTTCTGCAAATTCCGGAGCAGCACCGCTACTCGGAGGCCGAGATCGAGGCTCGAATAATCGAACATCTACAGCATTTTTTACTCGAGCTCGGCAAAGGATTCACTTTCGTGGGACGGCAGTACCGCATCTCTTTTGGCGGCCGGCATTATCGGGTTGATTTGGTATTTTACCACCGCATACTGCGGTGCTTTGTGCTGATTGACCTCAAAGTAGATGAGGTTGAGCACGGAGACATCGGCCAGATGAATCTTTATCTCAACTATTTTCAAAAAGAGGAAAACCTGCCAGATGACAATGCACCCATCGGCATCATCCTTACAGCGCACAAAAACGACATACTGGTAGAATACGCACTCGGGGGGCTGAGCAACCAAATTTTTGTTTCTAAATACCAACTCTATCTACCGGACAGGGAATTGCTGGAGACACAAGTGCGGCTTATTATGGAATCGGGAGAGTGACGATCCCAGGTCTATCGCAGCTCCACCACCTCACTGAGCCTTTCCACCCACTCCTCCAACGTCATACAATCAAACTCTTCATCCCCGAACGGCAGTCCTTCCGCCTCGGGCAGATTTGAAATACCCTCTGCCATGCTCCGACGGTAATGCTCGCGCATTTCCGCCGGTGTCACTTCCTGCCAGGCCTCGCGCAGCCGAGCGGCTACGTGCGACCAGGCGTCGCTGCCGGCAATAGCGGTGTCGAAAAGTTGTGCGGGGGTGAGACCGGGTTCCGGCTCGGCGCCCAGGTATTCCCGGAGCAGCGGTTCCACGGCCACGCCCCGGTCGCGGGCGTCCTGGATAAGGGTGGCGATGCAGCAGGAAATGGCGAAGACATGATCTTCGTAGTTGAGAATTTCCCCTTCGTAGCAGGCGACGCATAGGCATTTGAGGGACTCGTCGCGGTGAATTTTGGCGTGTTGGAATATCATGTGATTTCAATTTTTACTTTTTGGAGTTCCCGTTCCAGTTTTTGGGTCAGGGTTTCTTCGCGCA
>CAYMQY010000204.1:0-8191 GCA_964392655.1 uncultured Saprospiraceae bacterium
TGCCGGCATCGACGATGGGCACCGTCTGGCCGGCATAGTCGATGAACAGCTTCTCGCCGCCGACGTGGAGCTGGCGCATCGAGCGCTTCAGCGTCATCGCCCACTCGCGGTACTTGATGCAGAAGCTCGTGTACTTGTACGCCAGCGGATTCGCTCGGGCGTATTCCTCCCACAGCAGCTGCAGCGTCACGCCCGCTCGCTTGAGCTCCTGGTGGATGTGCGCGTAGTCGGGCTCGAGGTGGCGCGCCGCACGCGGCGCCGCGGGGCGGTACAGCCGTGCCTCGAGCTGCTCGTCGCTCAGCGTGTGGGCGACCGCCCAGTCCACGCCGGCGGCGCGCGCGTTGCGCACGATGTCGCCGATGGTGGTCTTGCCGATGCCCAGCACGCGCGAGACCTCGCGCAGGCTCAGTCCGGACTCGAGGTGTAGGCGAAGGGTTTGTCGCAGTTGTCGCATGGTGATCCTGGGTGTGGGCATCGCGGGGCAAAAAATCGCCCAGCTTGCCTCACGCTCAGGTCACTCGCGCGCGCCGCCGCTGTCCGCGATCACGCTGAAACCCTGTCCGGGATCAGCCTGAAACGCTGTCCGCGATCGTCTGAAACGCTGTCCGGCATCGGCTGAAATCGGTGTCCGGGATGGGCTGAAATACGCAGCTGGCCGTGTTTGCCATCTACCCGTCGCGGGCGCGCTACGTGATCCTGGACTTCATCGGAGACAAGTGCACGGCGGTGGTGACGTCGGACCGCTACGCCGGCTATGCCTTCATCGACGCCGAGCGTCGGCAGATCTGCTGGGCCCACCTGCTGCGAGACTTCAATCGCATCGGGCAACGCCAAGGCCTGCCCGGGCAGATCGGACGCCGCTTGCTCGGCCTGGGGCTGGTCATGTTCCGCAAGCGCGACAAGGGGCAGCTCGGGGCGCACGTGCTCGACGGGCTGCAGCGTCGAATCCGCATCGCGCTGCAACGTGGCGCGCAGCAGTCCGCCTGCAGCCGCACGGCCAACACCTGCGCCAACATCCTGAAGTTGTGGCCGGCGCTGTGGGGTTTCACCGCCAACGAAAACCTGGTGCCCACCAACAACGCGGCCGAGCAGGCGCTGCGCGGCATCGTGCTCAAACGCAAGATCTCGGGGCCCACGCGCTCCTTGTGCGGCGACCAGTTCCTGGCACGAGGGTTCAGCGTTCACGAGACCTGCCTGCGTCAGGGCGTGGATCTGTGGGACTTCATGCACCGAGCCGTGCATGCCTTCATCGCGAACACGGCGCCGCCGAGCTTGGTGCCTCGGGCGGGACCGCCGCTCGCCGCCCCCTCAGGTTGAACGTCGGCAGCAGAGGGGCCCCGCTGCTCGAAGATGGTCGGGGGCACGTGAACACGTACGCCTGAACATCGCCTTCGCCCCCTGAACCCGGCGCAGCGCCGCGGCCTCGCCACGCACCGCTGCGTCACCACAACGCCGCCACGACCTCCGAACTCGCCCCACCCGCCTGCGGCGACCTCGCGCGGCGCGTCTGACCGCAGCCATCCTCGCCGGCAGCAGCGGACCCATCAGCAACTGTGGTCGGCGATTCGTTCACGGCTTGTCAGTCGGCGACCGCTCTACATCGTACAGCGTTCGAATGACTTGTTGGCCGCTGGGTCAAGCCTACTTCGGCGGAAACAACAAATGCCCGGGACCATTGTTGCTGGATTCGGAAAGTCTTCACGGCGCGAACGGCGGTTACTGCGAACTTACCGCAGTGCTCGTGTTTAATGCCGCAGGCAAATGTCTCCTTCCACCCCGCGCTGGTCTGGTCAACGCGCGCCGATCTGAGTTGCTGCTTACCCTGTGACATCTCTCTACGACATTCTTGGCGTCACGCCGTCCGCATCGCCCGCGCAGATCAAAGCAGGCTACCGCAAGGCCGCGATGCGCTGGCACCCAGATCGCAACCCGGACAACAAGGAGGTGGCCGAGCGCAGGTTCAAGGAATTGGGGCACGCGTATTCCGTGCTCTCGGATCCGGTAAAGCGACGAGAGTACGACGAATCCATGCAGCGGCCTGATGGAACCGCACATGACGCGGCCGCTGCTGACGAGCAGAGTGCAGACGACGTCTTTCTTCAAGCGATGGTCGAATTCGCGATGCAGTTGGCTCGTCGCGGCTACAACGTAGACGTTCTCTTCGGCGCTCTGATCTCGCAGGGCTGCCCGGAGCGAGTAGCACGATTGATTGCTGACCGCGTGGTGGCTCAGGCGAAAGAATTCGAGCAACCGAAGCGCGCTCGTCGTGCTGAGCGTAGCGACACCCACGCAGCGGATGGTTCCTCGGCAGCTGAGGCGGTCCAGGGTGCTTCGCGACGTACTCTCGGCAAGATCATCGGTGGAATGTCGGCCCTCATTTTGATTCTACTCTTCTTCAAGCCACCCGTCGAAATCCTACATTCAACAACAGATCCCGGAAAAAAATCACGCAGGTCACCGTGGTGCAGAAACCCGCTGAACCTCGTCGAACGACCTTGACGGACTTGTTGCGGGGACAGATTCAGGCCTTTGATGAAGACACGGGCATCGGATTTATCACCTATTCAACGTGGCCCGAAGACCGTCGATTCGACAGCTCCCGAGAGTATGTTGGCCGGTTCAAGATCCGCTTGATTCAAACGGTTCCCCTCAAGGGAGATGCCGAGAAGCTTTTGTTCTTCGCATCAACTCCGTCTATTCCGGGAGAGAGTTTCGAATGCCATGCATGCTCTCCGCTGTTGAGCATCATGGCCGTCACCGAAGGCCCTTCAGGTCTCGTGACCAAACTGCCATTGCAGGCGATTGGTCCGGCCGGGGGGTGGGGCCAAATTCCTATCACTGACACGTACGCACCTTCGATTGTGCAGGTTGCTCCGGGCAAGCTCGGATTCATTCTTTTGCACAGTCACTTCGGGCAAGGGTACACGGTGAGTTGGGCGTCAATCCACAGCATCGAAGCAGATGGTTTTCGCACTCTCGGTGACTTCGTCGTCCACGACGACAACCATGGCTCTGGTCCGTGCTTCGAGGAAGGCAGGTGCTCGGAGAAGGAGACAAGCGTCCGCTTCCTGAAGAAGCAACTTTCGAGCGGCTACTACGACCTTGTCGCCACCGAGATAAGCGTTGAGTTCTCGGAAGGCGCCGCGCACCGCTACAAGTCCACCTACGTGCTCCGATACAACGGGACTAAGTACGCTGCTCTGGAGCCGCCGACCGTCGTTGACCTTCTTGCAGAAGAGAAGCCCATTGCCGCTCCTTCCTTTGATTCTCCGGCCTCCGCAGGCGCTGGGACGAACGCTGTAGAAGGAGCGCGTCGCCAAGACCTGAATCCGTGACCCCGCCGCTCGCTCCTGCGGCCAAGGCGTTGAGGTGACCTGATTAGAAGCCCGCCTCAGCATGCTGCCTGACCACCCGTTCCCTGATGGGCGCGCAACGAGCGGCGTCGACGATCAGGCGCGACACCAAGTCGCGCAGATCGAAGCGGCGATTGAATCGGTAGGCGAAAGCGGCCAGGTAGTGGGCGGCGTACTTGCGGTATTTGAGCGAGTGGTAAGCGCCGGCCAGCGTGGTCTTGAGGTTACCCAGCACAGTGTTCACCCACAAGAACTGCGGCAGATCTCGAGGCCTGCGGTCCCCGACGACCACCGCCTGGTGGGTGCATCCTGCGGTGGTGACGGCGGTGAAACAACCCAGACCGTCGCTGACGACTGCGCAGTCTGGGGCCAGGGACGCCTTGGCCCACTTGCCAATGGCATCGGAGGTGAATCCGCTGACCAAGTTGAGCTTCAGGAATCGTGGCCGGTCCTTGTCGTCCAGACACAAGGCGGCCACGAACGGGACCTTGTTCTCCGAACCTCGGCCAGGTTTACCGCCCACGCGCTCGCCACCGAGGTAGGCGTCGTCAACTTGAACGACGCCCTCGAGTCGGTGGACGCTCTCGCGCGCGGACATGGCGCGGTTGATCTTGTGGTGCAGCAGCCAGGCGGTGGGGCAGCTCACGCCGAGTTGGCGCTTCATCGCCAGCGCCGACAGACCCGTCTTGGCTTGGCTGATCAGGTAGATGGCCAGGAACCACGTGGTCAACGGCAGCTTGGTGTGCTCGAACAGGCTGCCGGCGGTCAGCGAGGTCTGATGCCGGCAGCCGATGCACTGGAACAGACGCCGCGCGCCGTGACCAACCACGTAGTGCGCGTCGCTGCCGCAGCGTGGGCAGCGCAAGCCGCCGGGCCAGCGGGCGGCTTTCAGCGCCGCGGCGCAGTGCGCCTCGGTGCCAAAGCAGCGAAGGAACTCGGGCAACGACATGCCGGGCTGGAACTGGATTCGGTTGAAGGTCATCGGGTGCGCTCCGTGATCGGATATACCCAGGTTACGAGGCCAGTAGCTCACCACATGAGCCTGGCTGAGGCAGGTTTCTAATCAGGCACCATCTTGATGTTTATTGTGAGCGTGGTAGCGCTATCAGCTCTGAAGGTGCTGAGGTATCAAGCCATTTCCGATAGTGTCGGTGTGCCAATTAGTCCACAAAATCCTCTTGATATGGGCGGCGCGTTCGTATTTGCTTGGTTATTCCTTTCATTTCTCAACCGCCAAGAGAAGAACAAACTACCGCCAACCGAGTAAGGGATGAAGCCATGCGCATACTTAAACAGACCAAACGATGGCTTCTCATTTTGCTGGCGCTCACCGTCTTTCCCATCGCATCCTTCGCTATCAATTTCAACCCTACATCGGTGAAAGGCATAGCACAGGCTTACGGTTTTGTACTTGGGCAGGAGTATTCATTGTCGCGTATAGCCAATGAATGTCCTGAATTATCAGGGGGTGTGGAGTTGGCTCGCGCTCAATTTGGTTCAACATTCCCTGACATCAAAACAAAGCTGGAAACACAACTTAAAAATGCCATGGGCGAAAAGCTATTTCAGGAAACAGCCACGAACTTGCGAACAAAACTCCGAGAAAATCTAGGGCACCAACAAATCACGAGGGAAATTGCGGCAAATTTTCTTGAGCAAGTAAAAAACAGATCGAAGGGTGAAATCGAAAGCCCAGTGCTTGAGTACCTGCTGGCCGTGAAATACACGGCCAATCCGGTTGGCGAGTTTGCTGACGGCCACCGGCAACGTTATCAAACTGACGGCGCAGGCAAATCTCAAGGCATTAAGCTAAATTTGCAGCTTCCTCGATCTTGGGCAGCAAAGGAGGGAGAACGACCTCACATTGTGAAAAAATGGGTGAGTGAGAATGGCACGGGGTTAGAAATAATCTTGCTTGATATTCGAGATGGGCAAGGATACAACCCCACCAAAAAAGAAATTGAGGCATTTGTCCGCTCTGGCGAGGTGAAAGAGACGGTTCCAGAAGGGTCTACGTATGTCGCCTCTGGCAACTTCACCCTAGAAATGCGAACAGGCTATTGGGTACAAATGGCCATGCCGATTGAGCGTGCTGAAATGAAGTTTTACCAAGATGTCCTGATGTATCAGTTTTTCTTTCAGGGCAAGGCTGTCGGACTCATGTGCCAAGCTGGTGGGCCAGAGACCGAGAAACCTAGAGTCAATGAGGCGTTCAAGCGAATCAGACCACTATGCCAGCAAGTATTAAACAGCCTTGTTCTTACGCAAGCCTATTAACCACTAACCCGGCAGTCAACCGGACCTGCGCGAAAAGCCGCGCAGGCCGGTTACTTCTACGTTGGGCGTCATAGAGCAATTCGGCTCACATGCCAGCGAACAAGAAGCACCACTACGTTCCGCGCTTCTATCTCAGACGCTTCGCCTCCGACGGCAGGAGCGTAAACCTCTACAACTTTCGCCTTGCTCGTATCATCACCAATGCAAACCTGAAGAACCAGTGCTACCGGGACTACATGTACGGCAAGGAGGGCGGGCATGAGTATCGTCTATCTCAACTGGAGGGAGCCTTCGCACAGTTGCTCCGGAACATACTTCCAAGTTGCTACTTGCCACCTCCTATGTCGCCGGACCACGAGAGCCTTTGCATCCTGACACTGCTGCAGTACGCCAGAACAGCCTACACAGCGGATGCCATGGACGAGATGGCCGATGGAATGTGGAAGGAAGTCCTAAGGAAGGATCCGCGAGTTTCTCAAGACATGTTGGAGAAGGTTCGCATCGTCAATAATGACCCCGCGAACCTCACGATCGCCATAATGTTGCGCCTGTATCACCTCATCATGGACCTTCAGTACAAGTTGCTTGTGGCTGCCCCGCGCACGGAGTTCATCACAAGCGACAACCCGGTAGTCATGTACAACCAGCTCATGGAGTTTGAGCGATTCGGCAGTTCGACAGGACTGGCCAGTAAAGGCCTTCAAATCTTTTTTCCGCTGTCTCCAACGCACATGCTCTGCTTCTACGATCCGCGAGTGTATGCGTGCGAGCCGCGGAGGTCATCTCGCACTTCGATAGCGAGCTCGAAGGACATGGATCAACTGAATGCGCTCCAGGTTGTCTCTGCGCTTGAAAACGTCTACTACTCTGGACCTGCTGCAAACGTATTTCGGTCAGTGGAGATTGGCAAGCGACGTCGCCGCACCGTGAAGGCCAGCATCGTCAAGGGGCCCGAACGGACGACCACGACAGGGGGATCGCAGCTCATCGGAGGTTCGCGTGTACACGTACGTACGAATCTAGAGTTGACCTTCATGCGACTGCTAGAGCCAGCGAAGCGCTGGCGTGAGCAACGCAAACTACCCGGCCCGAAGCCAGTCTCGGTTGTCCGCAACGAGCGGCTGATCGAAGAGCACGACAAGTTCTCGCGACTCGTCGACTCAGGTCAGTATCAGCCTACTGAATTTCTGCGTTATTTACAGGAAACGCGATGACGCCCAACCTCGCAGTCAACAGGACGCTGCGCGATAAAGCCGCGCAGCGCCTGTTACTTTGAACGTTGGGCACACCGCGCTTGTTAGCACATGTTGAGGTTTTCGTTCGAATGGCCCGCCCCACGACTGGGCGACATCGTCAGTAACAACTCTGCATAGGAGGAAATTGTGTCTTGGGACATCACAGTTGTAGTGCAACAGGACGAAGCGACCGGCCGCGGCGCGTTCCCAAAACTTGGCGGACTAGGGGTCCTTACTAGTGCCGTAGTTAAGTCCGACATTGTTCAAGAAAATCTAAGAACAATGCTTAACTCCTTAGACGACGTCCTAGCCAACCAACCAGCTGAAGTGGCCGGATTTGTGCTTGATGAGATTGAGTTCAATCTAGGGCTAAACGCCCAAGGAGGTTTCGAACTCATTGGCAAAATCACGGCCGGAGTCCAAGCCGGGGTAAAACTCAAGCTAAAGAGAAAGATCGCAGCACCAGATACCAAAGGGACTCCGTGAGTATGCTGTCTCGTTTTCTTCGGATGATTTCGAGAACACGTCATCACCGTGGTGTGGATGACAAAGACACAGCGCAAAAACAAGACTACTTCACTGATTGGATTGACCAAGGCTTGGTTAGCGATGATTCGATAATCGAAGCACGAAATAGCTCGATTAGGAGCGAGTACTTAGATGTTTTCGCATCTATGGTGCATGAGATCAACTCCGCAATGGACCTTTCCAATAATGTTCAGTTGACCGGCGTCCCTGTCATCTGTCTTCTTAATCCATCGTCGGGATTGAATGCCGAAGTCCACGTAGAGAACGAGAAACGCGCAGTAATTCGCATCGATGACTCGTTACTGCACTACCTCATGGTATGGAATGCCTGTATCGTTAATATTTGGGAATTGGCGTCCAATCCGGACGATGCCATACGGAATAGGATCTACAATGAAATTACCCAAATACTAATTGACAACACAGTATTTTGGTTGTCGCAGGGGGCATTAGGTAAACTGTCATCAATTGATGACCTGACAAGCGGCCAGGACGCCAATTCAACGCGGACCGCCATAGCAAAGACTCTTCGATGCCAACTTCTTTTTCTGATTTTTCACGAACTTGGACATCTCATTGGTGAGCATCATTCGGCACCTGTCTTCTCGGATTCCGAGGGTTACGAGCCTGGTCACAGACAAGAGGAACTCGCCGACAGATTTGCGGTTGATCGATTATTGTTTCTCAGTGAGTCAGATCCGGATTTGGTTGGTCTTGGAGTTTTTGCCCTTCCAACTTTCTTTGATCGTGTCCCCAGACGTGGTGTAAGAGGCAATCAGGAAGTCATGGACTCCGGTC
>CAYMQY010000205.1:0-8189 GCA_964392655.1 uncultured Saprospiraceae bacterium
GGGTAAAACACAAAATGCCAGTGCCACTCGGGGTGCGGCTTGCCGTCGGTGGGCGCCTGGTGGATACCGGCGGAGTAGGGGAAGGAGGTCTGGAACAGGTTGTCGTACCTGATCGTCAGGCGGCGGTAGGCGTCGGCGAGGGCGTCTTTTTCGGCGTCCGTCAGGTCGGTGATGCGCGGCATTGGGCGCTTCGGGACGATCATTGCCTCGAAGGGCCACACCGCCCAGAACGGCACGAGCGCCACAAAGTGCTCGTTTTCAAACAAGATGCGTTCGTTTTTCGACACTTCTTCCCGCAGGTAATCGGCAAGTAGCGTGCGCCCGTGCTTTTTCCAGTATTTTCGTTGCGCCCGCTGTTTTTTCAGCGGCTCGTCGGGGATGCTCGATTGCGCCCAGATTTGCCCGTGCGGGTGCGGGTTGGAGCAGCCCATGACGGCGCCTTTGTTTTCAAAAATCTGCACGTAGCGAATGAATGGTTTGGCGCCCAGCGTGCGGTATTCCTGCACCCAGGCGTCCACGACTTGCCGGATCGCAGCAGTGTCCATTTCCGCGATGGTCAGGTCGTGGCGGGGCGAAAAACAGATCACCCGCGCGAGGCCGCGTTCCGGGCGGGCGCGAAAAAATGCGCTTTCGTTAGCCGGGGCTGAATCCTGTGACTCGGGCAAGAGCGCTGCAAAATCGTTGTCGAACACAAAAACACTCGGGTAATCCGGGTTTTGTTCGCCGTTGGCACGGGTGTTTCCGGGGCAGAGGTAGCAGCCCGGGTCGTAGGAAGGCCGCGTGTCGGGCGGCAGATTTTCCATTTGACCCTGCCACGGGCGTTTGGCCCGATGCGGCGACACCAGCACCCAGGAATCAGTGAGTGGGTTATAGCGGCGGTGGGGGGAGTCGAATTGCATGGTGTTTTAGTGTATTAGTGTTTTAGGGTTTTAGATCAATTCCGTCCCGTTGGTCAGTTGCACGGGATAAATTTTCAGATCAAGGCCGAATGCCTGCCGGTAAGCAACCGTGGTAGTTTCGGAAAATGCATCCAGCGCATCTGTTTTCACCAAATTGATCGTGCAGCCGCCGAAGCCGCCGCCCATTTGCCGGGAGCCGGAAACGTCAGGATAGCCGCGGGCCTGCTCCACGAGGAAGTTGGTTTCGGGCACGCAAACTTCGTACTCCCGGTTCAGGCCGTCGTGGCACTGGAACATCAACTGACCAAATTGCTCCATATTTCCCGTTTGCAGAGCATGACAGGCGGCCTCAACGCGCGCGATTTCTTCCACTACGAATTTGCAGCGCCGGAAAACCACGGGATCAAGGTCGCCGCGGTGCCGGAACAGAAGATCGGGCGATACATCACGGAGGCTCAGCAACTCGTCCGACGAATTTTGGTACGCGCGCAATGTTGCCACACCGGCCTCGCATTCTTGCCGCCGGGTGTTGTATTCCGAATCCACAAGGGCGTGTTTGATACCGGAATCGAACAACACAAGGCTGTATCCCGGCGCATTGAAGGGGAAATATTCAAACTGGAGGCTTCGGCAGTCGAGGCGCACCACGCTGTCGGCCCGGCCCATGACCGAGGCAAACATGTCCATGATGCCGCATTTCATGCCCACAAAATTGTTTTCGCCGCGTTGTGCAAGTCGTACAATGTCCATTCTGGACAACCCAAGGCGGTACAGTTCGTTGATCGCGAAGAGCATCCCGCTCTCCAATGCTGCCGACGACGATAAGCCCGCGCCGAGCGGCACATCCCCGCCAAATGCCACATTCAGGCCGCCAACCGATAGCCCGTCCCGACGCGCTTCGCTAATGACGCCCAGCAGGTAGTTCGCCCAGGTGTGTGTGGTTTGAAAAACCGTTTCGGAATTTTCAGAGCAGAAAAACTCGTCAAGATCGGCGGCAAAAAAGGCAAATCGTCCGTCGGTACGGCGGCAAGCCGAGAGCCAAATAGCCTTGTCAATGGCGGCGGGCAGCACGTAGCCGGCATTGTAGTCGGTATGTTCACCGATGAGGTTGATGCGGCCGGGCGCCCGGACGGTGATTTCGGGGGCTGTGCCGAAACGGGCAATGAATGCGGAGGCTATGGTATGCTTGTTCACAGAAGCGGCAGTTCGGTTTGTTATCAAGGCCCAAAGTTTTACTTTTTTTCGCAAACCACTTTCGCCGGGTAGAACTACTTTTGCGGCGTGAAAAACGCAATCCGTTTTTGGGGAACCTCATTATTCCTGCTGTTTTGCTGCTTTGCGGCCAAGCCGCCGGTTACCGTGACGGTTGCTGATCGCGCTCTTTCCTCCGGTATTTCAGGCGAAGGTGTCAGTTTTTCCAAAATCACCAAAACTTCCCTGTTTCACACCGCTCCTGCAGAGAGTTACGGAGAAAACCAAAGCGGCGGCTCTTGTTCCGGTGTGAAAACTCCATTCAACAGTTTTTGGGCTGTTTTATGGGCAACCGAGCGGCGCTACACCAGCGCATACGCACGCTATGTCGGTATTTCGAGAGCGTTTCTAATCAGAAACCGAAAGGCTGACCTGATTTTCCCCTTCCATTATTTCTGGTAACCTTATTTTGAAATACCCGAACTCCAACGGGTCGGGATTGGAGCGACGGCTCTGAACGGCTTTGGGCACTCCTGAAGCCAACACTGCATATTTTCATTTCAAAACAAACATTATCATGGATTTAGGAAGCGCCATCATCGGCATGGTCTTGATTGCAATTTGTGTACTGCCCTTCGTGTGGATGCACAGGATTAAAAAAGCAGGAGAAAACAAACTTCTAAAAGCATTGTCGGAATTAGCAGCCGGAAAAGGTTGCGCTGCAAGTAAACAGCAGGTATTCAGAGACTTCGCAATCGGTATGGACGAAAACAAGGGCTATGTGTTCTTCTACAAGAAGTCAAACGAGGAGGAAGTGTCGGCGTGTATTGACCTTGCCGGAACGAGGACGTGCAAGGTGGTTAATACGAGTTCATCGTTCAACACGCATGATGGCGCCCGAAAGGTCACGGAAAAACTGGAACTTGTTTTCGCTCCGGTGGCGGATAACACCCCGACCGTCGCGCTCGAGTTTTACGACATGTACAAAAACGTACAGCTCAGCGGCGAACTTCAACTCATCGAAATATGGGCCGACAGAATCAGCGAGTGGTTGAAAAAGGTGAAATAACGCGTATGCCCCGGACCTGACGGGGCCTGAAATGCAGAAGTGCTGCCCGGATTTGCGGGCAGCACTTCGTGTTTTTATTACCTGAAATTTCGCGTCGGAGTTTCCACGCCGACTCCGCGCTCAATAATACCGCAGGCGGATCACTCCGGCCAGTTGTTTGGCAAAACGTATCACCTGGCGGGTGTAGCCGTACTCGTTGTCGTACCACACGTAGAGCACGACGCCCTTGCCGTCTTTGGATACGATGGTAGCCGGCGAATCGAATATGGACGATGTGGAATTGCCGACCAGGTCGCTGGAAACCAGTTCGTTGGAAAATGAATACTGAATTTGCTCTACGAGGTTGCCTTTCAGAGCAGCCTGGCGCATGATCTCGTTCACCGAATCCTTGTCGGTGGCTTTTTGCACTTGCAGGTTCAGCACAGCCAGCGACACGTTGGGCGTGGGTACGCGGATTGCGTTGCCGGTAAATTTGCCCGACAGTTCGGGCATCACTTTGGAAATTGCGCTCTCGGCGCCGGTTTCGGTGATAACCAGGTTGAGCGCCGCCGATCGTCCGCGGCGGTATTTTTTGTGGTAATTGTCCAGCAGGTTCTGGTCGTTGGTGTAGGAGTGCACCGTCTCGATGTGGCCCTTGTCAATGCCGAGTGCTTTGTGGATAACCGACAGCACCGGAACAATCGCGTTGGTAGTGCAACTGGCTGCCGACCAGATATTTTCGCCCTGAATATCCGCATCGTGGTTGTTCACCCCATGCACAATGTTCGGAATATCGCCTTTGCCGGGCGCCGTGAGCAGCACTTTCGACACGCCTTTGGATTGCAGGTGCCGGCTGAGGTTGGCGCGGTCGCGCCATACGCCTGTGTTGTCAATCAGCAGCGCGTCTTCGATGCCGTATACGGTGTAGTCAATTTCTTCCGGCGTGTTGGCCGAGATCATATCCACCTTGTGGCCGTTCACCCAGATGCACTTGTTTTCGACGTCGGCGATCACCGTTCCGGGGAAATGCCCGTGTACGGAGTCGGAGCGCAGCAGGTCGGCGCGTTTGATGATGTCGTCCGGACTTTTGTCGCGGGTGACTATGGCGCGCAGGCGTAGTTGCTCGCCCTTGCCAGCCTGGGTGATCAGTTCGCGGGCTGCAATGCGACCAATTCGACCGAAACCGTACAAGACTACGTCTTTGGGTTTGAGGTGAATTTTATCTTCTCCGATGAAGTCCTTCAGTTTTTTGGCGATAAAATCCGACTCGTTTGCGTAGGAGGCTTTTTCGTCCAGCCACTCCACGCCTATGCGACCGATGTCGAGCCGCGAGGGTGCGAGGTGGTTGGCATAAATAGCCTTTGCCAGCGCCAGCGTGTCGTGCACCGACAGCGGGTGGCGCACCACTTCGCGGGCGTAGTGGTGCAGGTTCAGGAGTTCGGAAGCACTTCGATCCACCATCTGGTTGCGGAAAATGACCAACTCGATGGAGTGGTCGAACCACAGTTTTCCTACCACCGCGATGAGTTCGAGCGCCGCTTTTTCGTCTTCGATCCAGGTTTGCAGGGTCTTCTCGTAAATTTCCTTGGGCATGGCTGCTAGTGTTTTATAACTGATAAATGGTTAGGTCGCCCGTAGTGTGTTCGGGCTGCGGCAAAAATGGCAAATCTTGCCGTAATATTCCTTCGGCGAATAATTCGTCTGACGAATTATTCCTGCGGGCAGCCCCAATGCAACGGGTATTTTACGATACAGCCGCTTCGGACTCAAATTCGCACTGGAATGGATACTTTCGTTAAAACCGTACATTTACGGCCGTCCATGAACAAGTTTGTTTAACTCTAAAAAAAGTATTCCCGTTACCATGATTGATTCCTACATAACCAATCCTAAAAGTCCCAAGTACCACGTCAGGCAATATCTGGACAGCATCAAAACCAGTCTGAAAAACAAGGTTGTACTGGATGTGCCGGCGGGTAACGGGGCTACTACTGAAATTTTGCTTGAGCACGGCGCCCGGGCAGAACCTTACGACCTCTTCCCCGAGTATTTTATGCTGAGCGGCATCGCATGCAAGCGGGCCGACATTCTGGATGGAATTCCGGTTGGGGATAACCATGCCGACATACTGATCTGTCAGGAAGGAATCGAACACTTCAGCGATCAACTGAAAGCCCTTCAGGAGTTTAACCGCGTATTGAAAACCGGGGGCGAGTTGGTCATTACAACACCATCCTGTTCCAATCTGGCATCGAAGATCAGTTACCTGCTTTTTGAAAGCGAGTCAGCAAAACAAATGCCGCCGAATGAACTGGACGACATCTGGATGTCGGACCGATCCATCATTTCGGAAATCTACTACGGGCATATTTTCCTGATCGGGCTGCAGAAACTGCGCGTGTTGGCCAAACTTGCCGGCTTTCGAATCAAGACCATCCGGTACGTGCGGCTGAGCAAGGGTTCATTGTTCCTGTTTCCGTTGTTTTATCCCTTCATTTTGGCAAGTTCGTACTGGAGGTATGTGAAAAATCTGAGGAAAAACAAGGCGCCCGAGTCGGCCAAACGCGCTGTTTATCACGAACAATTGCGGATTAACATAGACCCAAAAAACTTGCTCAACCGGCACATTTTCGTGATTCTGGAAAAGGAAAAAGCGTGGAAAGAAGTTGACTTTCGCTTCGAAAACACCTTGAAATCTTTTGAAAAGATCATGTAAATCCATCCAACGACAGTCTGTCGCTTCTTATGAAGTTTACCGCACTTCCGCTTCTTTTGCTTGCCCTGCCCCTTCATGGACAAACCCCGCATCGCCAAATCTTCCCACTTGGCGAAAACTGGAAATTCACCAAAGGGAACCCTGCCGACGCCGCAGCCCCCGGGTTCGACGACGGCGCCTGGCAGACCGTACGTGTGCCGCACGACTGGGCCATTGCCGGGCCGTTCGACCCCGAAGGTTCCGCCGAGACCGGCAAACTGCCGTGGCAGGGTGAGGGCTGGTATCGCCACACCTTTCGCGCCGAAGCCTCCTGGACGGGCAAGCGCGTGTACGCCCTTTTCGATGGCGTCATGGCATTCCCGAAAGTATACCTGAACGGCCGCCTCGCCGGAGCCTGGGACTACGGCTATAATTCGTTTTACCTCGACATCACCTCCCTGCTCCGTCCCGGCGCGGACAATGTGCTGGCCGTGCATGCCGACACCCGCCGGCACGACAGCCGCTGGTATCCGGGGGCGGGCATGTACCGCAAGGTGCAACTGATCGTGACCGACCCGGTGCATGTGGGCATTTGGGGGACACAGATCACGACATCCGATATTCGCCCGGAACGCGCTAATGCCGACGTGCGCACCACGGTGCACAACGAAGGCGATCGCACGGAAACTGTCAGTGTGCAACAATACATCTTGTCTCCGGGGAACGACGTGCTGGCCTCCGACTCGGTGGGCTGTCCGGTCAAACCTGGCGAAGCGCACACGTTCGAGCAGCGGCTGCGATTGATGAAACCGCGCCTGTGGTCGCCCGACAATCCTGTGTTGTACACCCTGAAAACCGTGCTGCGTAAAAACGGAGTCATCTGCGACGAGTACCTGTCCACCTTCGGCATTCGCACCATCGAATTCACGGCCAACGACGGCATGCTGCTGAACGGCAAACGCCTGCAAATCAAAGGCGTGAACCAACACCACGATTTCGGGGCGCTCGGCGCGGCATTCAACTACCGCGCCCAGGAACGCCAACTGGAACTCCTGCGCAGCATGGGCTGCAATGCCATCCGCACCAGCCACAACGCTCCGGCTCCCGAGTTGCTCGACCTCTGCGATCGCATGGGTTTCCTGGTGCTGGACGAACTGTTCGACAAGTACGACGGCAAGGCGGACTACCTGCCCGGCGCCGATTTTGCTGAATTTGCCGAGCGGCAGGTGCGCAATTTCGTGCAACGCGACCGCAACCACCCTTGCATTTTTCTCTGGAGTGCCGGCAACGAAATCGGGGATGTGCAGGGCAATATGAACGGCGGATTCGACAAACTGCAGGCCGTGGTACAGGCTTTTCGGAAATACGACCCCTCGCGTGCCGTGACCCTCGTGTGCGACCAGCGGGACAATGCAGCCTTGCGTCATTTCGATTACTACGATGTGATTTCCTACAACTACGGCCGCCGCTACGATCTGGCCCGGCGGCTGGCACCGCAAAAAGCCGTCATCATCACCGAGTCGGCCAGCACCGTCAGCACGCGCGGGTTTTATGAGATGCCGCTACCGGCGAAAAAAACCGATTTTACTGATGCGGTGCAGGTTAGTTCCTACGATCTGAATGCTCCCTCCTGGGCGGAAGTTCCGGAAGATGATTTCCGCTGGCAACAAGAAGACCCGTTTGTGGCAGGCGAATTCGTCTGGACAGGTTTCGACTATCTCGGCGAGCCGACGCCCTACGGCGATTATGCCATCGCGGAGCGCGGCATGAAGCGAAAAGACCTGGCACGCAGTTCCTACTTCGGCATTTTCGATCTGGCAGGGTTGCCCAAAGACCGGTATTACCTGTACAAGAGTGTATGGAAGCCCGAAGAAACCACGGTGCATATCCTGCCACACTGGAACTGGGCCGGCCGCGAAGGGAAACCTGTTCCCGTATTTGTGTACACCAACGGCGACTGCGCCGAACTGTTCCTCAACGGCAAATCGCTGGGCAAGCAATGCAAGAACCCCGATTCGGAAAACAGTGTCGAGCGATACCGGCTGATGTGGCGGGATGTGCCCTATTCCCCGGGAACCCTGCGTGCGGTGGCGTTCCGGGACGGAAAACCGCTCGGCGATGCGGTGGTAAAAACCGCCGGTTCGCCGGCCTCCATTCGCCTGACACCCGACCGGGATACCCTGCGGTCCGACGGCGAAGATCTGTGTTTCGTCACCGTGGAAATTCTGGACCAGGCCGGAAATCTGTGCCCCTTAGCCGATAACACCATCCGCTTCCGGGTGGACGGCCCTGCCGAAATAGTCGCTGTGGACAACGGAAACCCGCGTTCGTACGCGCCGTTTCAATCCGATACCGT
>CAYMQY010000206.1:0-1371 GCA_964392655.1 uncultured Saprospiraceae bacterium
TGCCTTTTCCACCGAGCGGTAACCGCCGTGTTTGCGATAGACCTCGTAGGTGTGGATGCCCGGAATGTGGGCATGTTCTAAGAGTAATTTCCTTGCCATGTTGTTTTTTCACCGCAGAGACGCGGAGACGCAGAGTTTTTTGAAGATTCACCGCAGAGACGCAGAGGCGCGGAGTTTTTTAGCAATCAACCTGCTTGTTTCTCCGCGCCTCTGCGGCTCCGCGGTGAAAAATTTGAAACAGCCTCGGTTTTACAAAAATGCCTGCCGCTCATTTTTCTCCTTTCCCGCAGCTGTCCACCGAACGGTTAATCCTCCGGCAGTTGGCGCCGTCGGACACCGCCGCAATTTTTGCCCTGCGCTCCGACGAGCGGGTCAACCGCTACCTCGACCGGCCTGCTTGCCGGAGCCTTGACGAGGCAGCAGCCTTTGTGGCCAAAATTACCGACAGCGTGGCTCAGGGCAAGTCGCTGTATTGGGCCGTTTGCCTGCGAGAAACCCCGCTGTTGATCGGCACGATTTGCCTGTGGAATTTTTCGGAAGAAGATAAAACCGCAGAAACGGGCTACGAACTCCATCCGGATTTTCAGGGGCGCGGCATCATGTCGGAAGCACTGGGCTGCGTACTGGCGTATGCATTCGGCGCTCTTGGCCTGCACACCGTGGAAGCGTACACACATCCGGAAAATGCCGCTTCGGAAAAACTGCTGCGAAAACACGGATTCCTGCCCGAGTCGGGTTTCGATTTGGCAGAGGATGGCACCACGAAGTTTTTCCTGAAAAAAGTTGACCCATGAACACTCGAATATTGCTTTGCCTGATGGCTGCGCTTGGCAGCGTCCGCAGCCCGGCGCAAACACCGCCGGTGTTGCCCAATACCGCAAGCATCGAATCCTGCTTCCCGGACACGAGCGGCTACACCGTGATCACCGTAGGCCCGGCAGGGCGCGACTTTAGCGACCTGCAAGCGGCTCTCAACGCCGCCACGCCGGGCAGCATACTCGTGCTTGATGCCGGAGCCACGTTCAAGGGCAGTTTTACCCTGCCGTACAAAACCGGAAACGGGTGGATCATCCTTACGTCTTCCCACATACACCTGCTGCCCCCGCCGGCGACGCGCATCGCCCCGGACGCACCCACCGGCGACGCCACGTTCCCCACCCAAAAATCGGCCATGCCGAAGATCGTGACGACCAACCCTTCAGGTGTCCCCTGCCTGCGCACGCAAGCATCGGCGCACCACTACCGCCTCGTGGGACTTGAACTGACCGTGGACACTGCCGTGATCAACAGCTACGGTCTGGTTTTCTTCGGCGACGCCTCCTCTGCCCAAAACACGCTGAGCAAGGTGCCGCACGACCTCGTGGTGGACCG
>CAYMQY010000206.1:1471-8179 GCA_964392655.1 uncultured Saprospiraceae bacterium
GAAGTGCGGCTCAACCATTTTTTCAAACCGTTTTCGTGGCGCATCGGCCACCCGGATTACGCAGGCAAACACTGGACGATCAAAAACCTGTTTGAACTGAAAACCAGCAAACGTGTCCTGCTGGATGCCAACCTGCTGGAAAACTGTTGGGCCGACCTGCCCACCGGCCAAAGCGGCTACGCCATTTTGCTGACCGTCAGGGCCGAAGGCGGCAATGCTCCGCAGGCAGACGTGAGTGACATCACCATCACCAACAACGTGATACGCCATGCAGGGGCAGGAATTACCCTGTCGGGGCACGACAGCCCCACGCCAAGCCTGCAATCCAAACGTATCCGCATCGCCAACAACCTGTTCGACGACATCAACGGGCCGAACTTTGGCGACGGGAATGTTTTCGGGCCGAACGACGGCACCTTCCTCAAAATTGGCGACCCGGCGGATGTCGTCGTGGAGCACAACACCGTATTCCAGACCGGCCCGATCACCTGGGCCTACGACACCACGCTCAGCATCGCCATCACCGACAACATTTTCAACTGCTTCCTCTCCGCCGGCGGTTACCAGGGCGTGTACGGGCCGGGCTTTTCGCAAGGCGGAAACGGGCCGATGGGCGCCTTTTTTCCCGGCATCACCGACGCCAACCGGAAATTTGACAAAAATGTGCTGATCGGAGGAAATGCCGCGCGGTACAGCAACTATGCCACAGCAAGTCAGAATTTTTTCCCGAATGCAAACGGCAGCGTGCAGTTTGTCAACTTCAGCAACGGCATCAACAACTACCGCGACTACGCCCTCGCCGGCACAAGTCCCTACAAACACGCCGCATCGGATGGGACCGACATCGGCGTGGACTTCGCCCGGCTCGACAGCGCATGGCTGATGCGGGAGACCTGCGTCCCGACGGTGTCCGTGCCCGCCGAACCCGAGCACCCGGAAATCCGCCTGTATCCCAATCCGTTCCGCGACCACCTCGCGGTGGCCGGCACCGTCCCGCTGGAGGACGCGGTGCTGGTCCTGTTCAATGCGACGGGGCAGGAGGTTCGGCGTTTTTCGAAACTCAACGGACAAGCGTTTGTTGTAGCGACCGGCGATTTGCCTTCCGGGATTTATTTTGCTGTGTTGTGGCAGGCAGAGCAGGTTTTGACCAGAAGGGCAATTGTCGTTGCAGAATGATGCTACGATCTTCTCTACCTTTGCACCTCCCAACCGGAAACCATCCAACCGCACCATGTCCAACATCCTCGAACAGCAAGACATACGCGCCCTCGGCAGCAACCTCGAACTCCTGGCCCGCCAGGTGGTGGAGGGCTTCATCGTGGGCATGCACCGCAGCCCGTTCCACGGGTTTTCGGTCGAATTCGCCGAACACCGCCTGTACAACACCGGCGAAAGCACCCGCAACATTGACTGGAAAGTGTACGCCCGCACCGACAAACTCTTCGTCAAACGTTTCGAGGAAGAAACCAACCTGCGCTGCCAGATCGTGGTGGACTGCTCCTCCACCATGTACTACCCCTGGGACGAGCGGAACCCGCAAAAACTGAAGTACAAAAACAAACTGTGCTTCGCCGCGCAATCCGCCGCTGCGCTCATGTACGCCCTGAGAAAACAACGCGATGCCTTCGGACTTACCTTGTTCGACGATCAGATTCGGGTGAATACCAACTGCAAATCCACCACGCAGCACTACCAGCAGTTGCTCGCCTACCTCGTCGAGCGCATCGAGAACCCGCAACTGAACCGGCCCACCGACCTGTCCGGCATCCTGCACGCGGTAGCCGACGCCATTCATCGCCGCTCCCTGGTGATCATTTTCACCGATGTACTGGAACGCCCTGAAGAGGCCGACAAACTGTTTTCCGCCCTCCAGCACCTGCGCCACAACAAACACGAAGTCATTCTTTTTCACGTGACCGACAAGGCCAAGGAACTTGATTTTGAATTTGAAAACCGGCCCTACCTGTTCGTGGACATGGAAACGGGCGAGCAGGTGCGTCTGCAGCCCGGACAAGTCAAGGAGTTTTACACCAAACAAGTGGCGGCTTTCGCCGAAAAACTCAAACTCCGCTGCCTCCAGTACAAAATTGATTTCGTAGAAGCCGACATCAACAAGGGCTTCACCCCGATCCTGCAAACCTGGATGGTCAAACGCAGCAAAATGGGCTGACAAAGTACGCGTTACGAAGTACAACTTACGAATGGGGAAGGTTCGGATAGACAAATGGCTGTGGAGCGTGCGCATTTTCAAAAGCCGCACGATCGCCACAGATGCCTGCAAGGCGGGCAAGGTGCGCATTGCAGGCGAGCCGGTCAAACCTTCGTATCTGCTTTCCGAAAAGGAGGAAGTGACGGTGAAAAAAGAAGGCTTCAACTTCGAATACCGCGCTCTGGTGCTGATCGAAAAACGCGTGGGCGCCCCCATCGCCGTCACCTGCTACGAGGACATCACGCCCGAAGAGGAGCGGAACAAATACAAATCCTGGTTCCTCAATGCAGCGGCAACCAACGAAAAACGCGAAAAAGGCGCCGGGCGTCCCACCAAAAAAGAGCGCCGGGAAATCGAAAAATTCAAGGACGGCGACCTGCCGGACGAACTTACATAAGCCCGAACATTTTGGCGTATTTCAGCATTTCGCCGGGATTGCTGATCTTGAGTTTGCCGGTCATCATGGCCATCATCGGGTTCAGGTCGCCGGTAAGCAGTTTGGAAAACGACTCCGCCGTGGTGGTGACCTTGCAGGTCGCCTCGCCGCTCAGGCCTTCGGAAACTTCGAGTTTTCCGTCGGTCAGTTTGACGGTGAACTGGCCGGCATCGGCAATATCAAAGTGAAACAAAGTAGACAAGCCTTCCAGCGCGTCGGCGTTGGCTTTTTGCGGCAGATCGAAGAGAAATTTTTTAACGTCGAGCATATTTCAGGTTTGAAGGTTTCGGGTTGAAGGGGTTTCTGGTTGGAGGGTTTCTCCGCCCACAGATTTATCCGTGAGAAAAAGGGGCGGCGCTGCTCCAGCCCTTGCCGGCGTCCCCGCCGACAACAACAGCAGCACTCAATCTCAAGACTTCACGATAACTTAACCAGCCTCAAAAAAGCAGTCGAGTGATTCCGGCTAATTTTCGCCCAAAGAAACTGCACTGCACATGACCGGACAAAACAAATTCCCCACAATCTTTTGGCTTATGCTGGCTGCGCTCCCTTTCCTGACCTGCAAACTCACCGAAAAACGCCCCATCCCCGTCCCGACCGGCTTCGACTGGCAGGGCCACCGGGGCGCGCGCGGCCTTTTGCCCGAAAACACCATTCCCGCTTTTTTACATGCGCTGGAGTACCCGGACGTGCGCACGCTCGAACTGGACCTCGCCGTGTCGAAAGACCGCCAACTGATCGTCAGCCACGAACCCTGGTTCAATTCCGACATTTGCCGGCAGGCCGGCGGAACTCCCATTGCCAAAGGCGAGACAGAAAAGTTTTTGATTTACCAAATGACCGCCGCTGAAATCCGCGCCTTCGACTGCGGCAGCTGGGGAAATCCGCGTTTCCCGCATCAAAAACCCGTAGCAGCGCACAAACCCACCCTACGCGAAACCGTGGAGGCCGTACGCACGGCATTCCCCAAAAAACAGGTACGCTGGAACATTGAAATAAAAAGCCGCCCCGAATGGGACGGACTGCGTACGCCGCCCGTGCAGGAATTTGCCCGGCTTGTGGTGGACGAACTCCGTGCGCTCGATCTGGAGCAGGACGCCAACGTGCAGTCGTTCGACCCACGTGCGCTGCAGGTCATGCGGACGCTCAACCCCGGCCTGCGTATGGCGCTGTTGGTGGAAAACCTGAATTCGCTGGACTCCAACCTGACCCGGCTCGGCTTCACGCCGGAAATTTACAGCCCGTACTACTTGCTGGTGGACGAAAAACTCGTGCGCCGCTGCCGCGAATACGGCATGAAACTCATCCCATGGACGGTGAACGAGGTGCCCGCCATGCGCCGCCTTGTGCGCCTCGGTGTGGACGGGATTATCACGGACTACCCGGATCGAATTCGGCGCGTGAGCGCCGAAGAGTAAGCGTGGAGTCATCCCGAATTAGTAAAGAAATTTGAGTCATGCGAATCAGGGTATTGTACTGATCGGGATGATCAAAACCGCACTGCCCGCATATCCCCCAAGCCTACAAACCCCGCCCAGAAGTACGGGTGCGAGCGCTCGTCGCCGTAGCCGATGAATGCCCGTTTGGCGCCGGCGAGTGCGGCGTCTTTGGGTACGCCGGATTTCAGGCGGCGGTAAAAATCCACCATGAGCAGCATGGTTTTTTTGTCATGCACGCTCCAGAGCGAACTCACGATGCTCTTCGCGCCTGCATAGGCAAAGGCACGTGCCAGCCCGATGATGCCCTCGCCCCGGCGCAGTTCGCCGATGTTGGTTTCGCAGGCACTCAGCGTGACGAGGTCGGCGTTCAACGCGAGGTTGTACACTTCCCGGACGTACAGCCGATCCTGCTCGACACCGTGCTCGGGGTCTTCATAAAACGCGAGAAAGGAGTAGTCGCCCGAACGGTCGTCGGCTTTGCCGTGCAGGGCCGGGTGCAGGATGCGAAACCCGCCGGCTTCCCGCACGAACCGCTCTTTTGTGGCGTCCGCTCCGGTGTAAATCTGCCCGCCGAGCAGGTGTTGGAGGGAATCCACTTCCACGTCGTTGTAGTCCAGGGCCTGCAGGCGCGCACCCGGCGCTTCACCCCGACGCGATGACTTGACGGCTGTGGTATCGCCGGCATAAGTCGGCGCCATGCCGAGAAACAGGTTTTCCGGCTCGGCGCGGGGCTTGCGGTCGCGCATTTCGCGCAGCAGCGTGGCGGAGTAGCAGTAACTGATGTCGTGCCGGAGTACCCAGTATTTGTACCGGTGCCAGTCCATGAGGTCGGCAGGCAGTTCGGTCAGCAGGGCCTCGAAGGGGATGTACGTCAGCAGGCCGTCGGGCACGAGGATGATCCGGTCGCCGGCGGGAATATCCGCAGCCACCGGAGCGATGAGTTTTTGGTACAACTGGTGCGCCGCCCGGGCATATCGGTCCAACGCCGCCGGCAGATCGCTTTCCGGACCGCAATCCATGATGCCGGAGCGGAGGTCCTGCACCAGGTCTTCGAGCGGAAAATCGCGCGGCACCCGCACCATTCGGTACCCGTCCGGGCGGACGACATGAATGAAAATGGCACTGTCGCCGGTGAAATATTCCAGCAGCGTTTGACCGGGTTGGAGCAAGTCGCGTTGCACGGACTGCACGGTTTCGGTGCGCAGGTCGTAGCGCAGGCGGTGGTAGGCCGTGTATTTTTTTTCAACGTAACGAACGAGCCGGTCGTGTTGCCGGCGAAGTTCGCTGACTTTGGCGCGGGCTTCAAGCAGTTGGGTATCATCTTCGGGGGCGCGGGACTGCACGCGTTCGAATTCGGTTTTTTCCCAAAAAGCGATGTCCGTGTTCAGAGCATGCTCCTGTATGAGCAAAGTATCGGGAATGTCCGCCAGTTTTCGGGCGCGGGTTTCCTGAAATGCTGCGCGCAATTCCCGGGACTTGGCTTGTTCGGACATTTCGAACGCTTTCCCATGAGCATCGGCGTCGGGCCGAACGGTTTCCACCCAGGTCAACCCTTCGGAAATTGCCACAGCGTAGTGCACCAGCCGGCTTTTGTCGCTTTCGCGCATGGCGCTGTTCAGGCAGCGTTGCAGTTCGTTGTCTGCCCGCTGGAAGGCGCTCTGGGCCTCTTCCAGTACGGTTTGCTGTTGCGTCAGGCCGAAGTAGCGCAGGCATACTTGTCCTTTGAGCACATTGGCCCACACATACTCTTGGGACAAGCCTTCCTGAAACCGGCCCAGGCGACTGCCGGCAGCGGCAATGGCGGAGTCGGCCAGCGCAAGCGCGGCAACGTAGTTGTCTTGCCGGGCTTCCATGTCGGACCAATCCTGAAACAGCGCGTGCAGCGTCCGGGGATCACGCCCCGACTGGTTGAGCCGCGCGAGCACTTCCTGCAGGAGCGGCACGGCTCCTGCGTAGTCTTTTTGACGAATGCGGGCGGCGGCCCTGCACTGCATGAGCGTCGTGATGCTTGAGTGAATCGGCGGATAAATGCTCCGAAAAGCCTTTTCCGCCTGCTCGTAGGCGGAATCACTTTGGACAAAATCACCTTTTTGGCTGTAATAGTTTCCGAGGTTTTGCCAGATGGCGCCGATATCGCGTTGTTTGATTGCGGCAATTGGCGCCAGTGCATCGAGGGCGAGTCGGGCGTATTTGATCGCGTTGTCAGGGTCGCCGAACTTATCGTAGTTTTCAGCCAGATTGCCGCAGGTGACGGCGTATTGGTCTGCCGGTTTTCCGTTTTTTTCACAAATAGCCAGTGCTTCCAGCAGGTATTCCCGGGCATGGGCCGGGCCGGAGACGGTAGTGATGGCGATGGAGTTAAGTACGGTGACGAGGTAGATGTCGTCATTCCCAAGCGCCAGGCGAAACAACTCAAGGGATTTCTCGTAGTTCTCCGCAGCACTTTTGAAATCTCCCTTGCCGTGGCATGCATTCCCGCAAGCATGATGGAGTTGCCCTTCGCGCACGATGTTTTTGGTTTCAATGCAAATTCGCAAGCCTTCCGCGCCGTACCGGAGCGCTTGTTCGAAGTTACCGGCTTCGGCTTCGAGGTAGCAAAGATGCAGGTAGGAGCCGGATACGTC
>CAYMQY010000207.1:0-2104 GCA_964392655.1 uncultured Saprospiraceae bacterium
CGCCCAAACCGGCCATGGACGAATCCGTGTACAACGCCCTCGAATGGCGCTGCATCGGGCCGTTCCGGGGCGGACGCTCGGCGGCGGTGACGGGTGTGCCGGGCAAACCCAATCTGTTTTACTTCGGCAGCACAGGCGGCGGCGTGTGGCGCACCACCGACGGCGGCCGCACCTGGGCCTGCCTGTCCGACGGCTTCTTCGGCGGCTCCATAGGCGCCATCGAGGTGGCGCCTTCGGACAATAATGTGCTGTACGCCGGCGGCGGCGAAAAAACCGTGCGCGGCAACGTCAGTGCCGGCTCCGGCATCTGGAAAAGCACCGACGCCGGCCAAACCTGGACCTTCGCCGGATTGCCCAACAGCCGCCACGTTCCTCGCATCCGCGTACACCCGACCAACCCCGACCGCGTGTACGCCGCCGTACTCGGCGACCTGTTCAAACCCTCGCCCGAACGTGGCGTGTACCGCTCCGACGACGGCGGCAAAACCTGGCAGCGCATCCTCTTCGCCAACGAAGACGCCGGCGCCATTGACCTGTGTTTCGACCCCACCAACCCGCGCATTCTCTTTGCAAGTACCTGGCGCATCCGGCGCACGCCGTACAGCCTGAGCAGCGGCGGCGAAGGCTCCGGCCTCTGGAAAAGCACCGACGGCGGCGATACCTGGACGGACATCAGCCGCAACGAAGGCTTGCCGCAAAAAGACACCCTCGGCATCATAGGCGTTACGGTGTCGCCGGCCAACCCGCAGCGCGTGTGGGCCATCATCGAGGCCGAAAACGGCGGCGTGTTCCGCTCCGACGACGGCGGGAAAAAATGGGCCAAACTCAACGACGACCGCAACCTGCGCCAGCGGGCCTGGTACTACTCCCGCATTTACGCCGACACCAAAGACGCCGACAAGGTGTACGTAGTGAACGTGGCCTACCACAGCTCCAAAGACGGCGGAAAAACGTTCACCGGAAAATCGGCGCCGCACGGCGACCACCACGACCTCTGGATTGCGCCCGAAGACCCCAACCGCATGATCATCGGCGACGACGGCGGCGCACAAATCACGTACGACGGCGGCGAAACCTGGAGCACCTACCACAACCAGCCTACCGCGCAGTTTTACCGCGTGACCACCGACAACGATTTCCCCTACCGGATTTACGCAGCCCAGCAGGACAACAGCACCGTGCGGATTCGCCACCGCACCGACGGCAGCAGCATCGGCGAGCGCGACTGGGAACCCACCGCCGGCGGCGAGTCGGGCCACATTGCCGTGGACCCGACCGACAGCGAAATCGTGTACGGCGGCGAGTACCACGGCTACCTCAGCCGTGTGGACCACCGGCGCAAAACCACCCGCGCCGTCAACGTGTGGCCCGAAGACAACATGGGCCACGGCGCCGAGGATGCCCGTTACCGGTTCCAGTGGAACTACCCGCTGTTTTTCTCCCCGAATGACCCGAAAAAACTCTACGCCGCCTCCAACCGGCTGCACGTCAGCACCGACGAAGGCCAGTCCTGGAAAACCATCAGCCCCGATCTGACCACCAACGACCGCGAGCGCCAGAAATCGTCGGGCGGTCCGATCACGCAAGACAACACCAGCGTGGAGTACTACTGCACCATTTTCGCCGCCTGCGAGTCGCCCTGGGAACCCGGCTTGCTATGGACGGGCAGCGACGACGGCCTCGTGCATGTCAGTCGCGACGGCGGCGGCGCCTGGGCCAACGTCACCCCTGCCGAACTGCCGAAGTGGTGCATGGTCAACTGCGTGGAACCCGACCCGTTCCGCAAGGGCGGCCTTTACCTTGCCGCTACTTCATACAAGTCGGGCGACTACCGGCCGTACCTGTTTCACACTGCCGACTACGGAAAAACGTGGCGCAAGATCACCGAGGGCATCGCGCCGGAGCATTTCACCCGCGTAGTCCGCGCCGATCCGAAGCGCCGCGGCCTGTTGTACTGCGGTACCGAGCAGGGTATGTATGTCAGTTTCGACGACGGCGCGCACTGGCAGCCGTTTCAACTGAACCTGCCCATCGTGCCTGTCACCGACCTGACGATCAAAAACGACAACCTCATCGCCGCTACGCAGGGCCGCAGCCTCTGGAT
>CAYMQY010000207.1:2204-8149 GCA_964392655.1 uncultured Saprospiraceae bacterium
CGCAAATTTTCAAACCAGAGCAAGGAGGACAAACTGAGCGACCTGAAAGCCGGCGGCAACCGTTTTGTGTGGGATTTGCGTTACCCGGGCGCGAAAAAATTCGAGGGCTTGATCCTCTGGTCCACCCGCCTGAGCGGCCCGGTAGCCGTGCCGGGCGACTACCGCGTGCGCCTCACCGTGAACGGGCAAAGTGCCGAAGAGTCGTTCGTACTCCTGCCCGATCCGCGGGCCACCGCCCGTTCGGAGGATTACGCCGCGCAGTTTGCTTTCGTCAAATCCTGCTCCGACAAACTCTCGGAAATGCACACGACCATCGGCTACATCCGCGACCTGCGCGCCCAGATCAAGGGCCTCACTTCCCGACTCCCCGAGGAGGAACGCCTGAAGCCCTTGCGCGAGCAAATCAAAACCATTGAAAAAGACATGACTGCTGTCGAAGAAGCGCTTTACCAGACAAAAAACAAGTCCAGCCAGGACCCGCTGAATTTTCCGGTGCGACTCAATGACAAACTCGGCAATGTCATGGAAATCGCCGCACAAGGGGACTTCGCGCCGACAAGTCAAGCGCTGGAGGTGCAGGCCATGCTGTTCGGGCAGATCAACGCCGAACTGGAAAAATGGAAAACCATCCGCGAGCGGGACTTACCCGCGTTGAACCGGTTGGTGCGGGAGTTGGGCGTGGATGTGGTGCGGGTGAAGGAGGAGTAGACCATACTGCTTCACGATTGGACACGGATGCCACGGATGAGACACGGATTTTCAGAAAAACATAAGGCGGTAAAACCGCGAAAACCTTCATTAAATCTGTGAAAATCCGTGTCTCATCCGTGGCATCCGTGTCCAATCATTTTACGAGATCGCTTACTTATTCCATTTTTTCAGCAACTCCGGCAACTGCCGCGCTGCCGCCAACTCCCGGTATTTTTCCCGCATTTCCTCCGCCGGTGAGCCGAAATAGGTTTTCCCGCCCTCCAGCGACTTGGACACGCCGGAGCCGGCCAGCACGATGGCGCCCTTTCCGATGCGCACCGCCTGCACGACGCCGACCTGGCCGTACAGCACCACGTTGTCTTCGATGATGGTTTTGCCGCCGATGCCTACCTGCGCGGCCATGAGGCAGTTTTTTCCAATAACCACGCCGTGGCCGATGTGGATTTGGCAGTCCAGTTTGCTGCCGGCGCCGATGACGGTGTCGCCACTCACGCCCTTGTTGATGGTGCAGCCTGCTCCGATGTCCACGCGTTCTTCGATGATAACCCGGCCGCCGGAGCGCCATTTCTGGTAGGAACCGTCGGGGTGTTTTTTGAAATAAAAGGCATCGCTGCCGATGATCGTGTTGGGGCCGATGGTTACGTGCTCGCCGATGGTGGTGTACTCGCCGATGTACGTATTGGCCTGGATGTAGGAATGCGCCCCGATGGACACGTTGGCTGCCACCACCACACCTGGTTCGAGGATAGCGGTAGGGTGAATTTCCGCCTTATGGCTGATCGGACTAACCGATGGCTCGAACGGACGGTGTTCGCGAATAAGCGTGTCGTACACCTCGAAGGGTTTTTCGACCACGAGTATAGCTTTGCCGGGCGGGCACTCCGCCGCAGCGTTGAGCAGAATGATGGTAGCCGCGCTATCGAGTGTTTTCTGGAAATATTTGGGCGCATCGGAAAACGCGATGTCGCCTGGTTCTACTTTGTGAATTTCGTTGATGCCGGTGGCGAGCAGGGAAGCATCGCCGATCAGTTGTGCCTGGAATCGGTCGGCCAGTTGGCGAACGGGTATGGGTTGCGGAAATTTCATGTTCGAGGAGAGGCGTGAAAAAATCGGGTGCAAAACTACGCATCCCCGGTTCGGCTGCAATAAAAAAAGCGGCCCGGCGTCCCACACGCCGAACCGCAGAAGAAACGGTTAAATGACCGAAAAGTGCTTTTGGATAATCGGTTGACTGGTTGACTGGCTGATTGGTTGATTGGTTGAATAGTTGATTGGTTTGTGGCAACCGCCCAGTCAACTATTCAACCAATCAACCAGTCAACTAATCCACCGTATCATGCAGGAACGAGTTGCCGCCCATCCTGATCTCCGGTTCGTCTTCGATGGAGATGGTCCACGTGGACATACCGGAGGATTCGGCGTCGGGCAGGCTGTCCAAACGTACACCTTTACGCAGGTAAGCGGGCTGGTTTTCCAGTTCGATAATCGTTTGCGGCGAGTTGAGTTTCACCACATTGATCGGGCGGTTGCGCGCTTCGTCGCGGCGGCGTTGGGCTTCGGCCAGGCGTTGCCGGCGCTCTTCCGGGCTGATTTCGCCGAGATCGTCGGGGCGTACAAACGGATCGTTTTGATCGCTTTTGGCGCTGCGGATTTTCTCCATGGTTTCCCGCACATTGTCGAAATCGAATTCGATGGCGTTGGCGGGTTTTTCTTCTACAACGCCGGAGTCTTCAGATGTAACGGTGAACAGCGAGGGACGAGGTTTGGGCGACTCTTCATCGAGGTGTACCACCTGCCGTTCGGTTGGAGCGGCTTGTGCGCGGGCGCCGGGGATAAACGGCGTTTTGCGGGTGGCTTCGAATCCGGTGGCGATGATGGTCACGCTGAGTTTGTCGCCGAGGCGTTCGTCGAAGCAATTACCCCAGATGAGGTTGGCTCCTTCGCCGGCTTCTTGCTGAACGAATTCGGTGATTTCAAAAATTTCGTCCATGGTGGCCTCCACTAAACCGGACGTGATGTTGACGAGGATGTTTTTGGCGCCGCTGATGTTGCTGTCTTCGAGCAAGGGTGAGTTGAGCGCTTCGTCTACGGCACGGCGCGCGCGGCCTTCACCTTCCACGGCTGCCGTGCCCATGATGGCCACGCCGGAACCGCGCATGACGGTGTTCACATCCTCAAAATCCACGTTCACATAGCCGGGCACCGTGATGATTTCAGCGATGCCTTTGGCGGCTGTGCAAAGGATGTTGTCGGCCTGCGAAAAGGCTTGCGAGATGCTGAGGTTGCCGTGAATCTGGCGCAGTTTATCGTTGCTGATGACCACCAGGCAGTCCACGTTTTTGCGGAGTTCTTCCAGCCCGTCGAAGCCGTTGGTCACGCGCGAGCGGCCCTCGAACAGGAAGGGCAGGGTTACAATGCCAACGGTGAGGATGCCGAGTTCCTGGGCAGTTTTGGCAATAATGGGCGCTGCTCCGGTACCGGTGCCACCGCCCATTCCGGCAGTGATGAACGCCATTTTGGTGCCGTCATCCAGGAATCGGGTGATTTCATCAATACTTTCGATGCAGGCGCGTTTACCGACGTCGGGTTTGCTGCCGGCGCCGCGGCCCTCCGTCAGGCTGGCGCCAAGCGGAATTTTGACCGGAACGGGGCTGAGGTTCATGGCCTGAGCATCTGTGTTGCAAATGGCATAGTCCACACCGATGATGCCCTGTTTGTACATGTGCGTCACTGCGTTGGAGCCACCGCCGCCCACGCCGATAATTTTTATGATGGAAGGTTCATCCTTCGGAAGATCGAACAACATAACTTTCAAATTTGAATGATGAATGATGAACGATGAATGATAAATGAAAAAAGACAGGCGCCAATCTTAAATAGCACTCATCATTCATCATTTATCATTCATCATTACTTTTTGAAGTCCATATCGGGTTCGGCTTCGAACCACTCTTTTGTTTTGCGGAAAACATTGTCGAGCCAGGTCGGCGACTTTTCTTCCGACACGTTGGAGGGTTCTTTTTCGCCGTTGGCAGACGTGTTTTCTTCGGCAGACGCAGCAGAACGGTTTCCTGCTTCCACATCCTGCAAGCCTTTGAGCAGCAAACCTATAGCCGTACTAAAGATGGGACTGCTTACGCTTTCGCGATAGCCGTGCGCCAGGTTTTCTACCGGCAGACCAATGCGGCAGGACATACCGGTGTGGAGTTCGACAAGTTTGTCTGCGTGATTGAGCAAAGCGCCGCCTCCGGTCAGGACGATTCCGCCGATAAGTTTGCGCTCGTAGCCACTCCGACGGATTTCCCAGAGCACATAATCAAGCAGTTCTTCCATACGGGCCTGGATAATGCGGGCCAGGTTTTTTTCACTGATTTCCTTGTGCTCGCGTCCCCGCAAACCCGGGATAGTGATGATCCGGTTGTCGTATACTTCCGAAGCAAGCGCCGAACCAAAACGGATTTTAAGTTTTTCCGCCTGTGGCTGCATCACGGTGCAGCCTTCTTTGATATCGGCAGTTATGACGTTGCCCCCGAACGGAATAACCGCTGTGTGGCGGATGATTCCTTCGTGGAAAATCGTGATGTCGGTAGTGCCGCCGCCGATATCCACCAGCGCCACGCCGGCTTGTTTTTCCTCTTCAAACAACACGGCATCAGCGCTCGCGATTGGTTCGAGCGTAAGATCGGCCACCTTGAGGCCGGCTTTTTCAATGCAACGGAAAATGTTGTTTACTGCCGTAATTTGGCCGGTAATGATGTGGAAATTGGCCTCCAGGCGAACGCCACACATCCCGATAGGATCGGAGATGCCCTGTTCGCTATCCACCGTGAACTCTTGTGGAAACACATGAATGATCTTGTCTCCCGGTGGGAGCACAAGTTTGAACATGTCGTTCACGAGGCGATCAATGTCACGTCGGGCGATTTCGTTGTGGTCGCTTTCGCGAGTGAGAATACCCCGGTGCTGGAGGCTTTTGATGTGCTGGCCGGCGATGCCGACATGCACGGTGCTGAACTTCATACGAGTCTGACGCTCGCAGATGTCCACGGCTTCGCGGATGGCAGTTACCGTTTTTTCGATGTTGCTGACGACACCGCGGAGTACGCCGATGCTCTCGACTTTTCCTACGCCGAGGATTTCGAGTTTGCCATGTGTGTTCTTGCGCCCTGCAAGGCAGCATACTTTCGTGGTGCCAATGTCAAGCGCGACGACCACATCGTGGGATTGTGGTGCTAATTCGGTCATTGTGTGCAAAGATTGAGTTAACAATACTGTTTACTGTTTTCTATCCTTTGCACCCTTCATGTATTACTTTTCCGGGAGCAAAGATATTTTTTTATTTACTTGAATTCCAAGAGTTTCGATAATATTTTTATAAAAAATTCTATTTTTTGCAAACTACCTGTCCATTATACTTCAATGAGATGCTATTGTAGGTATTCCAGCCGGAATATGGCATGCCCTCCTGATAGAATATTTTCAGCCGGTTCAATTTATTTTCCAGGTTTTTTATACTTCCGAGTACGATTTTTTGATCGCCGACAAGCGGCACAAGAACAAATTCATTCGCATTATTAACATGAATCTGCTGGATAAACGTGGACCATACCGGGTCGTCCAGCAGGAATTTGGTCAAGGCAAAAAGGTCTTTGAGTGTATTGCGCTTCTTTTCTTGAAAATCAGCGGTATAGGGAGCGATATTCCCGGTTGCCACCATAACTCGCGGGGTGTACAGCGATGAGGTGGGTATTTTGGCGCCATCATTATCCAGAAAGTAGTTTCCGCCGTTGTTGTCCAGCACCCGGAGGATAGGTTCGCGTTGCCGGATTTTCACATGCAAGGCATTGCTTTGACCCACAAAAACTTCGGCGTCTTCCACGAACGGGTCGGTTTCCAGTACGCGCTCCATACGGTCAACTTCCAGATCGGCCAATTCGGTACCTTCCAGGGTGTTGCCGAAGGCTTGCAACAGGTTTTGCCGTACATCGCGGTCGCCCAGCATTGCCCGGCCACTCTCCAGCGGAACAATCTCGACATCCGTCTCGCTGGCAAAACTGTTTTTCTTGCGCGTAACAGCCGATAGCAGAATCAGAGCGGTAATCAGCAGAAATACAATCCAACTGATTCGTTCATACCGAACGTTCGGCAAGCGCATATTCAAAAGATCGGATAACATGGCGTTATGATTGATTCGATTGAAATAATTGGGCTATCGGCTGGACAAATGTGTCAAT
>CAYMQY010000208.1:0-4676 GCA_964392655.1 uncultured Saprospiraceae bacterium
GCATCAGGTGCAAGGCGCCCAGAGCATGGTGAAAGCGCGTATGCAGGGCGCCCGGGTACACATAGTGCGCCAGTCCGACCTGGCGAATCCGCCGCAGGCGCTGGAAGTAGGGGTGATCCACCAAATTGAGCAACAGCCCGTGCGGCACGGACACGAAACCGTACACCGGATCGTTGAAGATTTTTCGATTGTTCTGCATGGCATCCATTTCTTGTTCGCAAAGATAACTGTACTACCTTCGCAGCATTCCTTCATATTCAACCCACAACGCCTTTTCACATGGATAAAATTAAAATTCTCTGGGCCGACGACGAAATTGACATGCTCAAGCCGCACCTGTTGTTTCTTCAGGCCAAAGGATACGACGTGCTGACGGCCACCAACGGCCACGACGCCGTGGAAATTTACCTCGAACAAGGCAACGACATTGATGTAATTTTCCTTGACGAATCCATGCCCGGACTCACCGGCCTGGAGGCGTTGCCTAAAATCAAGGAGATCAACCCGCAGGTACCCGTGGTGATGATTACCAAAAACGAGGCGGAGCACGTCATGGAGGAAGCCATCGGTTCGCAAATTTCGGACTACCTGATCAAGCCGGTCAACCCGAACCAAATTCTGCTCACCCTGAAAAAAATCATTGACAACAAGCGCCTGATCCGGGAAAAAACGGCACTGGATTACCAGCAGGATTACCGGCAAATGTTCATGCAGATCACCGGTGGGCTGAACCATGAAGAATGGGTGGATGCCTACCGCCGCATCGTCGGCTGGGAACTGCGGCTTGATGCCAACCAGACCGAGGTCGGGGATATCCTTGCCCAACAAAAGCACCAGGCAAACATCGAATTCAGCAAGTATGTGGTGAAAAACTACTTTGACTGGGTGGACAAAAACAAGGAGGTCGGCCCGGTCATGTCACATTCATTGCTGCGCAAACACATTTTTCCGCATATCGGCAAAGGCGTTCCAACGATCGTGGTGTTGCTCGACAACCTCCGCTACGACCAGTGGAAAGTGATCGAGCCGTTTATGAACGAAATGTTCCGAACGGAGCACGAGAGTTATTTTTTCAGCATACTGCCCACTGCAACCCAGTACAGCCGCAACGCCATTTTTGCCGGCATGATGCCCGCCGATATCGAAGCGGCATTTCCGGACAAGTGGAAAAACGATACGGATGAGGGTGGAAAAAACCTGGCGGAAGATTTTTTTCTCGGCAAACAAATCGAGCGCGTTTTCCGCAAAGGCATCAAGTGGGACTACATCAAAGTCACCAATGTCAGCCATGGAAAAGAGTTGAACGACAGTATCCTGCGCTGCCTGAACAACGACCTGACCGTGATTGTGTACAATTTCATTGACATGCTCTCGCATGCGCGCACCGAAATGGAGGTACTCAAGGAACTCGCAGGCGACGAGCGCGCCTACCGCTCGCTGACGCGCTCCTGGTTTTTGCACAGCCCGTTGTGGACGGCCCTCCAGCGCCTCGAGGGCAAGGAAATACAACTGTTCGTCACGACCGACCATGGCACCATTCGGGTGCAGTCGCCTTCGCGGGTGGTCGGCGACCGGGAAACGACCACTAACTTGCGCTACAAAGTGGGCCGAAACCTGCAGTACGAACCCAAAGATGTGCTGGTGGTGAAAGAGCCCAAACAGGCAGGTCTGCCCCGGCCCAACCTCAGCAGTACGTTCATTTTTGCCAAGGAGGATTTCTTTTTCCTCTACCCGAACAACTACAACCACTTCCACAATTACTACAAAAATACGTTCCAGCACGGCGGCATCAGTCTGGAAGAAATGATCTGCCCGATCGTGCGGTTGCGAAGCAAGTAGACAGGCTACTCGACAAATTCCACCGTTCGTTTTTTATCCAGACCAAAGCGCGCCAGCAATCGGTCGAGCAGGCCGTATACCACCGGCACGAAGATCAGCGACAGGAACATGGACGAGATAAGCCCGCCGATGATGGCCCAGGCCAGGCCCGTTTTCCAGGCTGAACCGGCACTGGTGGACAATGCCAGGGGCAAAAGCCCGATGACCATGGCGATGTTCGTCATCAGCACCGGACGAAAGCGCAGTTTTGTGGCCTGAAGCAAGGCTTTATTCAGGCTTGTGCCCTGTTGTCTGAGCTGGGTGGCAAAGTCCACCACGAGAATGGCGTTTTTCCCAACCAGGCCAATCAGCATCAGCAGGCCCAGTCCGGTGAACACAGTCAGGTTCTGGTTGGTGAGCGCCAGCGCGAGGAATGCACCAACCACGGACAACGGAATGGACAGCAGCACCACGAAGGGGTATACCCAGTTGTCGTACAGCGCCACCATGATCAGGTACACCAGCACCAGCGAGGCCCAGAGGGCAAAACCCATGCTGCCGATGCCTTGTTCCTGCCGGCGCAGGTCGCCGCCAAACTGAAAATGTGCGCCGGTTGGCGGGCGGAGTTTTTCCACATTGGCTTTGACTTCGCGGGCTACGGTTCCGACTGGTCTGCCGAGTACCGAGGCGGAAAATTGCACGGAAGGCAGGCGTTCGCGGCGTTCGAGGCGGGTGGGTGCGGTGCCTTCCCGTACCTCAGCAAATTGTTTGAGAAAAACCGTGTTTCCCAACGGAGTCACGAAGGTGATGTTTCGGATGTCCTCGGCGCTGCGGCGGTCGAAGGCATCCAGGGCAATACGGATCGGGTACTCGTACGTCCCGTCGCGGAAACGCACATCGACATTTCCGCTAAAAGCCGTTTGCAGGGTAAGGCCCACTTGCGCCATGGTGAGGCCGTAGTCGGCCATGCGTTGGCGGTCAATTTCCACTTTGACTTCCGGATTGCCGGCTTCCACACTCGGTACGATTTCGACACAACCGGGAACGGCGGCCATGGCTTGCTGAATCTGGACAGACATGGCCAGAATGCTGTCGAGGTCGGGGCCGTTGAGTCGCACTTCGATCGGGGAAAACGACAGCCCCAGAATGTCAATAGCCGACACCCGGATTTTGGCTTCGGCCACACGCGCCTCCAGGGCTATCTTGGCTTGCCGGGCAAAAATATGCGTGGACACCTCGCGCGGCTGGTGGAGCGGGGTAAGGAAGACCATAATTTCGGCAATGTACGGCGTGTTCAGTCCGAACGACTTGCCGGTGGTGCCCACCGTGGTGAACGTGTTGACCACCTCGGGCCGGCTGAGCAGCCACTGCTCCACTTCGCGTGTAACGGCGCCGGTTTGCGCCAGCGAAGCGTTTTTCGGCAGTTCAATTTCCATCAAAAACTCATTGCGTTCACCGGGTTCGATGAAAGCGCTTCCGATAAAACCTCCAGTGACAAGTAGCACGGAACCGCCCGTAAGCGCGGCGGCAGCCACAAGCGTAAACGTCCTGGTTTTCCAGTTAGCCAAGGCCCAGCGCAGCGCAGTGACGAAGCCTTCGGCAAGCCAGTCCAGAAAAACCTCGAAGCGCAGGACCAACCGCCCGCCGAGGTTTTTCCCCTTGAACCGATGCACTTTGCCCACCCGGGAGGTGAGCCAGGGAACCAGCGTGAACGATACGAGCAGCGACATGAGCGTGGACACCAGCACCGTCATGCAGAATTGCCGCAGCAGGTTGGGCACCATGCCGGTAGCGAAAATGATGGGCAGAAACACCACCACATCTACAAGCGTAATGCTGAGGGCAGTGAAACCTATTTCCTGGCGCCCGTCGTAGGAAGCCTGCGCCCGGTGTTTGCCCATTTCGAGGTGCCGGTAAATGTTTTCGATGACCACGATGGCGTCGTCCACCAAAATGCCGATAGCGAGCGAAAGGCCCAGCAGCGACATGAGGTTGAGCGAATAGCCCATCAGTTTCATCATCACGAAGGTGCTGACGATGGAGGTCGGAATGGATACGAGCACGATGGCGGCATTGCGCATGCTGTGCAAAAACAGCAGCATGACCAGGGCGACCAGCAGCACGGCGATGAACAGGTCATGCACTACGGCGTCAGTGGCCTGGCGCGTGAACGTGCTGGTGTTGGCAATGACCTCGAATTTGAGTCCCGAAGCGGCATAGTTTTTTTCCAGGTCGCCTAAGCGTTTCAGCAGTGTTTCGGCCATTTGCACGGCGTTGGCGTCGCTCTGTTTGCGCACTTCGAGGCCCAGCACCGGCAGGCCGCCTGCGCGGCACAGCAGGTCGGGTTCTTTGGTGCCGTCCTGCACGTCGGCGATGTCCCGGATGTAAATGGAGGAACCGAAGCGCGTTTTGCCCACCACGAGGTTCCGGATGTCGTCGAGGGTGGTGAATTTGCCGGCGAGGCGAATGCGCAGTTGCGTTTCGCTGCCGGTCACCTTGCCGGTCGGGAAATCGAGGTTGGCAGCCTGCACGGCCTGGGCTACCTGAAGCAGCGACAGGCCGTACTGCTCCAGTTTGCCGCTGCTGATGTTGATTTTGATTTCCCGTTCTTCACCGCCGAGAATGCCGATCTGGGCTACGCCTTTGACCTGATTCATTTCGGGCACCAGGCGGTTTTTTACCAGATCAAAAAACTCCGGGCCGGTGGAGTTTGCTCGCACAGACAAGCGGAGGATCGGCAGTTCGGACAGGGCAAATTTGTTGATTACCGGTGCGCGTACTTCTTTGGGAAATGTGGGCACGATCAGGTTCACCTTGCGTTGCATTTCCTGCACGGCGCGGTCAATGTCAATTTCCTG
>CAYMQY010000208.1:4776-8000 GCA_964392655.1 uncultured Saprospiraceae bacterium
GAGGGGCGTCGTATCGAAAGGGCGGTGAGATTCATCCTGCTGGCGGGAAAATGAATGGTGGGTCGGGCGAAAAAAGCAAACAGGAGTACCCGACGGCTACTCCTGAAAAACAGGGAGTTACTCTTCCACTACGGCAGAAAGTCCGCGGTCCAGCAGGGCTTCACACAGGGGGACAAGTTCGCCCTTCACGCCGGTTTTCACCGTGGCTTTGCCCTTGAAGTGGATGATGATGGACAATTGTTCGGCCTGCTCGTGGGAATGTTTGAGGATTTCCATGAAACAGCGGATCACCCAATCGAACGAGTTTACGTCGTCGTTGAACACGATGAGGTAGGCCGGAAGATCGGAGCCGATATCGTCTTCCACAAGGATGTCCTCGTCTTCTTCCCAGAGTGGTGTGGGCATACGGGTTTGAAGGTTTCTGGTTTGTGGGTTAGCGGGTTACCGGCTGGAGGGATTGCAGGGTTTGTTTTATGGCGTCGAAGTTGGGCAATTCTCCGGCGTTTTCGAGGACTTCGGCGTAGCGGATGATGCCGTCGCCGTCAATGACGAAAGCGGAGCGTTTGGATACGCCTTTCATATCGAACACGAAGGTTTTGTACAGGGTGTCGTATTTTTTACTGACGGTCTTGTTGAAGTCGGACAGCAACGGGAAGTTGAATCCTTCCTCCTGTTTCCATTTGTTCAGGGTGTAGAGGCTATCCACGGAAATGGCCAGAATTTGCGCGTCCAGATGTTCGTAATCGGTCAGGCTGTCGCGCATGAGGCACAGTTCTTTGGTGCAAACGCCGGTGAATGCCAAGGGGTAAAACAGCAGGACCACGTTTTTGCCCTGAAAGTCCCGCAGGCTGATCTGGGATTTATCGCTGGCACGCAGGCTGAACTCGGGGGCTTTGTCGCCGGGTTTGAGCATATTTAAGACGGGAACGTAAAGGAGATTTGGGCCTGCAAAAGTATGCAACTTCGGTGAAGGGGAGGTAGGGTGGGATTTGAAAAGTCGTTTTAAGGTTGTTACGGCTGCAACACAAATCGCGCGGTATGTTTTTCTCTGGCAGAGGTCTGAATTTCAAAGAAATACAAACCGGCGGGCAAGTGTTCCGGCAAGGTGATTGCAAGAGGCTCGGCTCCAGCGATGGTGCTGAAGTGCTTCACCAATTGTCCTGTGCTTTGGATGATATACACTTGAAGTGCTTCGTTTTCCCATCGGGACAAGTCGGCGAACAAAGATCCGCTTGAAGGATTGGGGTAAACTTGCAAGCCTGCGGAATTGTGTAGGTCTGCTGGAAAAGTTTCCAGATTCTGAACCTGTTCTATCGGGCAATAAAATGTGTTGAGGTGCGCTTCGAAGTACATCTGCGGTTCCAGTCGCGACGTGACATGGATAAACGCCGGTTGGGCCTGAGGCGGCAGGGTGTATCGGAAGACATCCGACTGGCCGTTGGCGATACTGTCGGCCAGGGTTTTAAATCGAATGGAATAAAAAGGCGAGTAATTCGGGTTTCGCACGAGGTAGTCGCGGTTTCCGGGAGAAGTAGTGAATATGGTGTTTTCTTTGGGCGCCCGGGCTACCATGCCGGAGGGCAACTGGATGACGGTGTACGACATTCGGTTGGCGCATTTGTTGGTTACCCGGACGGTGTACGAACGCTCCAGTTTTGAATTTTGAGTGATGCGGATAAGTTCGTATTTCATGCATCCGATTTCTTTGACATCGCAGGCCTGCGACTCAGTTACCGTGACGGTAAAGCAGCATTGGGCGATGTTTCCACAGCTGTCCGCTGCCTGATAACATACCTGCGTGCTGCCTGCTGGGAACATACTGCCTGGCGGTAGTCCTTGAGTCAAAGTAAGCGTGGTGCCTGGGCACGAACAGTCGCTTGATTGTGCAGGCAAGTTGTACGGCACCTGTGTACTACCGGCGCCGGCATCGGCAAGGGCGCTGATATTGCCGGGGCATTGGAGGCTGATGGAGGAATTGCCGCCATCCATGTATTGCAAAATGTAGGTGATAACGGTATCGCAACCGGTGCTGCCGGATATGGTGTCGAGTAGAGTAGCGGGCTGGGAGTAGGTTTGGCCACCGATTACGACCGACTGGCCGGGGCAAAATTCGATGGTTTCGGTACGGGTGTTCAGGGGTAGCACAGTCACGACAAATGTGTCGCGACGAGCACAACCTTCGGCGGTGGTTGCTTCGACAGTATACGTGGTGGTGGCTCCTGGTTGGATGGTTATGGAAGGGCAATTGCTACAGTTCAGTCCGGTGGCGGGCGCCCAGGTATAGGTGGCAAAGCCAGAGAGGTTTAGTTGCAGAGAACTACCGGGGCACAATTGTCCGTCGGGCAGTTGGACATCGGGAGGAGTCAGGAGCAACAGGGACACCGAGTCGCGCGATGTGGCGCCGCAGACATCTTTGGTTTCTACCCAAAACAGGCCGGGAGCGTGGGCTGAAAAGGTGGAGGACGTACTTCCATCAAGCCATTGGTATTGTTCGAAATTTGGACCGGCGCTGAAGACTACAGTGCTGTCGGCGCAAAGAACAATATCAGGGCCAAGATCGAGTGGCGGCGGAAACGGAAGGCGTACTACGTTGTTGCTCAGGTTATTTTCGTAGTTACATTCCTCAGTGGCGGTCAGTGGTAGGTTTGTGAGGGTGAACGGTGCCGGCAACGAACCGTCAAAGTTGACTACACTGTAAAGGGAGTAGGTTCCGCTGGGCAGAGGCAGCATATTGCCGGCGTTGGAGATGATACCCGAGTAGCAACCTGTGGTGACAGGAGGCGATAGCGTGAGATTTCCGAGATATGTAGCCGGACCAGCGACAGGATCGGCGTTGAAAAACGAGACACTTATGGGGCCCGGGAGCGGGCTGCTTCCGAGGTTACAAAGGGTGTAATGTAGGTCAATTTGGCCACTGTTGCAAACGATGCTGTCGGTTTGAAAAGTCAGGTCGTATGGAGCGTGCTGGATGAGGTAGGTCACTAATGTATCGCAGCCCTGAATGCCGGGAATGGTGTCGTAAACCGTGGCAGGTTGGGAATACGTATGGCCGTTGATGGTGATGGAGGCTCCGGGGCAAAGGGTGATGGGGTAGGAGAGGGGGACTTGATTCCCAAAGTCTGAAAAGTAACCAAAGCGACATCCAGTTATGGCTCCTCCATTTAAAAACCCCATTTGGAATACTCCTGTGGCATTCTCAATTATAGATGCCTGATTTGTTGGCA
>CAYMQY010000209.1:0-7984 GCA_964392655.1 uncultured Saprospiraceae bacterium
CCCCAGCATTTGTTGCCGGTTTTCGGATCGGTAACCTTTACCTGGTAGGTTTTGCCCACGTCGCCGGGGCCGAGCGGAGTCGGCACACCGAAGCCCGGGAATACCGGACCCTGGCTTACACGTTGCCACGGACCGTTGCCGAAGGGCAGCGTTTTGTCTATTTCTACCACATAGTTATCGTAGCAGCCGTACGGGCCGCCTTCCAGTACCTGGTCGGCATTCACGAAAGCGGAGCAGTTCGGATCGAGGGAAATCTGTACCTGGTCGTTGCAGATCAGGGACTGGATAGCATTCGGGTATTCGTTCACTTTTACCGTGAAGCAGCAGGTGGACGTGTTACCGGCTACGTCGGTAGCGATAAAGCAGTTGGTCGTCGTGCCGATCGGGAATTCGGAACCGGAGGGCAAGCCCAGGGTTTGAACTGCGAAGGCAGGAACTTGAACCAGACCATAGAGTACCATGGCTGCCTCTTGAGCAAAGCCGATGGACTGGAACGTTTGCGGGTTGTCCGGCGAAATACCGCAGGGGTTGGCGCCGAGCCAGGTTTGAGTACCGTTACCGGCCTGGTTGCCGATCGAGTACGGGCTGCTGGTTTGTACTTCCATCAATACCATAGCATTAGCCGGGATATTGGCCGTGATCGGGATGTTGATGTTGCCACCACCGATACCTGCGGGCAGGGTCACAGCGGCGGAAGTAGCCAGAAGCGTGCGGTTGGCAAGCGTCACGTTGTACGGAAGGTTCGGGTTGTTCAGGCGGTACAGACGCACGATGAAGTTGGAACCAACTGCATACGCGCTGTTTACGCCGATACGAGCGAACGTCGTTTGGAAACCGGAAGCGAAAGCGCCGGCCGGCTGGGTCAGCACCTGGAAGTAGTGGTTCGGACCTGCGCTGCAGGACAGCGAGCTGTTTACCAGAAGCGGTGCAGCCGTATCAACAGCCCAAGCAGCCTTGTTGACTGTGAGCGGGCAGTTGTCGGTGAAAGGAACCGAGAAAGAGTAGAACGTCGAGCAAAGGCCCGGGCCGAGGTTAAGCGTAACGTTCGGCGGGCAAACGAGCGTGGGCGGAACCTGGTCCACCACTGTGATCGTTTGCGTCACGGAGGACACAATCAGGCCGTCGGCCGGGTTTACGAGACGCCAGATGATTACGTTTACACCGAGTTGCAGACCGTTCAGGGTCACCGTAGCGGAGTAAGGAATCGACGTGAAGGCACCGCCGTTCACGTTGTACTGGAAGTCGAGTGCGTTTGCAGCGATGCAACCAACCGGGTTGTGTGCCGGAGCATTGACAGTAACCGGACCGGGGCAACCCGTAGTCGAAGCGCTGATGGTTACGTTACCCGGTTGAACGAGGTTACAGTTGATTTTGGCAACCTGATCAATCAAAGCGGACCAACCGGTTCCGGTCACGGAGCCGTCGGACACGTGCGTGAACGAAAGGCATTCCGCAGCGTTTGCACCTACGGCACCAGCGCCCTGGTTGGCGATGATCGTGCCGGGGTTGTTGTAGAAACCACCTGCCGGAGCGCCACCTTGGAACGGAGCAACACCACCACCCTGAATCTGGTTGGTACCAGCGAGGTTGGAGTTAAAGATGTAGAGCGGGTCAAAACTACCTTCCACGTTGAACGAGGTGAAGGTAGCGCGGACACGGAAGTTGGTGGAGTTGGTCGGTGCGAACGTTACCGCGTTGCCGAGGTAGAACATGTTCGTACTGTAAGCACCAGCTACACCACCGTTGTCGTAGTAGTTGAAGTTGCCGGCGGGAGGCGGTGTGGTCACCGTAAAGGTACCGGCGTTGAAGTTAAACGGGTGGTTGACTGTTGCCTGAGAGAATGCCCCGTACGACGCGAGACATCCCAGCAAAGCCAAAACCCATAGTGTGGTATTTCTCTTTTTCATGAGATGAAATTTGTTTAAACAATTCAAAAGATAATGACGATAAGATGCACTCTAATACCAAAAAGAAATTAGAGTGAAAGCCTGGTCTTCAGGTCGTTGATCAGGTCGTTACGCTGTCCCTGATTGAGCGACACACCCGGAATGTCTTCCGGCATCGGACGGAAAGCCGTGTTGGCAAGCGGGCCGGTGATTGCACTGTACACAGGTTCGCCGGCACTAAGACGGTTGTAAACGAACTTGTAGTAGCGTACACGGATGTAGGTGCTCGAACCGATGACTTCAACGGAAGGATCACCGTTCAGATTCAAGACATCTTGTAGTACCCGATTCATAGCCTCACCATTGTCTACCCAGTTGGCGGGCCATGTTTCAGCTCCCGATGACTGCGCTTCAGCACGCGAAGTACTGAACAGCAGCGCTCCGAAAACCAGCAACGCAGCTACCAGAGACTTCTGGACGAGATTTGCAAACGTTCTTTTCATGTGATAAAAAATTTAAGTTAAAAAATGTTTGATTGATGATTCTGCTTCGGCAGGCGTAACAAACGTGGGAAACGATGCAGCCGGACATTAGCAGGAAAATTTTTACTTTAAACGCGAAAGGGCGTTAGCCTTGCGGCAACACCTATATGAAATCAAATGCTGAAAATGCCAGTTAATTGAAAAAAGCAGTTTCTTCTCATAAGATTAAAACAGAATTCCGTAAGCACTATATAGTTGTCAAAATGTTGACGATTACCGGGGGTTTTAGAGTGCCAAACTCAAATGAAGCACTGAAAAACGCAGGATGACAATTGGCAAATACCTTGCCAAAATCAGTGGTATGGCACGAAAAGGAGGAGAGAAGGAAACCTGTTTGCGGTATCGCATTCTGCGCCGGCGTGAGCAATGCCTGAGGCGCACCTGCTTTTCATGAGATTAAAAACGGATTAAAAAGCGAGGCACTTTACCTCGCCACTGAAACACGGCACAAATATATTTTCAGTTTTCATAAATATCACCGCGGGGTCGTTTTTTTTTTCTTGAATACTCAGGAAACCGGGGTGGGGCCGCAGAAATGAGCCAGCATCGCCCTCTGACATTTGCTCCGTATTCCCCTTAACAGTATTGCGTGTTCGACCCAAGCCCGATCGTGGGTGTTCAGCCAACAATCGGCCTTAGAGCGGTCATCATCAACTTTTAGCGCCGGTGATTCGCCTGCCTTGCCCTTATTATTCTCCGCACTGATTAACTTTGCGTCGTTTTTTAACGATACCGCTAATGCTTCAGATGCAGAATCATAAGATTTCCAAATCAGTCCAATGGCTATTTGTCTTGTTCCTCCCGTACATCTATATTATTATAGGTGTAGGTGCTGGTTGCAAAAACAATACGGCTCAGCCTCCCACCCAGGAAGAGGAGCCGACGTTAAGCGCCTCCGACCCCTTGCTGGTACTGCGAACGACTGGGGAAACGGGAATTGATTTCCAAAACGCCATCAAGGAGACCTATGAAAACAACATCACCACCAACATCAACATGTACAACGGCGGTGGACTTGCTGTGGGCGACTTTAATAATGACGGCAAACCCGACGTCTACTTCGTTTGTACCAACGGCAAAAATCGCCTGTACCTCAACGCCGGGAACTTGAAGTTTCGGGACATCACTGACGCCGCCGGTGTCGCCTCGGAAGAAGGTTTCGAGACATCTGCCACTGCCGCCGACGTGAATGGCGACGGCTGGCTCGACCTTTACGTTTGCCGAGGAGGAGTGGAAAAAAATGACCAGCGCCGAAACCGGCTCTACATCAACAACGGCCCATCCACCTCCGGCGACATTTCATTCACCGAACGCTCCAAAGAATTCGGCCTCGACGATATGAGCGCCAGCACGGGCGCCAACTTCTTCGATTACGACAACGATGGCGATCTCGACCTTTACGTCATCAACTACCCTACCGAAGCGGTGTACACCAACAAAGTCGAAGCAAAACTCGGCGACGACGGCAAGTATCATCCACTACTCCACCCGCGCGGGGCCTTCGACTCCGACCGGTTCTACCGCAACGATGGCAACAACCATTTTACCGATGTCAGCCAGGCCGCCGGAATCTGGAACCTCGGATACGGCCTCAGCATAAGCGTGACGGACTTCAACAGAGACGGTTGGCTCGACGTGTACGTGGCCAACGACTTCGTGCAGCCCGACAACCTGTACATTAACAACAAAAACGGAACCTTTACCAACCGCATCGCCGATTACTTCCAGCACTGCGGCCAGCACACCATGGGCACGGATATTACCGACTTCGACAATGACGGCCTCGTTGATCTATACTCCGTGGATATGCTCGCCGCCAACAATTTCCGCCGCAAGTCTTTTCTTGCCTCCAATACCCAAAGCAAGTACACCATCATGGTTCAGAACGGCTACTTCGAACCCGTGGTGCGCAATGTGCTGCAACACAACAACGGCAATGGCACCTTTAGCGATATCGCTTGCCTGGCAGGTGTGTTCCAGACCGACTGGTCCTGGAGTGGCCTGATCTTCGACATGGACAATGACGGCCTGCGCGATATTCACGTCACCAACGGCTATCGCCGCGAAGTAACCAACCGCGATTTTGTTGACTTTACCTTGCCTGAAATTCAAAAGGCGAATGGTATTGGCAAGTCCCTGGCCGACCTGTATCCCGACTTTGATGAATTCCTTAAATTAGTGCCGACCTACAAGGTGCGCAACTTTTGTTTCAAAAACAAGGGTGACTGGACTTTCGAGAATGTCGGGGGCAAGTGGATGACCATACCGGCCTCCTGGTCTTGCGGCGCTGCCTGGGCCGACTTCGACGCCGACGGCGATCTCGACCTCGTAATGAACAACCTGGAGCAACCGGCTTTTATTTATGAAAATAAGAGCAGTGGCAAGTCAGGCAGTAACTACCTGCAAATCAAACTACAGGGCAATGCGCCCAATACGTTCGGCGTAGGTGCCTCTGCGCTCATTGAATACGGTAACGGGCAGAAACAGTATGCCGAAAACATGCCCACGCGCGGTATTTTCTCTTCGGTGGAACACCTGCTGCATTTCGGCCTTGGCAATACAGCTGCTGTGGACAAACTCACCCTGCGCTGGCCCGACGGCAAAACCCAGATAATGACCAACGTACGTGCCAACCAGCGCCTGACCCTGAAGCAAAGCGATGCGTCCGCCTATGTCGCCCATCTCGCCCCCGACAAGCCGGCAAACCAACTTTTCGCCGACATCAGCGCCCGGGCGGGTATCCGGTTCCAGCACGCTGAAAACGAATACAACGATTTTGAAAACTGGCCGCTCAACACCTGGAAGGTAACCGAACTCGGCCCGCTTACGGCAAGCGGCGACGTGAACGGCGATGGCCTTGACGACTTTTTTATCGGCAACGCCTTCGACAAACCGGCGGCCCTTTATGTGCAAACAAAAGGTGGTACATTCCAGCCCATGGCTGCTGCCGTGTGGGAGGCGGATAAAATTTATGAGGATCATGGTGCCGTTTTTTTTGACGCCGATGCCGACGGCGATCTCGACCTGTTCGTAGTCAGCGGTGGCGCCGAATCCACTTCACCACAGGCGTTCCAGAACCGGCTGTATATCAACACCGACGGGAAAGGCAATTTTCTGAAAGCACAGGGTGCTGTACCGCCCGGCCAGGACGCTGCCCTACGGGTAGCCGCTTACGACTACGACAGCGACGGTGACCTCGACCTGTTCATCGGCGGCAGGGTGCTGCCGGCCCAATGGCCGCTCACCCCCCGAAGTAGCGTGCTGCGCAACGAACGCACCCACTTTGCCGACGTTACCGCCAACGTGGCGCCCGACTTCGAGCGTTGCGGCATGGTCACTGACCTGACCTGGGCCGACCTCGACGGCGACCGGCAGCCCGAGTTGGTCGTTGTGGGCGAGTGGATGCCCGTGACTGTTTTCAAACTGAAAAACGGCAAACTTCAGAACGTCACCGCGCAATTTGGTTTGGAAAAATCCAACGGACTGTGGTTCCGCCTCGCTACCGCCGACCTTGACGGCGACGGCGACCTTGACCTGGTGACCGGCAATCTGGGACGCAATACACGCCTTCCCGCTTCCGCCGACGGGCCATTGCGTTGTTTTGCCAAAGATTTTGACAACAACGGCACGCTCGACCCGCTCATGGCCTTTCACGAAAACGAGAAGTTGTTCCCCTTGCAGCAAAAGGAGGTGCTGAACAAGCACAGTCCCGTGTTGCGGAAAAAATATTTGTACGCCAAGGACTACGCACACGCTACTGTGGACATGTTGTGGCCACAAACCGACCTCGATGCCGCGCTCAACCTGTACTGCTACATGCTGGAAACCTGCTGGTGGGAAAACCAGGGAGGCAAGTTTGTGCGCCATGTACTTTCTACGCAAGCACAAGTGGCGCCTGTACAGGGCATTCTGGTGGACGATTTCGATGGCGACGGCAAAAAAGATCTCCTGCTCGCCGGAAACAAGTACGGTTTCGAGGTGGAAACCAACCGCTGCGACGCCGGTATCGGCGCTTTTTTTGCCGGCGACGGCAAGGGCGGATTTTCGTGGCGAAACAACCTGAGCACCGGCTTTTTTGCTCCAGGCGAAGTGCGCGACCTGGCCCTTCTGCGCGGGCCAGGCGGGAAAAAACGCATCGTGGTGGCAAACAATAGCGGACCGGTACAGGTTTTTGAAAAAAAATAACCATGCGCCGCTTGTTTCTCCTCTGCTTCGGGTTTGCTGTCAGCGCGTTCGCTCAGGCTCCGGAACCTGCCCTCGCGCAGCGTCACATATCGGAAACAAAATGGGAGAAAGCCGCCGCCGATCTGGATTACAGCAAGGATGTGCCCAAACCCCCAAAAGAACGCCCAAAACCAACAAACCCGATGCCCGAAATTGATGCCGGATTCTGGGGGAATATTGCTCAAATTCTGGCAATCATGCTGGCTGTGCTGGCCATCGGCTACGGCATTTACCGCATGATGCAGGAGCCGCGAAACCGCCGCATCGCCCGCGACGGCGCCGAAATTACCGAAGAAAACCTCGAAGCCTACCTGCACGAAACCGACCTCGAGCGTTTCCTGCGCGAGGCGCTGGCGCGCGGCGATTTTCCGCAGGCACTGCGCATCTACTACCTGCAAATTATCAAAAGCCTGTCGGAATCGGGGGCCATCCTCTGGTCGAGGGAAAAAACCAACCGCGACTACCTGCGTGAAATGCGCGCGCATCCGCTAAGCCATAGTTTTCAACATGTTACCCGAACATTTGAGCAGGTCTGGTATGGAAATTTGCCGCTCAATCACGCAGATTTTTCGCGCCTTGAACCGGCGTTTAAAACAATACTTGCACAGATACCCCCCCGTCCCGACCACTGATGACCAGCCAACAGCCAATAGCCAACGGCCAATGGCCGGCAACCAACAGCCAACGGCCAACAGCCGGCCTGTACCTGCATATTCCGTTTTGCAAACAGGCTTGCCACTACTGCAATTTCCACTTTTCCACCACCTTGCGCAGCAAACCCGCCATGCTGGAGGCCATCCTGCGCGAACTGGAACTGCAACGCGATTACCTTTCCGGAGCGGAATTAGGCACGATTTACTTCGGCGGCGGCACCCCTTCCCTGCTGGAAACCGGCGAACTGGTACAGATTTTTGAAAAAATACACGCACTGCACCGGGTATCTCCCGATGCCGAAATCACGCTGGAAGCCAATCCCGACGACCTGAGCCTGGAAAAACTACGCGACCTGCGCGCCTATACCCCGGTGAACCGACTGAGCATCGGCATCCAGTCGTTCTTCGATGAAGACCTGCGCTGGATGAACCGTGCCCATTCCGCTGTGCATGCCCGCCGATGTTTGCATACCGCCGCCGCTGCCGGTTTTCAGGACCTGACGGTTGACCTGATTTACGGCGCGCCCACTACATCGGATGAACACTGGGCTGAAAACCTGCGCATTGTGCTGGAGGAGGGTATTCCGCACTTGTCGTGCTACTGCCTCACCGTGGAAGAAGGCACCGCGCTGGCGCATTTCGTGCGCAAAGGCACGGCTGCCCCGGTAGACGAGGAACG
>CAYMQY010000210.1:0-7955 GCA_964392655.1 uncultured Saprospiraceae bacterium
CCAGCCGCTGCCGTTTTCAGAAAAATACACCCGGTGCGTGCCCGCAAAAAGCCGGTTCGGCTGGTGTTTGCTCATAAAATACGGCATATCCCAGTTGCAGCGGTCTTGTGTGCCGAGGCATGCGGACCCGAATTGCCAGGTAGCGCCGCCGTCGGTCGTTTTGTGAATTTCGCCGTTCTGGGTTTCCACCCAAAACGTCAGCGGATCGAGCGGGTCGAAGGCGCAGCGGAAGCCGTCGGCGGAAAACACCGAGTTCCAGGTGTTGTAGGTGATGGCGTTGCCGCGCTGGATGCCGTTGTCCTGCGCGCCTGCCCAGTAGTGGTTGGGTTCGTGCAGGTTGTACGAGGTATGGTAAAACTGGGTGGTGGGCAGGTTGTTGCTTTTTGTCCACTGGTTTTGCCCTGTGCTGTGCCGGTACACCCCTCCGTCGCAGCCGAGGTAGCGTTTGCCGGTGGAGGCAAACTGGAGGTCGTGCACGTCGGCATGGGAATTGGCCGCTACCTGCCACTGGGTACTGCCGGCCTCCTTGCGCCATAGCACCACCCCGAGGAAATAGATGTCGTCGTCATTGTTCGGATTGAGCCGGATTTTGCCGAAGTACCATCCGAAGTTGATGCAGGCATTTTCCAGTGCGGAAACATTGACCGGCGTCCAGGTGGCGCCGCCGTTTTCGGTTTTGTACATAGCGCCGGTGGTGGCCAGCGTGTCAATGTACACCACATACAACTTGTCGGGGTTTTGTCTGGACATGGCCAGCCCGGTGCGTCCGTTGATTTCGGTGGGCAGCCCGCCGCCCAGTACCGTCCAGTTGGCGCCGCCGTCGGTGCTTTTGTATACCCGGGCGTTGGGGCCATGGATGATGGATTCCTGGTTGCTGCGGATGCGGTCCCAAAACGAGGCGTACAGTACCTGCGGGTTGTTCGGGTTGATGACCAGGTCGCTGGCGCCTGCCTGGTTGCTGACGAACAGTACGTTTTGCCAGGTGACGCCGCCGTCAGTGCTTTTGTACACCCCGCGTTTGTTGTCGCGCACGTACGGATTTCCCATGACGGCTGCGTACAGCGTGTTGGAGTTGGCGGGCGACACAAACACTTTGGAAATGATACCTGCGTCGCCGAGGCCGAGGTAGTTCCAGGATTCGCCGCCGTCGGTGCTTTTGTACACGCCGTGGCCGTTGAACACGTAGGCAGGCATGTTCGGGTCGCCGGTGCCGGCATACAGGATGTTCGGGTTGTTGGGATCGTACGAAATGTGGCCAATGGACAACTCCAGGTGGTCGTCGAACACCGGGCGCCAGGTGACGCCGCCGTCGGTGGTTTTGAAAATGCCGCCGGCGGAAAAACCGGCCAGCACGATGTTCTCGTCGGTCGGGTGTACCGCCAGCGTGTTGACGCGACCGCCTACGTTGCCGGGGCCTTGCAGCGTCCACTCACCACCGGGTTCGTTTTCAGCGGCGGATTTTTTCGCCTGTTTTTTCACGAAGTCTGCCCTGAGGAAAGCGATATGTTTGCGCCAGCCTTGCCAGTCGAACTGCATGTCGGGGTAGGAGCGCTGGAGGAGAAACTGGTCGTTGGGTGCGGATTTGCGCTCCAGCCGGCTTTTTATGCGCTCTGGAGCGGTTTGCCCGCAGGCAGTTAACAAGGCGAAAAAGGAAATAATCAGTGCGTAGTAAATGAAGCGCATGTGTAAGAATCGGTTTATAGCACAAAACACCCAGCAAAAATAGCGCCCCGTTTTTGACCAAAGTACTTCGTGTGTGGACTGAAAGTGACTTTCCCTGACATTTTCACCGCTCATCACTCATCACTTATCACTCATCACTAACCAATCTTGATTTACCTGCTGCTTTCCATCGCCTGCTCCGTTTTGCTGGGGTTCATTTTCAAATTGTTTGCCCGCTTCGGCGTGCATACGTTTCAGGCCATCATGTTCAATTATTTCACCTGCCTTGGCTGCGGGTGGCTGCACAGTGGAAATCTGCCTTTTTCGGCTGCCGACCGGGCTGAACCCTGGATGCCATATGCGCTGCTACTGGGTCTGGTGTTCATTTCAGGGTTCAACACGGCGGCACTTACGGTGCGGTACTTCGGCGTTACGGTGAGTCAGGTCATGCAAAAAATGTCCATCCTGCTCACCGTGCCGTTTGCCATCCTGGTGTACGGCGAGTCTTCGGGCGCGGCCAAACTGCTGGGTTTTGCCCTGGCCCTGTGCTCCATCGTATTGGTGAACTGGCCTTCCTCCAAAAAACAAACAGACAACAACGGCGGCCTCGGACGCCTGTGGATTCCACTGCTGACCTGGGTGCTGGCAGGCGTGATCGAAATGGTTTTTGTGCTGGTGCAGCACAACCGGATGACCGAACAGGGCGACCCGGCATTTATCACCACAGTGTTCAGTACGGCGGGAGTTTTGGGGCTTGCCGTGTGCGGTTTTGGCTGGGCGACCGGCAGGTTCGCGTTTTCGTGGCGCAATGTGGCGGCGGGTGTGGTGCTCGGCATTCCGAACTACGGTAGCATGTTGTTCCTGCTCATGGCACTGGGCAGCGGCATGGAGGCCTCGCTGGCATTTCCACTAACCAACGTCGGGATCATTCTGGCCACAACCATCGGCGCGGTTTGGCTGTTTGAGGAGCGCTTGTCTGCCGTCAACTGGTGGGGCATTGCGCTGGCGGTTGCCGCTATCGTTTTCATCTCTGTTTGAATGCCGTTATGGAAAAACAAACACCCGCGCTCCAGGAAAACCTGACTTTTCACCCGTACAACGTCATGCTGTTCCTGCTGCTGTTCGGGCTTACTTTCCTGTTCCTGGCCCTGACGGCCGGCTACTGTTACATCCGGGTCACGATGAACGTGCCGCCGGTTCAGGTGCCCGGGCTTTTTTTCCTGAACACCGCAATCCTGCTCGGCAGCAGTTACACGATGATCCGGGCAAAAAAGTGCTACCTGCTGGATAACACCGCCGGTTACCAGCAGAATCTCCGCATCACCATCGGTTTGTCGCTGCTGTTCATGGTCATGCAGGGCGTGGCCTGGGCGTGGTTGTTCAAAATCAACAGCGTGGGCATGGGCAGTTCGACTACTGCCGGGTTTTTGTACGTCCTGTCTATTGCGCACTTCGTGCACGTCGTGGCAGGTCTGCCGTTTTTAATCATTTTTTATAAAAAAGCACTCAAACACATGGTGGATCCCGTGACCGTGCTGGTGTATTTTTCCGACCCGGAAAAACGCCTGAAACTGCGCCTGCTCGGCATTTACTGGCATTTTCTCGATCTGCTCTGGATTTATTTAGTGCTGTTCCTCGGCATCAACGCGTTGATTTGAACGCCTGCAATTTGATTGGGGAACTTGCCGTTTAGGGAGCCGTTTCTCACCGGACTTTGTTTGCCATGCTACGTTTGATCCAGTCGTTTTTCATTTTCAGTCTGTTAGTTGCCTCCTTCACCGCAGCGGCTCAGGGCAAACTGCGTCCGGCCGGGAAATTATCGCCGGAATCCATCGAGCGGCTTCACCTGAGCGAGGACACGCTTGTGATCCTGTCCTACGCCGTGGTGAACGATACCTCCGCCGACACGCGTTTTCTGGCCTGCCGGAGCCTGATTACGGCCCTGGTGCGGGCGCTGAAAACAGAAAATTCGTTTAAATACCCCTTCGAGCGGCTCAAGAGCGTTTCGATGCTGGCGCCACCGGACAGCAGTTTCCGGGTGTTTACCTGGCAATTATTTGTGAACGACTCCACCTATCGCCACTACGGCGCCATTCAGATGAACAGCAAGGAACTCAAACTTTTCCCGCTGATTGACCGGCGCTTCGAGATGACGGGTTTGCCGACTACCGAACAACTGCCGCCCAACCGCTGGTACGGCGCGGTGTACTACAACCTGCGTGCCTTCGATACCCGCCAGGGGCGTAAATACCTGCTGTTCGGCTTCGACGGGTTCTCGTTTTTTGACAAACGCAAGGTGCTCGATGTCCTGAGTTTTAATGAAAAGGGCGAGCCGGTGTTCGGCGCGCCGGTCTTTGAACGCGACGGCAAAACCGAAGAGCAACGCATCATTCTGGAATACACCGCCGACGCCAAAGTGCGCCTGAACTGGGACGAACAGTACAAAATGATCCTCATGGACCACCTGATCCCCTTTCCCAGCCCCTACACCGGCGGCATGATGTACGTGCCCGACGGCAGTTACGACGGGTTCAAACTTGAAAAAGGGCGCTGGAAGTTTGTGGACAAAGTGTTCAACGACACCCAGGAAGAAGCGCCACGCCCCAACCCGGTGCTGGATGAAAAAAGCCGGCGAAATATCATCGGCGGGTCGGGGAATCCGCAGAAAGGCGCGAAGAAGAATTAACTGCGCCGGAGGTGGGCGCTGCGCCCTTTCGCATGGTCTTCTTTGCCATAAGAATCAGCGTGATTTTTGTGGCAGCATTTGGCGTTGTCGGTACTCGTGCTCTTTCCAAAAAATCCCCGCTTTTCTCGCCCACCCGACATTTTTCCACAAAAACATCCCGTTGCCTTGGGAAACGGTACGGTTGTTGAATAGCCCGGACGTGGTATCCCATTCCACTCAAAAATCGAATCAATCGAATCAATCGGCTTTAATCGAATCAATCGAAAGTAATCATGTGCGGTATATCCGGCATCATCCATCTCGACAACCAACCGGTACCGGAGCAGGCGCTCCAGTCCATGATGCGGGCCATGAAACACCGCGGCCCCAACGATCAGGGACACTTCTCCGAAAACGGCGTGGGCCTCGGTTTTGTACGCCTCAGCATCCTCGACCTCAGCGCCGCCGGCCACCAGCCCATGTTTTCGCACGATGAGCGCTATGTGCTCATTTTCAACGGCGAAGTGTACAATTACCTCGAACTGCGCGAAGAACTGATCCCGCTGGGCTACCACTTTCGGTCCGGCTCCGACTCGGAGGTCATCCTCGCCGCGTATCAGGAATGGGGCGAAGCCATGCTGCACCGCTTCAACGGCATGTGGGCATTGGTCATTTACGACCGCCGCGACAAAACCGTTTTCGCCGCCCGCGACCGCTTCGGCGTCAAGCCGTTTTTTTACAGCCTCGACGGCAACCGCATTCTTTTCGGTTCCGATATCCGCTCAATAACTGCCGTGTTGGGCCGCAAACCCACACCCGACCAGGAGGCGCTGTTCAATTTCCTCGCCTTCAACCGCACCGACCAGAACGACGGCACGTTTTTGCAGGAAGTCAAAAAACTGGATCACGGGCACTGCTTCCGCCTCAACCTCGCGCCCGGCGCGCCGGCTTCTGAAAAAGTCATGCGCCCGCGCCGCTGGTACGAACTCCGCAAAGAAATCAAGGAGCCGTTCCGAACCCCCGAAGAATACCGCGAAACATTCAATTCCGCCGTGGGCCTGCGCATGCGCAGCGACGTGCCCGTGGGCGTTTGCCTCAGCGGCGGCCTCGACTCGTCGAGCATCGTGTCGGTGCTGCTGAACGACTACAAAAAACACGACCTCAACACCTTTTCCGCCATTTACGGCAGCGGCCAAAAGGGCGACGAGTCGGCGTTCATTGACCTGTACAAAGGCCAGGTGCAACACATGTACTACACCCGGCCCAACGAAAACGACCTGCTCGCCGACCTCGACGATCTGGCTCTGGCACAGTACGAACCTGTGCCCAGCAGTTCTACCTACGCCCAGTACCGCGTAATGAAACTGGCCGCCGAACACGTCGTGGTTACGCTCGACGGGCAGGGCGCCGACGAAGCGCTGGCCGGTTACCACTACTTCTTCGGGTTTCATTTCAAAAACCTGCTGCGACAAGGCAAACTCGCCGCTTTGGCCTCCGAAATGGCGCAGTACTACGGCAAACACCGCTCGCTGTACGGCGTCAAAAGTCTCGTGTTTTTCCTGCTGCCCGCCTTCCTGCGCACGCGGGTGCGGGTGATGGAAAAAGGCTACCTCGACCCCGATTTTTTTCAGGCAAACGCCCACCGCGGCAACGTAATCACCGAAGACCTGTACGGTTCGCCCTCGCTGCAGGAGGCGCTCATCAACCACTTCGAGTTCAAACTGGAACACCTGCTGAAGTGGGAAGACCGCAACTCCATGTGGTTTTCGCTCGAAGCCCGGGTGCCGTTTCTGGACTACCGCCTCGTGGAGCGTACGCTCAGCCTGCCCGACGATATGATCATCCGCCAGGGCATGACCAAACATATCCTGCGCGAGGCCATGAAAGGCACCCTGCCGGAAGCCATCCGCATGCGGCGCGACAAGGTGGGTTTCGAAACGCCCGAGGCTGAGTGGTTCCGCAAACCGGTTTTTCAGAAATACATCACCGACCTGATTCACTCCGAACCGTTTGTCAGCCGGGGCATCATGGACATTCAAAAGGTGCGCAGTATTTACCAGAAACACCTCGCCCGAGAGGGCAATTACTCGCGGGAAATCTGGAAATGGATTCACCTCGACAAGTGGTACAACCAGTTTATTGACGGAAAATGAGCCTGCGAAACGCCATATTCAAACTCCTGCGCTACTCCGGACTGCCTTGGCTGATCCGGGAAACGCTGCAACGCCGCCGGGTAACCATTGCGATGTTTCACGACATCGCACCCGACCACGCGGAGCAGGTGTTTGGGTATTTGGCAAAAACGTTCAACGTGATTGCCCTCGACGACTACCTCGCCGCGCGAAAATCCGACGACGCGTCTGGGCTGCCCGACAAGGCGCTCGTCATCACCCTCGACGACGGACACATCCGAAACCATACGTTGCTGCCTGTTTTGGAAAAACTGAACCTGCCCGTCACCATTTTCCTGTGCGCCGGCATCGTGAATACCCGACGGCACTACTGGTTCAAATTCAAACACCCCGATATTGAAACCCAGGCGCTGAAATTGGTGCCCAACCACGACCGGCTGGAATCCCTTGCCCGCGTGGGTTTTACCCCGGAGCGGGAATTCGACAGCCCGCTGGCCATGACGAAAGCGCAGATTCAGGAAATGGCAAGCCGGGTCAATTTTCAGAGCCACACCACCTTTCACCCCTGCCTGCATACCTGCACGGACGCGGAGGCGCGGGAGGAAATTTTCGGCTCCAAAAAAATCCTCGAACAGGACTTTGGCCTCCGAGTCAACGCCCTCGCTTACCCCAACGGCGACTACTGCGCACGCGACATCGAACTTATCAAACAAGCCGGATATGACTGCGCCATCGCAGTTGATTTCGGATACAATACCCTGAAAACCCCCGCCTACCGCCTCAAACGCCTCAGCGTGGACGACACCGACAACGTGGATGCCGTGTGCGTGAAAGTCAGCGGCCTTTGGACGCTGCTGATGGGACTGGCGGGGAAACGGAGGTGGAAAGTCAAAATGTAAAATGTAAAAGTCAAAATGTAAAAGGGGAAGTTGGGAAAACCCTCCGCCCCGAAACCCTCACAATGTCATGCAAATCAATTTATACACGACCTATTCCACTCTACAGCCCGAGCCGCTCGACCGTTTTGTCGACGCGCATCCGAACGGCAATTATTTCCAGAGCAGCATCTTTTTCCAGTTCATCGAAACTGTCGGTGGCTACAAACCTTTTGTGCTCGTAGCGACCGACGATCGCGGCGGCATCATCGGCTCGCTCATGGGGGTCATCCAGTCGGACGGCGGTGGACTCAAGTCGTGGTTTTCGCGGCGCCTGATCGTGTGGGCCGGGCCGCTGGTTGCGCAAGATTCCGGTGTGAATCGTAGCGAAGTGGCAAGAAAGTTGCTTAAGTCGCTGAAACAACACGCGCAAGGCAAGGCGATCTTCATCGAGTTTCGCAACTTTTTCGATTGCTCCTCCCTCCACAGCGATTTCGAAGCCTGCGGGTTCCGTTTCCGCCCCCACCTGAATTATTTAGTCAAAACCGACGACGAGGCTGCGGCTAAAGGCCGGCTGAGCAGCAACCGCCGCCGGCAAATAAAAACCAGTCTGGCCGCAGG
>CAYMQY010000211.1:0-7861 GCA_964392655.1 uncultured Saprospiraceae bacterium
TCAACCGCATCAAAAAACACGATCCCGACCTCGAACCCCTGCCCGCCAACAACGGGTTGTTCAATGTGTTTTACACCATCGTGGGCACGGTGGACAAGTACGATATGAAACGCGGAAAAAAGGCGGTCAAGGCCGAGTTTGAGCGCAGCGAGGCGCGCAAAAAGAACATCGCCAAGGCCATTGACGACGCGTTTCAGGACAGGGACAAACCCGCGGCGGCACAGGAGCCGGACGACGACGGGGTGGAATACCTCGAGCCGGTGCGAGGGGGGGGATAACGCCCTACTGTTTCTTCTTTTTCTTGAAATCCCCGTTTTGCCAGGCCTTCACGAATTGTGCCCAGGCTAAGGGGCTGAAGATGTTCATCGGCGGTGTTTGGCCGATGTACACGTATTCCCGTGCTTGCTGACGCAGGTAGAAGTTGGCACTTTCGCGACCGCTGTAGGGCACCATTTCCGGGTTTTTACGGGCTTCGGCGAGGTAATCGTTCGCCAAGTTTTCGGCTGCGATGCGTTGCAGTTCGGGCGTAACGTCCATTTTCAGAAACTCGATTTTGAAATGATCTCGGGAAGGCCAGGGAAAAATGACCACCTCGGGCAGGGTCAGTGTGTCCTGCGACATGATCTGGATGATCGAGTAGCGATCCTGTGTGAGCGTGTCGGGCACCGTTTTGGTGACCGGCTCGAAGCCGATGCAGTTGAAACGGATCACGTCGCCGCGTTCGACCACGATGGTGAAAAATCCGCGGTAGTCGGAGTAGGTACCACGCCGTTTGTCGGGCAGAAAAATGCTGGCGTAGGGCACGGGCACCATGTTGCCGTCCATGTTGGTAATGACCATGCCGGAAAACTGGATGAGTTTTTTAGGCTCGCCGTTGTCGGTTTCCTGAGCAAAGGCGCTACCGGCGAAGAATATGCAAAACAACAAGAAAAAAACCGAACGTATCACGATGTAGGGTGCTTGTGGTTGGAAGGTGACTGGTTGGAGGGGTTTGGATCGGGAAAACCGGCATATCCGCCCCTGGGTTCATCTGCGGGCGACAAAGGTAGGATGCATGAACGCGCGAGCCAAGGCTTTGTTGGCGAAAACGTCGGTTGTGATATATAACAATCAGGCATAAAGATCGGTCGGAGCGCACATGAAACGCAACCGGAAGTACAAGTGCTGCGCAGCAGGGGGAAACTCCTGTACATAACCTGTTGCAGGCTTCGCCATGTGTTGCAATTTGTTACCTTTGCCGCCGTTTTTCGTTTTCTACAGCGAACTCGGACGCAAACCATTACCGAGCCTCATACTTAAACACAGCACCTGTTCAATGATTCGCAACACATCTTTTCTCCTGGTCGCCATGCTCCTTGCCTCTTTCAGCATGTTCGCCCAAACCGACCCGCTCAAATACGGCCACACCAACCTCGGAAACCTGCTCGACGGGATGCCACAAACCTCGGCGGCTGAAGCACAACTTCGGGTATTGGCCGACAGCCTAAACCAAAAAGACAGCCTGATGAAAATGGAGTTTCAGGTCAATTATCTGAAACTCAAAAAAGAGTACGACGAGGGCGCGCTCACCCCTGTGCAAACCCAGCAGCGCCAGGCGGAATTGGAAAAACAACGCGCGGCAATTCAGGCCTACGAGGAAAATGCCCAGAAAACACTCGATACCAAACGCGCCGAACTGCTGCAACCAATCCTGACTAAAGTCAACGAGGCCATCGCCAAGGTAGCCAAAGCAAACGGCTTTGCATTGGTCTTCGACGTAGGCTCCGGAGCTATGTTGTTTGCTTCCGAAACCATAGACGTCACGCCATTGGTAAAAAAAGAACTAGGGCTTTGAGGTTGAGGGGGTTGAGGGGGTTTAACGGGTTTAACGGGTTGACATATCTTGTGCATGGGACTTAACGTTAAACCCGCTCAACCCGCTCAACCCGTTAAACCCGCTCAACCCGTTAAACCCGCTCAACCCGTTAAACCCGCTAAACCCGCTCAACCTCCACACAAACCGGAAACCTTTCTTCCTTCGCATGAATACATTCAGAACGCTTAACAACCTCACCGGCTGGTTGGTATTTGCCGTAGCAGCACTCGTGCTCGGCGCCGCTGCCGAACCAACCGGCAGCCTTTGGGACTGCGGCGAGTTCATCGCCGGCGCTTACAAACTGCAAGTGGTACACCCGCCCGGGGCGCCGATATTCCTTTTGGTTGGCCGCCTGTTTGCCTGGGTGGGCGATGCCGTGTCCGACGATCCGGCCACAATCGCCTACGCCGTCAACCTCCTGTCGGCGCTGAGTACGGCGTTCGGAGCTATGTTCATCTGCTGGAGCACAACAATTCTGGCGCGTTTAGTGCTCGTCGGCCGCGAGCCCGAGATGTCGCAGGGACAAACGGTAGCCGCACTGGGCGCCGGTCTGGTTGCCGGCCTGAGCATGGCTTTTGCTTCGTCGGTGTGGTTTTCGGCGGTAGAAGGCGAGGTGTACGCCATGTCCACGTTTTTTACCTGCCTGACCCTTTGGGCCACGCTGAAGTGGTACCAGTTGCCCGACACGGCCGATGCCGACCGTTGGCTGGTTTTTGCGTTTTATTCCATCGCTTTGTCCATCGGAGTACACCTGCTGAGCCTGCTGACCCTGCCGGCCCTGGCCATGTTTTACTACTTCAAAAAAGCCAAAAAGCCCACGGTGTTCAACGCGCTGCTGGCTGCCGGCATAGGGGTAGTATTTATCGTAGCCATTCAGTATTTCATCATTGCTGGTATCCCGCGCGTATGGGCTTCGTTCGACCGGTTCATGGTCAACAGCCTCGGCCTGCCGTTTCATAGCGGTATTGCTTTTGTTTTGTTGCTGTTTGGCGGAGTGCTGTGGTACGGTTTGCGTTATGCCCGGCGCACGGGCAACGGCTTGCTCCAACGTCTCGTGGTGGCATTCGGGGTAGTGGTGATTGCGTATACCTCGTTCGGCATGGTGGTGATACGCGCCAATGCCAACACCCCGATCAACATGAACGACCCCTCCGATGCCATGCGGCTCCTGCCGTACCTCAACCGCGAACAATACGGCGAACGCGCCTTGCTGCTCGGCCCGCACTTCGACGCCAAACCGATCGGCCTGAAAACCGAACCGCGCTACGGCCGGGTGGGCGACCGCTACGAGGTTGTGGATGAAAAAATGGACTACGAGTACGGCCCCGGTACAAAATCCCTGTTCCCGCGTATGAGCGACTACTCGCAGGGCCGCCCGCAACTGTACCGCCGCTGGATAGACAAACCGACCGGGAATCCGACGCTCGGAGATAACGTCGAGTTTTTCGTGAAATATCAACTCGGCTGGATGTACTGGCGCTATTTCATGTGGAATTTCGCCGGCCGTCAAAACGGCGAACAGGGCCTGTATTCCTGGGACCCCAGCGCCGGCAACTGGATCACCGGCATCGAAGCGCTCGACAGCGGACGTGTGGGAAGCACCCAGGAGATGCCCGATTTTATGAAAAACAACCAGGCCCGGAACACGTACTACATGATTCCGTTCTTCCTGGGACTACTCGGCCTGTTTTTTCACTACCAGCGTCGCCCGCGCGACTTTGCCGCGATCCTGGTGCTGTTTATTATCACCGGTATTGGCATTATCGTGTACTCCAATCAGCCGCCGAACGAACCGCGCGAACGCGACTACGTGCTGGTCGGCTCGATTTTCACCTTTACCATCTGGATTGGATTGGCCGTTACGGCCTTGTACAGCCTGCTGTCCGAACGCCTCCGGTTACCCGGCGTGGCCGCCGCCGCCGGCGCCTCGCTGTTGGCACTTTCAGCGCCTCTGCTGATGCTCACCCAAAACTGGGACGACCACAGCCGCGCCAAACACTACGGAAGCCGCGACTATGCAAGCAACTTCCTCAACTCCTGCGCACCAAATTCGATCATTTTCACGTACGGCGACAACGATACCTACCCGCTCTGGTACTGCCAGGAGGTGGAAGGTATTCGTACGGATGTGCGCGTGGTGAACCTCTCACTCATCGCCGTGGACTGGTACATCGCCCAGTTGCGCCGCAAAGTCAACGACTCGCCGGCGATTGACATGACCATCCCGCAGGAAAAACTGCGCGGCTACAAACGTGTCCAGGTACCATTTTACAGCCCGGGTGGACAAGAGCCGGAAATGACGCTGCAGCAACTGCTCAAATTTGTCGGCGAAGACCATCCCGTGCCTGCACAGGGTGGCCGCGACTTCGACTCGTATGTGCCCACACACCGCGTGACCATTCCGGTGGACAGGCAGGCCATGATCGCCAACGGCCTGCTCAGCCCGGCCGACTCGAACGCGGTGGACACCATCCGCTTTGATCTGGGCGACCGCTCGTACCTCATCAAAGACGACATCGCTATTCTGGATATCATCGCCGCCAATATCAACAAACGGCCGATCTACTGGGCAGTCACGACCCGCGACGAAAAACTCATGGGCCTTGGCGACTACCTGCAACTCGAGGGCTTGTCGCTGCGCCTGGTACCTGTTCAGTCGCGCGGCGACGGCGGCAGTTACGGCCTCATCGGCAGCGGCCGGGTGGCTACCGACATTGCCTACGACAACATTGTGAACAAGTGGAAGTGGGGCAATTTCGACAAAGAGCGCCTGTACGTCAACCGCTCCTACATGCCCAGTTTGCAAACGATGCGCGTAGCCATTATCCGCGTGGCGCGCAACCTGATTTTTGAGGGCAAAAAAGACAAGGCCGAAGCACTGGCCAACAAATACTTCGAGGTGTTCCCGGAATACAACTTCCCGTACGACCAGTTTTCCGCATTCATGGCCGACATCTACGCGCGGGCAGGCAACAAGGAAAAGGCTGCTGAAAAAATACGGGCCATTGCCAAAACGCAGGTCGAAATCATGCGTTTCGTCAATTCCCAAACGGAAGATTTCCAGAAAGGCTACGAACAGGATTTCCGCTTCGCGGCCAGCACGGCGCAAACGCTGCTCGGAATCGCCCAGTTTATGCAGGACGACAAACTGCGGGAGGAACTCGAAAAGCAGTTCCAGCCGTATTTGCCGGAATCGCCGGGCATACCGCCAATGCCGAACTAACGCATGAGCCGTATTCTTGCCATAGACTTCGGGCTGAAACGCACCGGTATCGCCGTCACCGATCCGCTTCGGATCATCGCAAGCGGCCTGACGACGGTGCCCACGCATGAGGTACAGGCATTTTTGGAAAAATACTGCGCGGAAGAATCCGTGGAATGTTTTGTGGTGGGGTTGCCGTTGTATCCCGACGGCAACCCCGCCCAAATCGCCGCCGCTGCTGATGCCTTTGCCGAACGCCTGCGCAAACTTTTTCCGGACAAGCCCGTTTACCGGCAGGACGAACGCTACACCTCCAACGAGGCCAAACGAATCATCCTGCAAAGCGGCGTGAAAAAACAAAAACGCCGCGACAAGGCGCTGGTGGACAAAATTGCCGCCGCCCTCATTCTCGAACAGTTTATGTACGAAAACCACTGGCAAGTATGATCCTGCCCATTTACGCATACGGACAGCCCGTACTGAAAAAAGTAGCCGCCCCCATCGGGCCGGACTATCCCGATCTGGCCACCATCATTGCCAACATGTGGGAAACCATGTACCACGCCGACGGCGTCGGGCTGGCCGCGCCGCAGGTAGGTCTGCCGATCCGGTTGTTTGTGATTGACACCGTCCAACTGGAAAAAGAGGACAAAAAAGACAAAGAGCCGGGTTTCAAAAAAGTGTTCCTCAACGCGCAAATCCTCGATGAAACCGGACCGGAATGGGCCTACGAGGAGGGCTGCCTCAGCATTCCGCATATCCGCGGCGACGTGGAGCGCCCGCCCGTGATTCGCGTGCGCTACCAGGACGAAAATTTCCAGGAGTTCGAGGAGACATTCTCCGGCATCAATGCCCGCGTCATTCAGCACGAATACGACCACATCGAGGGCGTACTTTTCGTGGAACACCTCAAGCCGCTGAAAAAACGCCTCATCCAGCGCAAGTTGGAAAACATCCGCGTCGGCAAGGTGAATACCGACTACAAGATGCGGTTTGCGGCGGTGCGGTGAGCAGGTCCAGGCGGACGAACATTATTTCGATTCAATCCGAACTTTTTTTTCAGAAAAACCTTTTCGCTGCCGTGCGACGTTTGTCCGCACGGCAGCGTCTTTTTATTTTGTTAAGCCCCCAAAATGCTGCGCTCGTTGAAATAATGTTTTTGTTCGTCGAGAAACAAAAAGAACACAGGAAACATTTATTGCAAAAAACGTTTCCGCAGTTACCTTTGCGCCATGTTTTCGGAACAACAGGAAAAATGGCTGAAACGGGTGGAAGACCTGTTTCTGCGCTACGGCATCAAAAGTTTGACGATGGACGACGTCGCCCGCGAACTGGGGATTTCCAAAAAAACCCTGTACCTGTTCGTGGACAACAAGGACGACCTGGTGAACAAGATGCTGGAACGGCACATCGGTGAAGAAAAAGCCATGTGCAGACAGATGTTTGCCGAGGCGGCCAATGCGATTGAGGAAATGTTTTTCGTGATGGAAGCCAACGCCCAGCAATTCCAGCAAATGAAAGCCAACATCGTGTACGACCTGCAGAAATACCACCGGGATGCCTGGGAAAAAGTGCAGGATTTCCAGCGGGGGTTCCTGTACGGCGTGGTACGCGCCAACCTCGAACGCGGTGTACGCGAGGGGATTTACCGCAGCGATTTTGACATTGACATCGTAGCCAAACTGCACATAGCCACCACATTCCAATTGTTCGACGAAGACCTGTTCCCCCAACTGACCTATTCCAAAGAAAAACTGTTTCGCGAGCACCTCCTGCACTACCTGCACGGGATTGTTTCCGAAAAAGGCATGCAATTATTGAAAGCAAAACTATCCTGATATGCACCGCAATGTATTGAAAACGCTCTTGCTGCTAAGCGTGGGCGTATGGGGAATGATGACCCCACTGACAGGTCAGGCGCCCATGCGCCTGACCGAATGCGTCCAGTATGCACTGGACAACAACCCCCAGATGAAAATTGCCAAACTCCAGATTGCCGACGCCGACTGGCAGATCAAGGAGAATACCGCCACCGGGCTGCCGCAGCTCTCCGCCGGAGTTGGGTACCAATACTTCCTCCAGCGGCCGGGCATTCCGGCCAGCGCGCTGGGTTTCGGTACCGGCGATGAAAAACTGTACTTCAATGCCTATCACAGCCTGACGCCCAGTATCTCGCTCAACCAGTTGCTGTTCAGCAATTCGTACCTGACCGCCCTGAAAGCCGCCCGGCACTACCGCGAATATGTGCAGCAGCAACTGGCCGTCGCCCAGAAAACCATACGCGACCAGGTGGCCGACGCTTACCTGCCCGCCCTGCTTCTGGCCGAAAACCTGAAAGTGCTGGACAAAAACATCGGCAACCTCGAAAACCTGCTCCGAGAAACCAAAGCGACTACCCAGGCGGGTTTTGCCGAACAACTCGACGTGGACCGCCTCCAACTCTCCCTCGACGGCCTGCGGACCGAGCGCGACAACCTCGCTCGCCAGCGCGACATCGTGCTCAACGCCCTGAAAATGACGATGGGTATGCCGGTAAAACAGGACCTGGCACCTGCCGACGACCTGCCCAAACTGCTCGCCGAGTACGCCGATTCCGACCTGACCGCCGAGATCAATTACATGAACCGTCCGGAATATACCACCCTGCTCAAAGGCCGCGAACTCAGCATGCTGCAGGCCGACCTGTACCGCAAACCCTGGATGCCCACAGTGGCTGCCTTTGTACAGTACCAGCCCGGCTGGCAAGGCGCTTTCGGCAACGACACCAAGTGGTTTTTTATCCCCTCCGCAGTAGCCGGCATACA
>CAYMQY010000212.1:0-2337 GCA_964392655.1 uncultured Saprospiraceae bacterium
AACTCGACCCTAACAATGTTGCGGCGTATTTTAATCGCGGCGCAGCCAAGTCGGATTTGGGCGACCAGCGAGGGGCCATTTTGGACTACGACAAAGCCATCGAACTCGACCCGAACAATTCCTCGGCCCCCACACCAGAAACCCCCGAAATCCCCCTGCCCGAAATGGTCTTCGTCCAGGGCGGCACCTTCCAAATGGGCGAAAAGGGTTTTGCCGGGCCGGTGCATAAAGTTACGCTTTCCGATTTTGAGATCGGTCGCACCGCAGTAACCAACGCACAGTACTGCGCGTTTTTGAGCGAAAATGGCAACCAAACCGAAGGAGGAGTGGAATGGATAAACCTCGAGGCCAAATTTTCCGGGGAAAAATGCCGCATCCAAAGCACCGACGGTACACGGTTCTCTGTAGAATCCGGTTATGAAAACCATCCGGTCATTTACGTTTCTTGGTTTGGCGCGGCGGCCTACTGTGCATGGCTTTCTGATAAAACTGGAAATAACTACCGCCTACCTACGGAGGCGGAGTGGGAGTATGCAGCGCGAGGTGGCAGGAAGAGCAAAGGGTTTAAGTACGCTGGTAGCAACGACCTGAAAGAAGTGGGTTGGTTTAGTGAAAACTCCGGTTATAAAGCCCACCCTGTGGGCGACAAAAAAGGCAACGAACTGGCCCTATACGACATGAGCGGCAATATGTGGGAATGGTGTGCGGACTGGTATAGCGCTTACGATTCAGCCAACCAGACCAATCCAACCGGGCCAACGGGAGGCTCGCACCGCGTGTCCCGGGGCGGCTCGTGGCTCAACGCGGCGGAGTACTGCCGCGTATCGGACCGCAACTACTTGGAACCGGACTACCGGGTCAGCGCTCTCGGCTTCCGCGTCGCTTCTTCCGTACAGTCAGACGATATTCACTCCGACCAACCCGCACGCACCCGCCCGATCAAAAAATAGGCCCAAGCAGCGCAAGCCTCGGCTGCGCATCTTTTGCCTCCGCTCCGTTTGTCATCCCGGAGGGATCCGTCCGATCTAAAAGGGCGGTCAGGCGCGGCAGCCCGCCGCGGCGCGTACGGATTTCTACGAAAGGAAAAAGTCCCTCACACCCCCATCCACAACCGCACCGGGTCCTCAATCAACTCCTTCACTTTCACCAGAAACGTGACCGAGGTAGAGCCGTCAATCACGCGGTGGTCGTAGCTCAGCGCGAGGTACATCATCGGGCGGATTTCCACCTGGCCGTTCACGGCCACCGGGCGCTCCTTGATGGCGTGCATGCCGAGGATCGCGCTCTGCGGCTCGTTGATGATGGGCGTACTCATCAGGCTGCCGAAAATGCCGCCGTTGGTGATGGTGAAGGTGCCGCCGGTCATTTCCTCCAGCGACAGTTTGCCGTCGCGGGCTTTGGCGGCCAGGTCTTTCAGGGCGTATTCGATCTCGTGAAAATCAAGGCTTTCCACGTTGCGGACGGGCGGTACCACCAAACCCGTGGGCGTGCTGATGGCGATGCTGATGTCGGCAAAATCGTAGTACACGATGTCGTCGCCGTCGAGGCGGGCGTTCACGTCGGGCATTTCCAGCAGCACCTTGGCGCAAGCCTTGGCAAAGATGGACATGAAGCCCAACTTGATGCCGTGTTTTTTCACAAACGCCTCCTGGTATTTTTCCCGCAGGGCCATCACGGCGCTCATGTCTACCTCGTTGAAGGTGGTAAGCATGGCCGTGTTGTTTTTGGCGCTTACCAGGCGTTTGGCGATCGTGCGGCGCATGCGGGAAAGACGCTCGCGACGCTCCTCCCGGGAGTTTTGAGTTTTGAGTTTTGGGTTTTGAGTTGGTGCTGCAGGTGTGAGTGCGGCGGGTGCCGGCGCTGGAGTCGGCGGAGCAACCGCCTTGTTTTCCACGGCTTTTTGCGCGTCGTCTTTGGTGATGCGGCCGTCCTTGCCGGTGCCGGCCACGTCGGTGGGCTGCACGCCACCTTCCGCCAGAATTTTGGCGGCAGCCGGAGAGGGGTGGCCGGTAGCGTAATTGGCCGATGCCGGCGCTTCGGCGGGTTTTTCCACCGCAGCCGGGGCTGCCGGTGCAGGAGCCGGAACCGCCGTGCTTGCAGCGGCTGCTTCGGTATCAATTTTGGCAAACAACGCCCCCACTTCGAGGTCCTCGCCCTCTTTGGCCACCCAGATCAGTTTACCTGCCTTGTCGGCGGAAAGTTCCTGGTTGGCTTTTTCGGTTTCGATTTCACAAAGCGGCTCGTCCATGGCCACGGTGCTGCCGTCGGGTTTCAGCCATTTGGAAAATGTGACGTTGGTTATGGATTCTCCCAGATTCGGGATGCGAAGTTCGATAA
>CAYMQY010000212.1:2437-7849 GCA_964392655.1 uncultured Saprospiraceae bacterium
ATGATCGAGAGCTTGGGCATGGCCCTCAGCGAGGCGAGGTGCTCGATGGGCTGGTGCGTGGGGCCGTCTTCGCCGAGGCCGATGGAGTCGTGCGTGAGCACGTACACCACGCGCAGGCCCATGAGCGCGGCGAGGCGCATGGACGGGCGCATGTAGTCGGTGAACACGAAAAAGGTGCCGCTGTACGGGATGACGCCGCCGTGCAGGGCCATGCCGTTCATAATGGCGGCCATGCCGTGTTCGCGCACGCCGTAGTGCATGTACTGCCCGGCCGGATTTTTCACACTGAACGCTGTTTGGCCTTTGGCAAAAGTCTTGTTCGAGGGGGTCAAATCCGCCGAGCCGCCCACGAGCGCAGGTATTTTGCCGGCAATGGCGTCCAGTACCTTGCCTGAGGCAATGCGCGTGGCCATTTTTCCGGCGGGAAACTCCGGAATGTCGAGCGCGCCGGCGGGAATTTCGTTGTTCAGGCAGGAACGGAATGCGGCGGACAATTCGGGGCGGGCGGCCTCGTATTTGGCCAGCAAATCGTGCCACCGGCGTTCGGCTTTTGCGCCGCCGGCTCCGGTGTTGCGAGTCATTTTCAGCACATCGTCGGCAATGAAAAACGACTTGTCGGCGGGCAGACCGAGTTTTTTCTTGGTCAATACAGCCTCTTCCTTGCCCAGCGGCGCGCCGTGCGCTTCTTCGGAGCCGGCCTTGTTCGGGCTGCCAAAACCAATGACGGTGCGGCAGGCGATGATGCTGGGTTTGTCCGATGCCTGCGCCAGCGTGATGGCGGCTCGGATGGCGTCGTAGTTGTGGCCGTCAATGCGCTGGGCGTTCCAGCCGTAGGCCGTGAAGCGCTTGAGCACGTTTTCGCTGAACGACAGATCGGTTTCGCCGTCAATGCTGATGTGGTTGTCGTCGTACAGGACAATGAGTTTCGACAGGCGGTTGTGGCCGGCGAACGAGCAGGCCTCGTGTGAAATACCCTCCTGCAGGTCGCCGTCGCTGGCGATGACGTAGGTGTGGTGGTTCACCACTTTGTACGGGCCTTTATTGAACCGCGCGGCGAGGTGTTTTTCGGCCAGCGCCATGCCTACGGCGTTGGAAATGCCCTGCCCGAGCGGGCCGGTGGTCGTTTCCACGCCGGGTGTGTGGCCGTATTCGGGGTGGCCGGCGGTGCGGCTGCCCCACTGGCGGAAATTTTTGAGTTCGTCGAGCGGCAGGTCGTAGCCGTACAGGTGCAGCAGGCTGTAGATCAGCATACTGCCGTGGCCGGCGGAGAGCACAAAGCGGTCGCGGTCGGCCCATTCGGGGTTGGCGGGGTTATGTTTCAGAAATTCCGTCCAGAGTACGGCTGCCACGTCGGCCATGCCGAGCGGCATGCCCGGGTGACCGGAATTGGCGGCTTCCACGCCGTCAATGGCGAGTCCGCGGATGGTATTGGCGATCTTTTTTAAGTTTTGATTTTTCATGGGGGCAAAGGTATGCCCCTGTTTGTAAAACTCGGGCAGTGTGCCTACTTTTGATCGCCCGCCCGCAACACAGGTTCTGCATTTTTGAAAACATACCAAAATCTGTTGCCATGAAGAAGGCTTCCTTCGCCCTGCTTGCTTGCTTGTTTGCCCAAAACCTGTTTGCCCAATGGCGCGACGCCACACCCGCCGAAACCGTGTTTTTCAACCACGTGGAACGGGAAGTACACGAAATCCTGCGCGACGCCGCCAGCAAAATGCCCGGCAAGTGGGAGGTCAAAATAGAAACGGACGAGCACCAGCGCGCTTCCCTCGACGAGGGCCAACACAGCGGTCGCCCCCACGAGGTGCGGGTTTGGCTGACCATGGACTACCAGCCCTCCGAAAGTGAACAAGCGGAAATGGAGAAGGCCATTTTCGATTTTGCGGAAAAAACCAAAAACTACGACCCGGTGCCCGATCATCTACAGCGCCAGTCGCCGGAATACCGCTGGAATATTTACGTATCCATCATCGTGAACTACTACGGTTTCACCCCGATATACAGCGCCGACATTCCGAAGATGGGGTACGAAATAGCCGTGCCGGGCAGCGTGTACAGTTTTATCCGCTGGAAAGACCTCGGCGTCAACCCGCCTTATGCAATGGTGTATGCCGGCGACCTCAAGACTACTCAAAGTTCAAGCGGCAAGGTCATCGGAGAAGCCTTCGGCACTCAAACCGACTGCCGCAATGTGCGTACCGTGGCTATAAACGTGCAGTCGAATGAAACGGTAATCCAGCAGTTTTTGAAGCATCTGGATATTTCCGCCGTACAGCGCCTGATAAACGAACATTAAACCAGCCCTCGCATCCCTGCAAACAGCCGGAACTGATTCAGCGCCCGCTCCAGATTCTGCTCCGGCCGTACAACGTGGTAGTACACATCGCCCTGCAGGAAATCGGTCAGAAACCGCAGGCACTGAATCAGCACCACCACCTGCGCGCTGTAGTCGAGGTTTTCCAGTTCGATGGGTTCCAGCACATCCGACAGTTGGCTCAGGAAACCATCCCGGGTGGCCCGGTACAGCTCGGGGCTGAACGGCGTCGTTTCGGAAGCGTCGTCTTCCGCTATGGTGTTGGTGTATGAGCGGGCCATGTCGCCGAAATCGTACAGCAAGGTGCCGTGCATGACGGTATCGAGGTCAATGACGGCCAGTGCGGCATCGCGGCTTTTGTGAAACAGCACGTTGCTGATTTTGGGGTCGGCATGGATGGTCCGCCGGGGGAGCAGGCCGGCATTCTGCCATTCGATCCATTTTTCAGGCAGATTCAGATGCGGCTGTACCGCGGCGATGAGCGCGGCTGCGTGTTTCAGCCGTTCCGGCAAACCATTCTGCAAGGACGCCCGGTAGTCGGCTATTCGTTTTTGGAAATTGATAAAATCCGGAATGGCCGGTGTCAGATTCAAATCACCGCTATCCGAGTTCAGGTGCCGGTAAAACAAACTGAACGCCCGGGCGCCTTCGCGGGAGCGTTCAGGCGTGCGGGCCTTGTCGAAGGTGGCGCTGTCGGGCACGTGCGACACCAGGCGCCAGGGCCAACCCTCGGCGTCGTAGTGGTGGAAGGCGCCGGTTCGGGTTTTAAAAAAATGATACCGCTCCAGCGGATATCCGGACTCGGCGAGCCGCGCATTCACCAGTTCCACATTGGCGGCGATGGCATCGGGGTGTGGGAAAACATGATGATTGACCCGCTGGAGTACATACCGGTCGCCTGCGCCAGTCTGCACCAAAAAGGTCCGGTTGATCAGCCCGCTTTCGATGGGCCGCGCACGCAGTTCGTCCGCTGGGACGGATAAAAACCGGGCGGCTATTTCCAACACATTCTCGTGCATGGTCGCTGTTCGTTAAAATTCGGGTAATAATTCAGGCTGCCTCGCCGGGTATGATATCACCACAGATTTCACAGATTTTCACAGATTTATCCGCGGGAAATCTGTGAAAATCTGTGAAATCTGCGGTGAAAATTGCTTCGCTGGAAGCATGGTCAAATTTCTATCAAAACTCCCCGTCGAACCCGAACACCGGCTTGCGGTTTTTCCAGGCGCCCCGGGTGAAGTCGGGGATTTCGACCACGGCGCCGTTGTTTTTCACCGACTTTTCGCTAAGCGGCGTGATGGCGTACCAGGCAGCCAGGTCGTACACGTCGAGCGGGAATTCGATGTTGCGTTTGATGCACTCGATGAAGGAATTGAGCACAAAAAAGTCCATGCCACCGTGTCCGGAGTTTTTGGCGTCTTCGGCGTAGCGTTTCCAGAGCGGGTGGTCGTACTCGTCGAGCCACTTCTCGGAGTTGTCCCAGCGGTGGGAATGTTCCATGCGTTTTTCAAAGTAGATGAAGCCCTGGTTTTTTTCGCCCCAGCCGAAGTCCTGCCACAGGCCCTCGGTGCCCTGCACCCGGAAACCGAGGTTGTAGGGGCGCTGCAAACTGGTATCGTGGGTGAGCAGGATGGTTTCGCCGTTGGCGCACTGGATTTGGGTGGTCACCACGTCGCCCTGCTTGAAATTCACCCGGGCATTGGGGTGGTCTTTCCCGCCTTTCGGATGCTCCACAATGTACTTGTGCAGGCCCCGCGACTTGGACGAAAACGACGACAGCCGCACGAGGCGGTTGCCGCGGTTGATGTCCAGCATCACGCTCACCGGCCCGAGGCCGTGCGTGGGGTACAGTTCGCCGTTGCGGTTGACGTAGTGGTTGGTACGCCATTTGGCTTCGCTGAAACCTTTGGCTCCGAACTCGACGCCGGGGTTGTACGGCCCGACCCCGTCGTTGAACAGCACCCCGCGCAGGTCGTGCTCGTAGCCGCCCTGCGCATGGACGAGTTCGCCGAACATGCCCAGGCGCACCATATTCAGCACCGCCATCACGTCGCGCCGGTAGCAGACATTTTCCATCATCATGATCGGCACGCGGGTTTCCTCGTATGTCTTGACGAATTCCCAGCAGTCTTTCAGCGCCATGGCGCCACACACTTCCATGCCCACAATTTTGCGGGCGCGCATGGCCTCCACGCCTTGTATTTTGTGCCACTCCCAGGGTGAGGCAATCAGCACAGCGTCAATGTTTTCCTCTTTCAGCAGGTTGCGGTAGTCGTAGTCGCCGTTGCCGAATTCTTTGGCGGGCGGGCGTTGGTGCTTTTTGAGCATTTTTTGCCCCTGCTGCATCATCCCGGGGTCGGGGTCGGCAATGGCGATGATCTCGACATCATCCCTGCCGATCATTTCCTGCAGGAGTGTTTGCCCCCGCATGCCCATGGCGATGAAACCCAGGCGGACTTTTTTTGTGTGGTTTTGACGATTCGGGTAGGAAAACAGCGAGTTGGGCAGGATCAGGGCGCCGAAACCCGCCAGGGCGGAGGACTTGATGAATGTGCTTCTTTTCATGGTGGACGGAAATAATTCGGGCGGCAAGTTCAGACATTGTGGCCATTTGACGGGATTCCCGAACTATTTTTGCCGCCCGGCATTTTATCCATCGAATTTTTCCCTGCCGGAACGAAGTTGCTCCGCAAGCCATGCACTCAAATCCAGAAATTCAAAATTTAAAACTCAAAATTCAAAATTTAAAACTGACACGTGTTTCCACAATATGACGTCATAGTAGTCGGCGCCGGCCATGCCGGATGCGAGGCGGCGGTAGCAGCAGCCAACCTCGGTTGCAAGGTATTGCTGGCCACGATGAACATGCAGACCATCGCCCAGATGAGCTGCAACCCCGCCATGGGCGGCGTGGCCAAGGGCCAGATCGTGCGCGAAGTGGATGCCTTGTGCGGCTACTCCGGCATCGTGACCGACCACACGATGGTGCAGTTCCGTATGCTGAACAAATCCAAGGGTCCCGCCATGTGGAGTCCGCGCGCCCAGAGCGACCGCATGCAGTTTGCCGCCAAATGGCGCAGTATGCTGGAAGC
>CAYMQY010000213.1:0-7818 GCA_964392655.1 uncultured Saprospiraceae bacterium
AATATCGGCACGGGCACGGCGGTATTTCTCGGCGACGGCATTCGCAACGAACAGGACTTCACCAATGACTTCTGCGCCGAAATCAGCCTGAACGACAACCTGAACAACTCCGGCACGTTCGACAACTACGGCTTTCTCATCATCAACACCAACCAGGCGCATACCAACACGGGCACCTTTACCAACCACGGCCCCATTGACTACGTCCAGCCGAGCTTTATACCCGGCATCATCACCGACCTGTACGTGCAGACCTGCCCCGGCAATGAAGTTATCTGCCAGTACGCGTCCCCGCTCGACCTGACCGCCTTGAGCGCTACCCCTTCCGGCGGCACGTACAGCGGTACCGGCGTGAGCGGCAATATGTTCAACCCGACCACTGCCGGCCCCGGCACGCACACGATCACCTACGGCATCACCCATTATGACGGGTGCGAAACCACTTGCACATTCCAAATCGAAGTGGTCGCAGCGCCCGTTGCCACGGCCACACCCTCGCCGGAAGCAATCTGTTCCGGCGATGAAACCAACATTGCCCTGAGCAGTGCCGTACCCGGCACGACGTTTACCTGGGTGGTGCAAAACGCAAGCGCCAACGTGAGCGGCCAGGCGAACGGGGACGGAAACACCATTGCCCAAACGCTCAGCGTCAACGACAACAGCCCCGGCACCGTGGTGTACCGGATCACGCCCACCGGCCCGGCGCCGCACTTCTGCGTCGGCCAAACCACCGACGTGACGGTGAACATCTCCGGCAACCCGATCCTCGGCATCACTTGCCCCGGCCCGACAACGGTTGCCTGTGTCGGCAGTGTCCCGGCGCCCAACCCCGCTTCCGTGTCGGCCACCGACCTGTGCGGCAAAACGATTGACAAAGAGCACCTGTTCACCACCCCACCCTACGACGTGGAGTGCCTGAACCGCTTCAAACTCACCCGCTGGTATCAGGTCACGTCGAGCACAGGCAGCACGGCAAGTTGCTCGCAGGTGATCACCGTGTACGACAACGTGCAACCCAACTTCACCTTTGTGCCCGCCAACGTGACCGTACAGTGCAACAGCGTGCCTGCCGTGGGTTCTCCTACTGCCAATGACAATTGTTTCGGTGCGGTAAACATCACCTATGACGGCCAAACGGTATCGAGTGTCCTGTGTACCGACAAGTACACCCTGACCCGCAAGTGGACGGTTACCGACGCCTGCGGCAACACCCGCACGGCTACGCAGCGCATTACGGTCATTGACTCGCAAAAGCCTGCTTTCACCTCCCCCCCGGCCAATGTCACGGTACAATGCGACGCCATTCCGGCAGTGACCACACCGGCTGCGACCGATAATTGCGACACCGATGTAGCGATCACATACAACGGCCAGACCAAAACCAACGGCGCCTGCGCCAACGCCTACACCCTCACGCGCCGCTGGACGGCCGCCGACAACTGCGGCAACACGACCAGCATTTCCCAACGCATCACGGTAGTGGACAACGGCAAACCGTATTTCACATCATTCCCGGACAATACCACCATTGCCTGCAACGACCCGATTCCGGCTGCAGGCTCGGCTACCGCCAGCGACGGCTGCGGCACGGCGACGGTAACCTACCTCGGCCAAAGCACCGTGAGCGGTTCCTGTCCGACCAGTTACCAGATCCGCCGTACCTGGAAGGCTACGGATGCCTGCGGCAACAGTACCGTAGCCACACAAACCATTCAGGTGACGGATAGCGGCGCACCGGTATTTACCTCCACGCCCGGACCGCTGACCATCGAATGCAGCGACCCGCTTCCCCCGCTGGTGAACCCGACGGCTTCGGATGCCTGCGGCGGTTATGCGCAAATCACCTTCCTCGGCAACGTGCCTTCGGGCAGCGGTTGTGCGGCGGATTACACCGTGACCCGCACGTGGCGCGCGGAAGATTTGTGTGGCAACTCGGCCACCACTTCGCAGGTGATTACCGTGCTGGGGAACAACAGCGCGGAAGAAGAGGGCGCGGTAAACCGGGACGCTACTCGTCTGACAACTGCAAGTCGTCCGACGAATCTCGCGCTGCAACCTAACCCGACGACGGATCGCATTTGGCTCGATCTTTCCGACTTCGCCGGCGAAGCCGTAACCGTCTCGATCTTCAGCGACCTGGGTCAGTTGGTTTGGGAAAACCGGATTCCGTCCGTGAAGGATTTGAAACTGCAAATCAGCCTGCGCGAGGCGGGCGCTGCGGCGGGGATTTACACCGTCGGCGTGCGCTCGGAGAGCAGGACAGCGGCAAAACGCGTAGTGCTGGTAGACTAAACATATCGCGTCTCGCCGCCCGACGCATCTTCAAGTAAAAAGCGCCACAGAGGTCTTGTGCCTCCGTGGCGCTTTTTTTGCGGAACTCCGCGGCCTACCGACACACAATTGTCAGGCCGGGCACGCCTATCTTTGTCCCGCAATTATGTTTGCCCGAACGCTCATCCTGCTCTTTTGGCTGCTGCCGATTTCCGCGACACTGCGCGCGCAGTCTCTGCAGTTTGAGTCCCTCACCATTGAGCAGGGCCTCTCACAGGGTATGATTTTCGACATCCTTCAAACCCGCGACGGATTTCTGTGGGTAGCCACCAAGGACGGGCTGAACCGATACGACGGCTATAACTTCAAGATTTTTACGCACAACCCTTTTGCCCCCTACAGCCTGTCGGAAAACACCCTTGTCGCGCTGTTTGAGGATAGTCGGGGCCTTTTGTGGGTGGCTACCGAAAGCAAAGGGGTGGATGTCTATGACTACCGTCGGGGGTATTTTCACCATTTTCCACAGGTACATGCCGTGGCGTTTTCAGAAGGACAGGACGGGGATTTATGGGTTGTAACCCACGGTGCCTTGATTCGATTGGCCATTCCCGATGCCTGGCAAGCGGCTTTACCCGAAAAAGCAGACCTGAGTGCGCTTGTCCCGGCGCAAAAAATCAGCATAACCGGATTAGCCGGTGCATCTGAAAGGCTTACCAGTATATGGCCAAAAGAGGACGGCAACTTTGTGTTGTTTTCTACGGCAAAGCACTACGAAGTATCAAGCACGCAAAACGCAGCGCGACCTTTGCCCGGGCCTGTGTTTACCGGTGAATTTCAGGGGGCGTACCAAAACGGTGGGCACGTATGGATCGTCACCGACTCCTGCTCCGTACATCATTTGTACGGCGGAAAAACAACCCGATATGTGTCGGCCAAAGGTATGCGGTTTGGCACTGTAAATATTTACAAAGACGGGCAAGGCCATACCTGGTTTTCGTTCAAAGGGTCGCTTTGGCAACTTGAGCCGGGGAAACCGTTTGATTTTTCAAAGCCGGATTGGGTGCTGGACCAGGATATCAAGTGTTTAACTTCCGACCGCAACGGAAATTTATGGGTTGGCACCCTGGGTTACGGGTTGCGTAAAATTAACCCGAAGCGCAGGGCATTTCATACAGGCGCGTCCAGCAACAGCGTCTGGCGGGTGTGGCGAAGCCCTGACGGGACTTATTTTTGGCGTAAACTAACGGAAATTTACACCTACGACCCCAAAGCGGGAACACATGACAAGGTATCCTTTCCTACATTGGGAAACGCCTGGAAAAGGGACATGGTTTTTGACCGGGACGGCACTATTTGGCTGTTAAGTACCCACAAAAACACCTTGACGGAGACCCTGGCGGCGTATGATGCCGGGGGAAATCTGAAACAGCAATACCCGTTCGACATCAACGCTTCCTATTATTCGCTGCTCAACCGCGTACGCGACGGCAATTTTTGGATTACGGAGGCAGGCCCTTCGCTAATTTGTTTCGATACCCGTTCAAACCGGATCAAGCGTTTTGACTTCAGCCAACTGTTTGGAGAAAAGGCGACACAGGTACAGCCGCTTGCCTTTGCGCAAGACGGCAACGGAGATTTCTGGATCGGCACCCAGCAGGGTTTGGTCAAATGCGACATGGCTTCTGGAAGCCCCCGGTTTCAATTGATGCAAACCGATCCCGACAACCCGCAGGGGCTTAACCACAATACCATCGCGTGTCTGCTGCCCGACCCTGTCAATCCCGGCGAAGTGCTGTGGATCGGCACCAAAGGTGGGGGCATCAACCGCCTTGACATCCGAAGCGGCCGGGTGCGGCATTTCACCACGGCAGACGGCTTGCCCGACATGGTGGTGTACGGCGTTTTGCCCGGCAACGAGCACGCCGCTCAGGGACTTTCCAGTTTTTGGTGCAGCACCAATCGTGGTTTGGCCAAATTGGTCTTCCCCGAACCCTTGACAAAGGACGAAAAACCGGTGATTACGGTTTTTTCCGCCGCCAAGGGTTTGCAAGGCAGTGAGTTCAATACCCAGTCTTTTTTCAAGGCCGCCGATGGCGAGCTGTTGTTCGGCGGTGTGAACGGCTTGAACCACTTTTTCCCCGAGGCTGTGTTGCCCGATACGTCGAGGCCGCCGGTATTCATCGTCGGTATTTCTGTCAACCACGAATCGGTCAACCTGGAAAAACGCGGGCTAAAAACATCTTTGGACTGCCTTCGGGAGATCCGACTTGACTATGACGAGAACAACGTCTCGTTTGAATTTGCTGCACTGGATTTCACGGATCCCGCTCAAAACCGATACCGGTATCGGTTGGTGGGCGTTGACGACGACTGGGTCGAAACCAAAGGCGCTCGCTTTGCGCATTTTGCCCATTTAGCCCCCGGACGCTATGAATTTCGTGTACAAGGCAGCAATGGCGAAGGCGGTTGGCAGGACGCACGCAACCCCGTAGTCGTCGTCGTGCATCCGCCCTGGTATCGCTCCAACTGGGCTTATTTGTTTTATGCTTTGTTGCTGACCTGGGGAGCCTGGCGGGCTTACCAATTCCAGATACAACGAGTAAAAGTGCGGGAACAATTAGCCTATGAGCAACGCGAGACGGAGCGTGTAAAAGCGGTAGAACAATTAAAAACCAATTTTTTCAGCAATGTAACGCACGAGTTTCGCACACCATTGACGCTGATGATTGAACCGTTGCGGCTTATTATGCAAAAAACCAAGGACCCGGAAGTGCTGGAAAATGCACGCCTCGCGGAGCAAAACAGCCAAAAACTGCTTGGTCTCGTCAATCAGTTGCTGGATATGAGCAAACTTGAAAGCGGCCAGATGAGCCTCGAGTTGCGTTGTGGCAATTTCGCAGAAACCGTGCGCGACGTCTTCGAACGCTTTTTACCCTTGGCCGAAAAACGCGGTATCAAACTGACGCTCCGCAGCGGGAATTCAGCCGAGTCTGAAAAACTGTCCAGCGTAATCTATGACGCGAGTAAAGTAGAGTTGGTGTTGAACAACCTGATTTCCAACGCCCTGAAATTCACCCCTGAAAACGGCAAAGTTGAGGTATCGCTGGCCGTCGCTGCGCCTGCGCCCGCTTCCACAAAACCCGAAACTCCGCAAATCCGCCTTCAGGTAAAAGACACGGGCATCGGCATACCGCAGGAAGCCCTGGGCAGAATTTTCGAACGATTTTATCAGGTGGACGGCTCGAACACGCGGGTGGCCGAAGGTACAGGCATTGGTCTGGCCCTTTCGAAAGAACTGGCCGAACTCATGGGCGGTGGAATCCTCGCCGAAAGTCCTGTGGAAGGCAAAGGTTCGACGTTCACGTTTTGGTTGCCGGCCTCGTCCGGCCCGCTTCCCCAAACAGATGGAGAGGAGCGTTCAGGCGATCCCGTCACCTCACCTGCTCCGGGTGTGGAAAGAGCGCCGGGAGCGGAGAAGCCACTCGTGTTAGTCGTTGAGGATAATGCCGAATTGCGCCGTTTCATCAAAACCTCGATTGGCGAAGGCTGGCAAATAATCGAAGCAGCCGACGGCGAAGAGGGCCTGAAACGCGCGTTCGAACTGTTGCCCGAACTCGTTATCTCGGATGTGATGATGCCCCGCAAAGACGGTTTCGAGGTTTGCGATGCGTTGAAAAACCACGAACTCACTGCACACATCCCCGTTATTTTGCTGACGGCCAAATCGGCGCTTGAATCCAGGATCAAGGGGCTTCGCAGTGGTGCGGACGATTACCTGGCCAAGCCTTTCCACACCGAAGAGCTGCTGGCCCGTATGGAAAATCTGGTGGAAACGCGCCGCCGCTTGCGCGAGCGCTATAGTCAGGGCGCCGCCGCTGCCCCGGCCCGGGAAGCCGCCGGTGAGGGATCGTTCCCAACCGACCTTGACCGGGATTTTGTGCGCCGTTTTATCCTCATCCTGGAACAGCACCTGTCGGACGAGAACATCGGGGTGGAAGAACTCGCCCAAAAGATGTTTGTCAGTCGGGTGCAGCTGTACCGAAAACTGAAGGCGCTCACCAACCAGAGCGTGACGGATTTTGTGCGCGATTATCGCCTCGACCGCGCTATGGTCCTGCTCAAAGAACGCAAGGGTATGGTTTATGAAGTGGCTGCCGGAGTAGGGTTTAGCAGCGAGAGCTATTTTTCGCGTGCCTTCAAGGAGCGATTCGGTATTCCTCCCGGTCAGGTCGGGTAACCACAGGGCATCTTTCTGTAACATGAAGGCATGTTTGCCTGAAATGTAACCACAGGGCATGATTTTGAAACGGCAGAGCATCATATCTGCTGCCGAAGCCCCCCAATTTTGAGGCATCATTAGATTGCCTGTTTTACCATGCAACATTTACTGTCTTTTCAATCTGCCGTAGTGCACGACTTTAGTCAGCCTTTTTCAGGAACACAGAAAATGAGGCCGGCGGAACATCTTCAGCACTACCGCCCCTATTTGACCCAACTCTTTGGCGAACTGACGGATGCTCAATTGCAGCAAGTGTTCTCGGTGGCCAGAATTCAGCATTTCGAGACAGGGCAATTTGTTTTTCGACAAGGCGACACCGACAGTGCCCTGTACATCGTCTTGTCGGGCCGACTTCGGGTAGTGCAACAAACCGGAGCAGGAACCCAGTTGCTGGGCGATATCGCGGCAGGCGAACCGGTGGGCGAATTTGCCCTCTTTACCAAAGACCCCCGCTCCGCTTCGGTAGTGGCTATTCGGAAATCGCTTGTTTTGCAGATTTACGAGGCCGAATACAAAGCCCTGGTTGTGGACAATCCGCATTTAGCCTACAATTTGCCTCAGTTTGTCATCAATCGGATGCGGCAAAAGTCGTTTCAACAGCGCCTGGGAGCAGCCCCGAAAAACGTGGCGCTTATCAAGTTGCAACCGGACAACGATTTTACGGCCTGGACAGACGACATGAAGCAGGAACTTGCTGCGATGGACGTGCCTGTTAGCGTATATTATGCCGAAAGTCTGTCGGAAAAAGATCAGCACACCATTTTTGAGGAGATGGAAAACAGCGAGGGCATGAACATCCTCGTGTGCGACGAAGCCCACCCGGCATGGGCAAACCAGTGCCTCACCTACTGCGATCTGGTGGTGGTGGCAACCGAATTTCACGCGCCCGGCAACTTGCATCCGATCGAGCAGAAGTTGAATATCTACAGCGAAAACATACTCAACAAAAAAATCTATTTGCTGCTGCTGCACCCCGAAAACGCGCCTGCACCTACCCACACGCAGCGCTGGCTTGCAGAACGCCCGGTCAATTTGCATCTGCATGTGCGCAAGCACAATGCCCGCGATATTCGGCGGTTTTGCCGCATCATCACGCATCGGGCGGTAGGCCTGGTGCTGGGCGGCGGCGGCGCAAAAGGCGCTGCACACGTGGGCGCCGCCAAAGCCATGATGGAAGCAGGCATCGAATTCGATTTTGTCGGCGGAACCAGTGCCGGGGCCTTGTACGGCATGGGCTTGACCGTCACTGATTTTGATTTCCCGAAAGT
>CAYMQY010000214.1:0-7810 GCA_964392655.1 uncultured Saprospiraceae bacterium
GCGATTGAGCAAGACTTCCCACCCTACCTGCTTCACCCAGCCCTCCAACGCGTCCTTCGCGATTCCCTCGCTTTTGTAATCGTGAAACGCGTGCGCGACTTTGTGCGCATCGAGCCACGCGCGCGCCTTCTTCATCGTGTCGCAGTTCTTGATCCCGTAGATCGTGACTTTGCCGGCCATGGGGTACGCCTTCTCCCTCGTGAATCATGCGATATCGAAACCGTTATATCCGCGCCGCATCTGCGCTAGAAATGAACCGATGACCCAAGACCCTCTCGACCACCCCGTCTGGCATGCCTTGACCGGCCGCTTGGCGCGCTTTGCCGTCGGCACCGCGCGAGCGCTGCGGATGCATCCCGACATAGGTCCCTTTGGTGCCGCCATCGATGACACGCCGGAATCGCTTGCCGAGCTCGCGAAACTCGTGCCCGAAAGCGGCCCGTTGATCCTGATGCAACGCCACGAAAGTCCAACACCGCCCGGCACGGCCATCCAAATCAAAGCGCCCGGCGTTCAAATGATCGCCCGCAACGTCACCCCGCCCGACACGACAAACGGCATCGAAAAACTCACCGCTGCCGACGCCCCGCAGATGCTGGCGCTCGCAACGCTCACCGTGCCCGGCCCGTTCGCGATACGCACCCGCGAACTCGGCACGTTCTGGGGCGTCAAACAGGACGGCAAACTCGTCGCCATGGCCGGCGAACGCTTGGCGGTCCCCGGCTACACCGAAGTAAGCGGCGTCTGCACGCACCCCGATCACCGTGGCAAAGGCTATGCCGGCCTCCTCTCGCGCGCCGTCGCCACGCAAATCATGGCGCGCGGCGAGACGCCCATGCTCCACGCGTGGGCGACGAACACCCCGGCGATCCGCCTCTACGAACAGCTCGGTTTCGAGCTCCGCACCTACGTCAACGTAGCGATCCTCGCGCGCCCTTGACTTGAGGCCTATCGGCGCTGCACGAGTGAAGGCAACGCTCAATAAGAAAAAGGCGGCCCCATGCGCATAGCTCTTGCCACGCTTCGCTTCCGCCCCGCCCCGGACGACGCGCTGCTCGCGGTCATAGGCGCGATGCGCGCGGCCGCAGAGCGCAAAGCTAAAATCATCTGCACGGCCGAATGCTACCTTCCCGGCCTGCGCGGTGTCGGCCTGGACGTCGCCCCGCCGGACGCGGCCTTCCAAGCCCGCGCCGAACGCGCGCTCCGCGAGGCCGCCGCCGAAACCGGCGTCGGCGCGATCGTAGGCTGCGAACGCATCACTGGCGGAAAGCTCCTCGCCTCCGCTCTCGTCATCGGCCCCGACGGCAACAAGTTAGGCCACCAAGACAAAGTCCAAATTGACCCCACGGAAGAGGGCACCTACACGCCCGGCAGCGGCCGCCAAATCTTCGAGATCGACGGCACGCGCATCGGCGTCGTCATCTGCCACGAAGGCTGGCGCTACCCTGAAACGGTGCGTTGGGCCGCGCGCCGCGGCGCCCACATCGTCTTCCACCCGCAGTTCTCGCCTTCACGGCCCGCGCCCGGCGTGCGCGAATGGGCCGGCGCCACCGGCACGATGCACGAGAAGGCTGCGATCTGCCGCGCCGCCGAAAACACGATCTACTTCGCAACCGTCAACTACGCGTTCGAGAACTGCATCGCAGGCACCGCACTGATCGACCCCGACGGCAACGTCATCGCAAGCCACCTGACCGGCAGCGAGCACCTACTCGTCGCCGACATCGACGAGGCGAAAGCGACGGCCGAACTCGCCAAGCGCCTCAAAGCCGGCGAATACAACGATGCCTAACGCCCCCGTCGTCGTTGTAGGCCTCGGGGCGGCCGGCGCTGCCGCCCTCTGGGCGCTTGCGCGAGTCGGCGTCAACGCCGTCGGCATCGACCAGTTCGACGTTGCGCACGACCAGGGCAGCTCGCACGGTCAAACGCGTATGCTACGTGTCGCCTATGCCGAGGGCCCGCAATACGTGCCGCTCGTCCGCCGCGCGATCGAACTTTGGCGCGATCTCGAAGCGCAGACGAAGCAAACGCTCTTCCATCAGACGGGCATCTTCTACGCGGGCGAACCCGCAAGCGCCTTCCTCGTCGCCACCGCCGCCGCCGCCAAGGCGCAAAACGTGACGCTCGACGAAGCTGCCCCCACGCGCAACGGCATGAAGCTCCCCGCGCACTGGACCGCGTTTGTCGAACGCGAAGGCGGCTTCATCGAATCCGAGAAAGCGCTGCTCGCCTTCGTCGCCGACGCCAAGCGCCACGGCGCCCGCGTCGTTACCGCCAAAGTAACCGCACTCGAATCCACAGCCGACGGCGTCACCGTCAAGACCGACCGCGAGATAATCCGCGCGAGCCGCGTCGTCGTTGCCGCCGGCGCTTGGAGCGGCGAACTTCTCCCCGCGCTGAAGCCGCATCTGAGGATCGAACGCCGCGTGCTTCATTGGTTCGAAGACCCGACGGCACGTCACCGCTCTAAAGCGGGCTTCATGCCGTTCATCGTCGACGCCGACGACGGTCTCGAATTCTACGGCTTCCCCGCGATCGACGGCCTCGGCGCGAAGGCCGCCGAACACGACATGCGCAACGCGCTCCTTGCCCCCGTCGCCTCGCCCGAGCAACTCGACCGCAGCGTCGGCGCCGCCGAAGTCGCCCGCGCCGCCGCGCTGGTCCAACGCCACTTGCCAGACCTCGGCCGGCCGACCGGCTCGAAAGTCTGCATGTACCCGATGTCGGCCGACGGCCATTTCATTATCGACCGCTTGCCCGAAACACCGAACGTGATCGTCGCTGCCGGCCTCTGTGGCCACGGCTTCAAGTTCGCCCCGGCGATCGGCGAAGCTCTCGCTGCACTCGCCCTCGGACGCAAACCGCCGGTCGACATCGACCATTTGTCGCTCAAGCGCTTCCGCAATTAGGCCGGGCTCAATAGATCCATGGAATAATGCGGTATGGAACGCGCTTCACGTAAGCGTCCCAGAGCGCGCCGTACTTTGTCGAACAGCGTCGGTCGTCGTCGATCTGTCGCGGCACGAGCAGCACGATATAGTAGGCAAGATAGAGCCACGGGACGACGTGCAGCGGATAGCCGAGCGCAAGCGTCAGCGCCGTCGCCATCAAGAACTCGCCAAGATAATTGATATGCCGCGACGCGCCCCAAAAACCGCTCACGAGCAACCGCCGCTCGCCATCGCTTAGAGCCTCGGGCTCAATCCCGAGAAACGTGGCCTTGGGATCGCGCTTGAACGTGTACTTCTGCATGTTCGCACCGCGCGCGAAACACCAGCCGAAAAAGAACACGACAGCGGCTCCGGCGAGCAACATGGAAGGCGTATGCGGGTTCGGCAAATCTGCCGTCGCCCAAAGCCCGATCGCGTAGAAATACGGATAGAAGAGCATGCACCCCCACCCGAGCTTAAACCCGACCCGCTCCGCGAAGAAGTCGTAGGTGTAAAGATGCACCCGCTCGAAGAAGAGATACTCGACGAGAAAAAAGCCGAACAGCGCCGCATATAGCAACACGCCCGGCGACAGATCGTACGGATACGTCAGCACGTGATGCATCGCGAACGACGCAATGTTGAGCCCGAGCATCGTGGCCCCGATCATGTAAAGCCACATCTTCGCGTCGATCCGCCCACCGAGCCACTGTGGGTTTTCCACCCGCCCGAGATAGAGATCGGCAAGCAACCCTTTACCCGTCGCCGGCGCCGGAAGCACGACGGCTGCCGTGAACAAGAGCCCGAACACGCAAGCCCCCGCTAGCCCCTCCCACCGCGTCGTCCAAAAGAAGTCCCACGCGAGCCACCCCGCGCGGCAGGCGAGCACCCAAAGACCGAGCGTCAGGAGAAACACGACGAGCCCGTTCAAGCGGTACCGATAGGGCTTGCCCGTCGCGGGCGAGATCACATACCCATCCACCACCCGCGCCGGAACGGCAAGGTGCAGCACAGTCACCAGCGCGTAGACGAGCCACGGCGCGAAAAAACCGGCGAGCGTCATGAGAGATCCTTCGTCGATTGCGCAAAAATGTTGATCGCCGTCCGCCGCGGCAACAAACGCCCGAGCACGAACCGCGCGATCTTGTTTACGGCACCTGGCACGGCCGAAGGCCCGCGCCCCAGCGCCGCGAGTGTCTGCTTCACGACAACGTCGGCATCGAGCGTCCCCGGCGCATCTTTGCCGGCTGCCGCTTTGTAACCGGGCGTGCGGATCGCGCCCGCCGAACAAGCGAGCACATCGACACCCTGGTCCCGAAACTCCCGCCACAGACCTTGCGCCAAGATCGTGTTGAACGCCTTCGACGCCGCATAGGTTGCGATCTTTGGCCCGCCGGTATCGCCAGCAAGCGACGACATCAGTACGATCCCGCCACGCCGCTTCCCCGCCATCTTCGGCGCAAACGTCCGCGCAAAGACGAGCGGCCCACGCACGTTGACATCGACAACCCGCAGAAGATCCTCAAGCGGCCGCTCGCCGAATGCACCGATCGGCGCGAAGGCGGCGTTGTAGACCGCAAGCCCAACCTCAACGTCGCCCGCCACCTTCGCCAAGACGTTCGCCAAGTCCGCTTGCGCCAGATCGAGCGCTATAGTCCGCACCTGCACACCCGACACCTCGCGCAGCCGCGCGGCATTCGCCTCCAACAACTCGGCACGGCGTGCAATCAAAACGAGATTGAAACCACTCGCCGCGAGATACGACGCAAACGCCGCTCCCAAACCGTCGGACGCCCCGGCAACGACAGCCCAAGGTCCATACTTCCCCGCTAAAGGCGATCCGGTACGCTCACTCACCGCAATACTCTCTCTTGGAATCGGCCCGGCCGTATTGTACGGCGTGAGGCTACACGAGAAGCGATCGAGATGGACGAAATCTTCCGCCTATCTGGAACCGTGCGGCGCGACCCCGCCGTTGACGCGTGGCTGCAAACCCGCGATGGCGTTCTGCACCCGATGGCAGCCGCCTGGGTCGCGAAGCTGCGCGCGTGCGGAAGTGACGTGCGCGAGACCATGCACGACGGCGCACCAACCGCCTGCGTTGGCGATGCAGCCTTCGCCTACGTCGCCGCCTTCAAAGCCCACGTAAACATCGGCTTCTTCAACGGCGCCAATCTTCCCGACCCGAAGCATCTTCTCGAAGGCGCGGGCAAACGCATGCGCCATGTAAAGCTGAAACCCGGCGAAGCGATCGACGAACAAGCCCTCGGCCAACTGATCGCCGACAGCTACGCCGACATCAAAGCACGGCTGAAACACGGCTGACGCAGCCACCAGCGCCAGCCTACCAGACCGGCGACGCATCGTGTAGGCTCATGGAGGAGTTGAGGGGACGCAAAGCATGACATCGTGGTTTCGCTTGACGTTGCTGCTGGGCGCGGCGCTGATCTGCACGCTCGGTGGCGCTTGGGCCGCGCCCGAGACGGTGCTCATCCGCGCCGGGCGGCTCGTCGATGTCGTCGAAGGCCGCGTGCTGCGAGATCAGCTCATAAAGATCGAAGACGGCCGTATCGTTGCGGTTTACGACTTCCCAGCCACACCACCCACCGGCGGGCAAGTCGTCGATTGGTCCGCCTATACCGTGCTGCCCGGCCTGATGGACATGCACACCCATCTTGTCGGCGATATCTCTTCGTCAAACGTGGCAGCACCGCTTTTGAGCTCCGCCGCGCGCGACGTTTTGATTGGCGCCGCCAACGCGCGCGCCACGCTCAACGCAGGCTTCACCACCGTGCGCGACGTCGGCGCCTATCGCGCGTTCACCGACGTAGCGCTGCGCGACGCCATCGCCGCGCATCAGGCCGCAGGCCCACGTATGTTCGTTGCCGGCGCCTATGTCACCGTGACGGGCGGCGGCGGCGAAGTGACAGGCCTCGCACCCGATGTTGTCGTACCGGCCGAGATGCGCCGCGGCGTCGCCAACTCCGAAGCCGAAGTCCGTGCACGCGCGCGCGAGCTGCTCGCGGGCGGTGCCGACTTCATCAAAGTGATCGCGACCGGCGCCGTGATGACCGCGGGCACGACGCCAGCCGCCTCCGAATACTCGGAAAGCGAAATCCGCGCGGCCGTCGAAACCGCTGCCGCCCGCGGCACGTTCGTCGCCGCCCATGCGCATGGCGCCGAAGGCATCAAGAACGCAATCCGCGCCGGCGTCCGCTCGGTCGAACATGCGTCCTACCTCGACGACGAAGGCATCGCGCTGATGAAGCGGCACGGCACGTGGCTTGTCGCCGACATCTACAACGGCGACTACATCGACGAAGTCGGCCGCCGCGACGGCTGGCCCGCCGAAATCCTGCGCAAGAACCTCGAGACGACCGAAATCCAGCGCCAAGCCTTCACGAAGGCCGTGAAAGCAGGCGTACGCATCGCCTTCGGCACCGATGCCGGCATCTACCCGCACGGCGAAAACGCGCGCCAGTTCGCCTACATGGTTCGCTACGGCCTAAGCCCCATGCAGGCAATCCAGGCAGCGACGATCAACGCAGCCCAACTGCTCAACCATGAAAAAGAGCTCGGCTCGATCACGAAGGGCAAGCACGCTGACCTCATCGCCGTCGCGGGCGACCCGCTCGAAAACATCGACCTCCTCCGCACGAACCTCGCCGCCGTTATGCAAGACGGCAAGATCGTGCACGAAGCCACTCCAACAAAGGGGACGCACCCATGAAGTTCGTTTGCCCCTGCGGTGCCACGATCCATGACGCGGCCGACGGCCAGCGCGGCAAAGCTCACATCATCCCCGACCGGGCGCTCCACCCGCTCATGGATGCACTCGACGATCTCGTCCTCAAGCGCTGCACGACGCAAGCCGGCCGCGAAGCCGCCTGCACCCAACTGCGCAGCCTGTTCGTCAAGGCAACGCGCGAGGCCTGGCAATGCGCGAGCTGCGGCCGCCTGCACATCGACGACGCGGAACGCAAACTGCACAGCTATATGCCGGAGGGAAGCGCTTCGAAGTCGGTGTTTGCTTAAAGCCTAGCCGAACAGCACGGGCAGCGCACCGCGATCGATCTTGCCGGCGGGGAGCATCGGCAGCTTCGGACACACGACGACCCGCACCTTAGCCGTCGTTCGGAGTTTCGAAGTCACGTGCGCCCGCGTCCGCTCCAAGTCGAAGCCGGGCCCTGCAACCACCGCAATGCCCAGTTCCGGCGCGAGCCCGCCAGCCGGATCGAGGCGCGTTGCAGCGCAAATGTCCACACCCGGCATCTGCGCGACCAGCGCCTCGATGCGTTCGGCGGCGTATTTGGAGCCGCCGAGATTGATCAAATTGTCCGCGCGCCCTTCGATGAGAAGCGCACCGTCGGGCAGGATGCGCGCGATGTCGCCAGTGTCGAACCAGCCGTCGGCATCGTAGGCCGGCGGCCCCCCGATGTAGCCCTCGCAACGATCCTCGACCGGCGGACGTATATAAAGCCTGCCGCTCTCGCCCGCGCCTGCCCCATCGCCAATCCGGATACCGAGCTTCTTCAGCGGCTTGCCGCACCAACCGGTGACATAAGTCGCAGCGTCGAAGCGCCCGAACGACGTCTGACCGACCTCGGAGGCGCCGTTGCAAATGTAAACGCCGCAGCCGAAGGCCTTCTCGGCACGCGAAAGCAAGGCCCCTTCCGCGACCGCCCCGAAGACCGCGATGCGCGCGAGATCGCCCTTCGGCGCGCCCGCTTCCGCCGCCGCCACGAGCTCCGCCAGCGCGATCGGCGTTAGCATCATCTCGCGCACGCCGAAGCGCGCCGCCTCTTTGAGCGTCTCAAGCCCCGTGGGTTTCATGCCGGAAAAGCCGTGCCCGTTCCGGAACGCGCGCACCATCAGATAAA
>CAYMQY010000215.1:0-7791 GCA_964392655.1 uncultured Saprospiraceae bacterium
ATGATTATAGTGTGACTCCGCCTCGGGTAATTACCTGATCTCCAAAATCCGACGTGGACAGTCGCCGAGCATCACAGGTTGAAGGCTTGGCGAGTACTCCTGATCTCTGATTTATTGCACCCGCTCCAGCACCCGAAACACCCACCCACACTCGTTTTTTTCATCCGCCTCGTGCGCCTCGCGCCAGGTTTCCCGCCACTCGGCGGGGTTAATTTCCGGGAAAAACACGTCGCCTTCCGGTTCGATGTCTACCTCGGTGCGATACAGTTTGTCCCACAAGTGCATGCTATCGCGGTAGATGAGGCCGCCGCCGATGATAAACGCCTCCGTTTCGCCGTGGTCGAAGGCGATGCCGAGCGCTTCCTGCACCGAGTGCGCGGCGAGCACGCCTTCGGCGGCGAAATACGGGTCGCGGGTGACGACCACATTGGTGCGTTTGGGTAGCGGACGTCCGATGCTGCGGAAACTGTTGCGGCCCATGATGACGTGGTGGCCGAGTGTGGTGCGCTTGAAGTACGCCAGATCGGCGGGCAGGTACCACGGAATTTCATTGTGCATGCCGATGACGCCATTTTTGGCGACGGCTACGATAGCGGATACGGTCATTCTGGCGCGAATCGGTAGTTCTGAAATTTCAGGATGTGCACAAAGGTGTTTTCGAGGTAGTCATATACGTCCAGGCGGTTGTCGGTGGCGCCGGCCTTTCCGGTAGCGTATACTTTCCCAAACTGATATTTTCCGCGCAGCCCCTCGAACGGGCGCTCCGAGGGCAGCCGCTGCGGGAAACTCAGGCCGTAGCGCCGCAGCAGGTTTCCGGTGAGCATCGCAATGTCGTAGCCGTTGCAGGCATTGTCGTCGGGAATGGTGCCGTAGGCGGCATAAAACGCCTGCCGGAATGCGCGGGCCGCCTCGCTGTCGCGATCCACAAAAGATGCCGAAGTGATGTGTACGTTCAGCGACGAAAAATATACCGGCTCGATGTTTTCAAAATTTTTCCACTGGGGCATGCCGTACACTTCCACGGTGTTATTGCCTTTCACAGCGCTTAGTTTCCGCAGGAATGCCATCACAAAGTCCTGACTAGCCCATGTCGGCAGCACAAACACGGCGGTGCGGCCGGGCTTGAAGTAGGGCTTGAAATCCACGTTGTCAAAATTCGCAGCGGCGTCGGGCAGGATCAGTTCTGTGAACGGTTTGTTGCCGGCGGCATTGGCTTGCTGGAAAAACGGCAGGCGGTCGGCTTCTTTTTGCTTGCACACGAGCACCACAGCATCGGCGCGGTGCCGGCGCAGGATGTGTTGTGTGATGGCTGCGCAGTGCGCCCGCAAGGAGGGGTTGATCTGGATAAAATCAGGGTTTGCGCTCGTGAGGTCCATAGTCGGGCTTTCGGGCGAAATCAGGATTTGCCGGGTCTGTTTGATGCGCTCGGCCATCATCTCGACATGGCTGGGGCGCACCGGTCCAATCACGACCTGGGCCTTGGCAAGCCGGGGATTGGACAGCAGACGCTGGAAATCGGCGTCGTCCACCTGTGTGTCAAAAACCTCCACCGAGAGGTTCATACCTTCTTCCGACAGTTTTTGCAGGGCGAGGTTGGCGCCTCCGTAAAACTGGAGCGCCAGTGCGCTTTTTTCCGGTACGATGGTTCCGTCGGGACCGGTCTGGTCCGTCAGGAACGGCAGCAAGAGTGCCAGGCGGTAGGTCGGCCCCGAATTGGGCGCATTGTTCGACGGGCTGCCGGGGGTATCCTGAATAGGCGGTTTGGCGTTGGGCGCGGGCGTCCAGCGGATGGTGTCCATCGGCTCGGCGCGACCGGGCCGGTCGGTCGGTTTGGCCGTACCGGGTTTGGCGGGCGACGTGCCGCCGGCAGTTTTTTTGGCCGGATTGCAGGCGACCGCGAACAGAAGTGCAAAGACGCCGATGAGGCGCAAGAAGTTGACCATCATAGTTTTTGCAATGAAATCTCTGCTTCGTTCATCAGGCGGATAATATCCAGCGACACGCCGGGAAAAAGATCAACCGGTGTGGACCAATCCTGCACTGACCAGGTACGGCCGGGCGAGGCAATCACTACTTTTTGGGAGCGGGAAAAATACCAGACCACTTTTTTGGTGCCAAAGTCGAGCAGCCGTTGCGTTTTAGGCACCACATAGTCGCTGAACATATCCCTGTTCCGGTCGTCTATTTCCACCCCGAGGTCAATCTCGATGACCAATTCTGCAGGTACGGAGGAATAGGTATCGGTTATTTTATCCGGGGTAAGTACGGATTTGTCGTACACTGCTATGTCCAACCCGAAGTTGTTGCGGGCGCCAATACGCAACCCGGTTTCGCCGACCAGTACGCGGTACCGGCTTTTGTCTATGCAGGATTTCAAAAAATCGCCGATTTCGTTTTTCAAAGCGCTTTGCAGGAGACTGTCCGCCATGATTTCTTCGAACGTTTTGGTTTTGTTGAGCACGGCACGGTAGCCTGCATAGTAAAAGTTGACCCCCTCCACCACCTCCCGGACGAGGTGATCGGGCACTCTTTTGCGAACCGGCGCCGGTTTTGGAACAGCCTCTGTGATGCTTGTCATCGCGCGACTTGTTTTTTTGTAAGCGATTTTTTTGCAAATCTATGCATAATCAGGGTATGGTGCGGGGCGAGAGTTGGTGACATAAAGACTTTCCAAGTTTTTGAAACCTGGAAAGTCTCTGCGAGTCGTGAAAACGTCCACAGTGTAGTAGTTGTCAAAAATCACCCGCCCGCTTTTTTCGTGTTTGTATAACCCAGCCCGATCAACATGTCCACCACTTTGTCGCGGTGGTTGCCTTGCACGATGATGATGCCGTCTTTGGCATTTCCGCCTGCAGCGCATTTGTTTTTGATCAGTTTGGCCAAATTGGCCAGGTCGTCATCGGAGCCGACGTACCCTTTCACCACGGTGGATTCCTTGCCGCCCTTGCCGCGTTCGAGCCATACGCGCAACACCTGTTTGGCATTAGCCGTGTTGGTTTCCGGTTCCGCTTCCGGTTCGGGTGTGAAGTCGGGGTTGGTGGAAAACACAAAGCCGCCGGTATTTTTTTTCCTGGACATAAATCGAATGCGCTAAGTTAGTCAATGTGCAATCGGGTTCCCTAAAACACCAAAACCCTCAAACACCAAAACCCTCAAACACTATTTCAAGCAGGCACCAACACCCGCAGTGCTTTGGGGATAATTTCAAATTCGAGGTTGCCGGTAGTTTCGATGCTTTCCCCGTCCACATGCACGAACGTGCGGTCGGCGCAGGAAATTTTTACCCGCCTGGCAGTGAAATGCTCCACAAAACCTGCCTCATACAGTTTGCCGCTGAGGCTGGCCGGCAGGGCGGCGAAGTATTGCCAGCGGGGCACGTCGCGGAATATTACCACGGAAAACAGGCCGTCGTCGAGCCGGGCGTCGGGAGCGATCTGGAAGTTGTAGCCGTACATGGGGCCGTTGGCCACCGTGACAACGAAACATTTTTCCGTGACCGTGCGGTCTTCCGTCTCGATGGTGCAAGTGTGCGGGGTGAAGGTAAGTCCGGCCTTGACGGAGTGCAGGAAGTAGGGTAGAAAACCGCGCCAGTTGCTGCCTTTCATTTGTTTGGCCACAAACCCGTCGAAACCGATACCGGCGAGGTTGATAAACGGCCGGCCGTTCAGTTTGCCGCAGTCTATCGTTTGCACACGGGCGGTGTTGAGTTTGCGTACGGCATTGTCGAGGTCGCGACCATAGCCAAGGTGCATGGCCAAGCCGTTGCCCGACCCTGCCGGGATGATTCCGAGCACGGTTTCGGTGTGCATGAGCACGGAGGCCACCTCGTTGATGGAGCCGTCGCCGCCGACTGCCACTACGATGTCGTATCCCTCTTCGCAGGCTTTTTTGGTTAATTCGGCGGCGTGTCCGGCGTGCTCGGTGTGCCAGATGCCGTAGGTGAACATCCGGTGGTCGAGGTACCTGTCCACGCTTTGGCGGATATGGCGCTGGATGTTGGTACCCGCTTTGGGGTTCACAATAAACACGATCTGCCGGGGCGGGAGCAGTTCTTCCAGCAAGGGGTTCTTTATGACGGGATGTGCTTCTCGCATGGTATTCACAATTTTTCCTTGCGCGCATGGACATATTCGCGCCATTTGTCTATCACCAATTGCATGTCTTTGGGCAGTTCGGACTCAAACCGGACGTGCTGCCCGGTGCGTGGGTGCGTGAATCCGAGCACCTTGGCGTGCAAAGCCTGCCGGGGCAGCATGGCGATCAGGTTTTCCACAAACTGCCGGTATTTGGAGTACAGCGTGCCTTTCAGGATTTGGTTTCCGCCGTAGCGGGGGTCGCCAAACAGGGTGTGCCCGATGTATTTCATGTGGACGCGAATCTGGTGCGTGCGGCCTGTTTCCAATTGGCACTCGATGAGGGTGACGTAGTAAAACCGCTCCAGCACCCGCCAGTGTGTGACGGCGAACTTGCCGTTGTCGGCTTCGGGAAACACCATGAACACCTTGCGGTCGTTGGGGTTGCGCCCGATGTTGCCGATCACGGTACCCGAGTCTTTGGGCAAATCGCCCCACACCAAAGCCCAGTATTTGCGCTCGATGGTGTGCTGGTAGAACTGGTTGGCCAAGTGTACCATCGAAAACTCGTTTTTGGCCACCACCATCAGGCCGGTTGTATCCTTGTCAATCCGGTGCACGATGCCCGCGCGGTCGGCTTCGTTGCCGGCCTTGATCGGCAGTTCGTCGGCCTGCTCGCGCAGGTGCCAGGCCACGGCGTTCACGAGGGTTCCGTTGGGGATGCCCACGCCCGGGTGTACCGCCATGTTGTAGGGCTTGTTGACCACCATCACGTCGCTGTCTTCGTACACGATCTGGAGCGGGATATCCTGCGCGTCCACCCCTTGCACGTCGTCTATGTTCCGGGGCAGCACGATGCTGATGTGGTTGCCAGGTTTGACCTTGTAGTTGGGCTTGACTTCCTCATTATCCACCTTGACCGAGCCGGCCCGGATGGCGTCCTGCACTTTGCTGCGCGAGCAGTTGCCGAGGCGGTCCATCAGGAACTTGTCCAGGCGCACGAGCGACTGCTTGGGGTCGGCCACGATCTCTTGCTGTTCAAACAGATCGTCGTTGCCTTCCTTCACCTCTTCCGTGCCGTCATCGGCCGGGTCTGTTTCCGGCACGTCTGCAACGGCGTCGGGTTCGGTCGGGAGCGTTTTGTGTTCTTGTTCCTGGTTCATGTTCGGCGGTTGGTTTGCGGTGGGAGGGCAAAAGTAGGGGGAAAATTTGGGTTGGGGCTATAATTCCGGCAGCATCTGCCAGCCTGTTATTGTGGCTGCTGTCCTGTGTTGCGGTTCGTCACCGGCATACACGACCCAGTTGTTGCCGGCCTGTCGCTCAGGCGGAGCGGCTGCGCGAAAAGCCTGAATACCTTTGAAAAAGTCGGCAGACGGCGTGTAACTGTATTTCATTTCGTACAGGTGGGTTTGCAGGCCCGACAGCTCCACCAGATCCACTTCCACCTTGTGCGCATCCTGCCAGAAAAAAAAATCCGGGCGACGGTCGGCATTCAGGCGGTTTTTGAGAAGTTCCACCAGCACCATGTTTTCGAACAAACTTCCGCGTTTGTAAAACTGCCTGATTTGGTCCGGCTCGTTGATCCCCAGCAGATGGCACAGCAATCCGGTATCGTAAAAGTACAGTTTGGGCGATTTCACGATGCGCTTGTTGAAGTTTTCAAAAAATGGCGGAAGCTGAAACAAAATATAACTCGCCTCCAGAATAGACAACCAGTTTTTGACGGTAGGGGTGGAAATACCCGCATCTACGCCGAGCGACTGTATGTTGAGCGGTTGCCCGACCCGACCTGCACACAGGCGCAGGAAATTTTGAAAGGTAATCAGGTCTTTGATGTTAAGCACGTCCCGCGCGTCGCGCGTGACATAAGTTTCCACATAGTTTTGGAAATACCGATCAACAGTCAGGCCGCGGTCGTACAGTGCCGGATAGCCGCCACGGAAAATTGCTTCGGCTACATTTGCCGGGCGGAGAGAGGGTTCGGCAGCCGCCAGTTCGGCATGGCTCAGCGGCAGCAGCCGGAATACTCCGACACGCCCGGCAAGGCTTTGAGAGATTTTTTCCAGCAATAAAAAGTTTTGTGAACCCGACAGGACATACTGCCCCATAATTTTGTCTGCGTCGGTCTTGACTTGCAAATGGGAAAACAACTCGGGCACGCGTTGCGCTTCGTCAAATATCACAAACCGGTCATACTGCCGCAAAAAACCAAGCGGGTCTTCTTGAAAAAATCCTCGGATGTTCGGTTCTTCAAAATTTACATATCGGTATTCGGGCAGCAGGTGGCGCAGCAGGGTTGTTTTCCCGCTCTGCCGCGGACCCGTGAGCGAGACAATTGGATATTGCGCACAGGATGCGCGAATCGGTGCGGTGAGTTGCCGGGCAATCATTTGTTAAAATTTGTGCAAATTTAAAAGTCAACTTTCAATATTGCACAAATTTTTATCCCCGAAGCATGCTGCACTCAATCACCAGCCTGGGGCAAAAGCCGGTTTTTAAAGAAAAAGTCATCTGCCGGCCACTCGTCCCCCGCTGCTTTTCCCGCCAATTTTCCCCACCTTTGCGCCTCTTTTTCAGTTTTGAGTTTCGGGTTTTGAGTTTTGAGTGGCTTACACGCTCCGAACGGGAACTCAAAACTCAAAACGCAACACTCAAAACTCGAACATGCAAGAAGATCTCTTCAAACGACTCGTTTCGCACTGCAAGGAATACGGCTTTATTTACCCCTCCTCCGAACTCTACGACGGCCTCGGCGGCATCTACGACTACGGCCCCATGGGCGCCGAACTCAAAAACAACATCAAGGAATACTGGTGGAAAGCCATCGTGCAGATGCACGAAAACATCGTGGGTCTGGACAGCGCCATCTTCATGCACCCAAAAATCTGGAAAGCCTCCGGACACGTGGACGCGTTCAACGACCCGCTCATTGACAACAAGGACTCCAAAAAACGCTACCGCGCCGACCAGTTGATCGAAGCCGAGATAGACAAACTGGAAGCCAAAATTAAAAAGGAAGTGGAAAAGGCGCGTGGTCGTTTCGAGAACTTCGACGAGGCCATGTTCCGCAGCACTAACGCCCGCGTGGTGGAGTGGGCCAACCGCGCCGACGAGATCGCCAAACGCCTCGCCAACGCCATGCGCGCCAACGACATGGCCGACCTCAAGGCGCTGATCGAAGAACTCCAGATCGCCGACCCGGAGAGCGGCTCGCGCAACTGGACGGAGGTGCGGCAGTTCAACCTCATGTTCAGCACCCAGTTGTCCAACGTGGCCGGCGAGGAAGGCAAACTGTACCTGCGCCCCGAAACTGCGCAGGGCATTTTCGTCAACTTCCTGAACGTGCAAAAAACAACCCGCCAGAAGGTGCCTTTCGGCATCGCACAGATCGGCAAGGCCTTCCGCAACGAAATCGTGGCCCGGCAGTTCATCTTCCGTATGCGCGAGTTCGAGCAGATGGAAATGCAGTTTTTCGTGCGCCCCGGCACCGAGATGGAGTGGTACGAGTACTGGAAAGCCAAACGCATGGCCTGGCACAAGGCCGTGTCGCCCGCCGAAAAACTGCGCTTCAAAGACCACGACAACCTGGCCCACTACGCCAATGCCGCCGTGGACGTGCAGTTCGATTTCCCCTTCGGATTCAAGGAACTGGAAGGCGTACACTCGCGCACCGACTTCGACCTCGGCAGCCACCAGGCGCTGTCGGGCCGCAAAATCC
>CAYMQY010000216.1:0-7701 GCA_964392655.1 uncultured Saprospiraceae bacterium
TCATCCTTCATCATTAAATCCCCGTGTTGATGTTCAAATAAAACCCGCTGCCGCCCACACCCTTCCAACTCCACTCGAATTTGGCCACCATGTTGTAATACGCCACCACGTCGAGGCCAATGCCGTAGCCGTGCAAAAGTCGGTTGTTCAGCGGGTTTTCCGCGGAATAAAACGGATCATTGGCATAGCCCAGGTCGTTGTTCAGCGACAGGTAGATTTTGAGCGGCATTACTCGGAACGCCTGCATGGGCATGAGCCGGCCCAGATTGATGCTGTGGTCGAGGATGCCGATGTGGAACGATGTGCGCAGCAGGCCGAAATCGAGGCCGTCCACCACAAAAAACTCGTACCCACGCACGAGGTCGTTGCCGTAGCCAAGGGCCTGGTTATTGAAGTACGGCGGCCTGCGACGCGGAAAACTGACACGCGCTTTGGCAACTGTTTCCAGACTCAGATGCCGGGTGAAGGAAAAATATTTCCGCAGTTCGCCGGAAGCCCGGAACAGGTGGAGGTCGTCGGAGGGGAGCAAGCCGTTCTGGCGAATTTCCACCGCGCCCAGCCAGCCCCGGAGCGGGTAGGGCCGGATGTCGCGCCGGTCGGTCACAAAGCGGTACACGAGGCTGAAATGCTGCTGACGGGTTTTGCCGTCGAGGAAATATGCCGGGTTGACCTCCGTGGCGATGGAATCGCCTGCCCGGTTTTGGTGGTATTCGAGCGTCAGGGAGTGGTTGTCCAGCAGTTTGGGCCGCCAGTTGAACGCGAGGTTGGCATACAGGCGTTCGCGCTGCCAGATGTCGGGGTTGACGGAAAAAATCTGTTTGTTTCCCTGCGTGAGATACGCCACTTCGTGCGCCCGGTTCAGCCCTACCGCCACGCGGAAACCGAGCGTTTGGCGGCGGTTGATCCAGGGGCGTTCGTACACGGCTTCGTAACGATTGGTGTAGCCGAAATTGAGGTTGATTTTCAGCACGTCGGCCCAGCCGCTGAGGTTGAGGTGCGTCCAACTGACGCCGTAGTTCACGCGTTTGAGCGAACGGTTGAACTCCGTCCACCACACGTTGAAGTTGCGGTCGGCCAGTTCAAAAACGGGGATCGGGTAGATGTACCAGGTTTCGACCAACTGAAACCGCACGGCAAGGCGGTTGCCGGGTTCCAGGGTTTCCAGACTGACGGCGGAACTGGAAAACAGGCTCGTGTTCATCACGCGGAGGCGGTTGCGTTCCAGGGTCTCGGCGAGGGTAGTCAATGCGAGGGTGTCGCCGGCGGAAAATTCAAGTTCGCGCAGAATGAATGCCGAGCGGGTTTTACGGTTGCCCTCCAGAATGATTGTGTCTATGCGGACAAATGCCTGCACATCGGCCGCAATTTGGGCGGCCATTACCGTCGGAAAAAACGCCAGAAAAAGCCCAATACACCGGCCCGGAAAATCTTTCCAACGGGGTAAAAATCGGCAGGTGCGGTGCGTCATCGGCGGCTGTCAAGCGCCTTTTTCCGGCACCCGAACGGCAAATTAACGCCAATTAGAACAAAATTTGGCCCTACTCGGTTGATTTACTTCAATTTGCAATACCTTTGATCGAAATCCTTCGGTTAATCATGGACTTTTTGAGCGATCCGGTACTCTTCGGACTGTTCTGGACGATCGCCGTGCTGGCGGGCGTACTGATCGGCTGGAACCTGCGCGCCTCATGGCCTGAACGCGCCTTGGCACGCCTACTGGAGCGCACCACCCAGGAACGCAACGCTCTGGCCCGCCTCTACACCCAGGTCAAACACTACTACGACCTGCGCGAAGTGGACCTGCGCAAAACCACCATCGAACTCGGCAACCTGCGCGAGCAGGTGGAACAATACGAATCCGAGCGCAACCTGCTGCTCGCTGCCGTCCAGACGAACACTGCCCGCATGGAACGCGCCGAAGCCAATGCGGCCCAATGGGTGAACCGCCTGCCCGAACTGGAAGCCGAGAACCTGCGCCTGCAGGCCGAAAACGACCGGCTCGAAAACGAACTTGCCCGTATCGAAAGCCAGATCGGCGCCTGGAAAACCCTGCACGCCGATTTTGCGGGCATGCAGCGCCAACTGCGCGAACTGGAAGAAAAAAACCTGCTGCTCGAACAGGAGCGCCGCCAGTTGCGCGAACAACTCGACATCGCCCGCGCTCGAATCGAACAACAGGTGCGCGAACTCGAGCGCTACGCCATTCAGGTGCGTCAACTCTCCGAAAGCGCCTCTTCCTCCGACGGCGACTCCGGCCCTACCCACACCCCCGCCCGCCCCGACGACCTGCTCCGTATCCAGGGCATCAGCAGCGAATATGCGACCCGCTTGCGCGACATGGGGGTGGTCAGTTTTGTGCAGATCAGTGAGTGGGAAGACAACGATATCCTGCAAGTGGCCAAAATGCTCGGCATTTCCTTCACCATAATTGTGCAGGACGACTGGATGGGGCAGGCGCAAATGTTGGTGGCCGGGCAGCAGTAGAGAAACAAAGCACAAGTTCGTTCATGTTGTTTCACTGATTTGTGCCGGCGGCCCAAAAAAACAATTTTTTGTTTTAAAAAAAGGGCTTAACATTGCTGTCCAAATTTCACGTTTATCTCCCAAAACAGGCACACTATGGACATTGTAACAGACCAATTGCGAGAGAGTGCAGTGATTTCACCTCCTAATATGCATGCTCCGGTCAAGCAATTTGCTTATAGGCTGATTGATCTTTTTGCCGGCGCAGGGGGTATGACTTTGGGATTTTCAAAAGCCTTTGGGAATCCTTTCGTCTCTGTTTGGGCCAATGACTTCAATACCGACGCCTGTAGTACGTACAACGCTAATTTTGGCGAGCACTGCCATGAAGGTGACATTGTAGCCCTGATCAATAACCCTAAAATTGAAATTCCTCGTGCCGATGTAGTGATTGGCGGCCCCCCTTGCCAAGGGTTCAGTCTGTTGAATAAATTCAGAGAAGGAGACCCACGCAAACAAATGTGGCGCCCTTTTTTGGAAGTAGTGGAACGCTCGGGAGCCGAAGTTTTTCTAATGGAAAACGTCCCACAACTACTCGGCTCCTCAGAACATGCGCAGATAGTAGAAACAGCCAAAGCAATGGGCTTTCAACTGGCTTGGGCAAAACTTTGTGCAGCCGATTATGGTGTGCCTCAAACCCGTTTTCGCGCGTTCATCCTTGGGTGTAAATTCGCAGACCCCGGCAACGTATTTCCCCCGAAGAAAACCCACTTCGATCCCAAAAAAGCAGGCCGAATTGAAAACAATTTATTCAGAAACGAAGAATATGTAGAGCATCCTAAACCCTGGAGAACTGTACGCGATGCGATTGCCGATCTTCCTGCCCCCGAAGGAACAGAAGTCCGTAATACTGCTGCACCACTGAATATTCATTTCGGTAGAACGCCGACTGAAATGAGTGTGAACCGCTATAAAGCAATCCCGATGGAAGGGATGAACAGATTTGATCTTGAAAAATCAGCACCGGAATTGACCCCCGATTGCTGGAAAAGAAAAAAATCAGGCGGGACAGACCTGTTTGGTAGGCTATGGTGGGACAAACCTTCTTTTACAATCCGAACAGAGTTTTTTAAGCCGGAAAAAGGGCGATACTTACATCCGGTTCAGCACAGACCGATTACACACCGGGAAGCGGCCCGGTTTCAATCATTCCCGGATAGTTTTACTTTTCTAGGAAGTAAAATTGAGATTGCCCGCCAAATTGGAAATGCCGTTCCACCTCAATTAGCCGCAGCAGTAGCCCGCTCGGTGGAACAACTGCTAATTTTAAAAACAAATGGCTGATGTATTTAGTCCGGAAAAGAGGAGCCGAATTATGGCCAAGGTTAAAAACCGGAACACCAAACCGGAACAAATCGTAAAATCTGTTTTGACTGATTTGGGTATTCGGTATCGGCTTAACTACAAAAAATTACCCTGCAAACCCGATCTCGTTTTTCCCGGCAGAAGGAAAGTGATTTTTGTTCATGGTTGTTTCTGGCATGGGCACGAAGCATGTAAACGTTCAAAACTGCCGGAAACCAACTACTCTTTTTGGAAAACGAAAATTGAAAAAAACATCGATAGAGACCAATTTAATCAAGATGCATTGGCAATTTTGGGTTGGGATAGTCTGATTATTTGGCAATGCCAATTGAAGAATATGAACAACCTGAAAATTCGTCTTGAGAATTTTTTAAACCAGCCTGTTATGAGCGCAAGAGCCCGATTAAAGAAATTTTTTGAAGAAAACGTCGGCAGGGTAATCACTACCCATGAGCTATCGGAAATTGCCGGTATCCGTGATTACCAAAGACGTATCCGGGAACTACGCACCGAGTATGGACTAAAAATCAGATCCCACGTTGATCGTGCCGATTTAAAACCGGGTGAGTACTTGTTGGAAAACCTGGAATTGGACCCGGCTATTAGCCGTAGCATTAGCCCTCAACTACGCAATCAGATTTTGGAACGTAACGGCTTCACATGTCAGCAGTGTGGGGCCTCTGCACATGATGCCGACGACTTGGATCCGACAAAAAAAATTCGTCTCCATATAGATCATATCATACCGCTTAGTCAAGGCGGCACCAATCAAGCAGAAAATCTCAGAGTGCTTTGCAGTAACTGCAATTATGGGAAAAGCAACGTACAAGCACTTGGAGATACTGCTCTGAATATTCTGGCACGACTTCGAAAAAGCAGTCGCGCTGTTCGCCTTGAGGTTTTTGAAGCGCTTAAAAAAGAGTTTTCCGGATAGGGTTCCGATATCCGGGGCTTAGAGGCAAACACGATTTGTGCTGATTGACCCGCACAAATCGCGTGATTTGTGCGGGTCGATCAGCACAAATCGCGCCATGAGCGTCATTTCTTCCCCAGCGCCCGATACACCACCCCCTGCAACCGCGGCCGGTAGTCCCCGTTGATCAACTTGTTGTTGGTCATACTGGGGAAGGTTCGGTTCGACAAAAACACGAAAATCAGGTTGTGCTCCGGGTCGGCCCACACGGCGTTGCCGGTGAAGCCAGTGTGCCCGAAGGTGTTCGGCCCGGCCAGGGCGCTCATGTTTTTGGTGGCGTTGGGGTCGAGTTCTTTCATGTCGAAACCGATGCCCCGGCGCGTGCTGCCCGGGTAATGCGCGGTGAATTTCGCTACCGTTTCGGATTTCAGGTAGCGCCGCCCGCCGTACTCCCCTTTTTGGAGCAACATCTGGAAAATTTTGGCCAGGTCGTTGGCATTGCTGAACAGCCCGGCGTGCCCGCTCACGCCGCCGAGCATGGCCGCGCCCATGTCGTGCACGTAACCTTGCAGGCGTTGTTGCCGGAAGTAGTTGTCGTCCTCGGTGGGTACGCAGCGCCCGGCGAGTCCCTCCTGCCAGGGGTTGAACATGGCCGTCGCCAGCCCCAGCGGACGGTAAAACGTGCGCCGGGCAAACACGTCCAGCGGCTGTCCGTTCAGGTTTTGCAAGGCCCGCGCCGTGAGGTACAGGCCGAGGTCGGAATACTTGTAGGTTTTTTCACCGCGCAGGGGCGAACTGAAAATCCGGCTCCAGACGGTATCCACGTAGTCGTCGGCCATGTACAGGTCTTTGGCTACAGGCACCTCGTAGCAGGTCATGGCTACCGGGTGGTAAATGTCGGGCGAGGGCCAGCCCAGGCCGATCAGCGTTTTTTCATAAAACGGAATCCAGGGCTGCAGGCCTGCCTGATGCACGAGTATTTCCGCTACGGTCAGGTCTTTTTTGTCGGTGCCGAGCAGTTCCGGCACATAGGTGCTCATCGGCTTGTCGAGGTCCATTTCGCCGGCGTCCACGCGATGCATCACGGCGAGCGTGGTAGCCGCCACTTTGGTGATGGATGCCAGGTCGTACAGATCGTCGAGCGATACGCGCTGTGCAGTGGAGTCGTAGGTGTGGCGCCCGTAGGCTTTGTGCCACACGATTTTTCCGTCTTTGGCCACGAGCAATTGGCAACCCGGCGCCGCGCCGTCGGCAATGAGATCGGCCACGAGCGTATCCAGCAGGCGCAGGGTATCGCTGTTCAGCCCGACGGCTTCGGGCAGGTCGTAGCCCATGCGTTTGGAAGAAAAAAACCGCTCGATACCCTGCCCCTGCCGGGCCGACGGCGATGCCGTGACGGGCAACATACCGCCGATATCCGCAGCGCCGAACAGGGCCTGCGCGGCAATTTCCTGCGTCATCGCATCCTCGGTGTACGCCTGCAGCACAACCGGCGCCGAGTCGAAAAATTTCAGGCTGTACGGGTTGCCGAAAACCGTGAGCACCACGGTTTTCCCCGATTCGCACAGGCGCTGTACCAGTGCGATGCGTTCGGCGCCGAGGCCGAAATTCGTTTCCGGACGGCGACTCATGTCGTGCAGGCTCACGAGCACCACATCAAAACTGCGCAGGGTATCGAGCAGCGGTTGCACCTGCACGGAGTCCGGGTTTTTGGGCAAATTGAAATGCGCCACGGGGGCGTAGTAGCCGCAGGTCGTCTGAAAAACGGTGCGGTTGGTATCGCCGATGGCTACCGAAGCGAAGCGGTATTGTTCCAGATTTTCAAAACCCACCACACCCATGGTATCGCGCACCAGCGTGAGGGAATGCTCGATCAGGCGGCGTTTAAGCACCAGCGATTCGGGGCGGTTGAGGTCGCGACGGATATCGGCCACGTCCACGCGCTGCGGCTGCGTGAGGCCCAGACGGTACTTGGTGCGCAGCACACGCCGCACGCTTTCGTCAATCTGGGGCTGCTCAAGCGTGCCGTCGGCCAGAGCGGTTTTGATGGCGGCCACGGCGGCGCCTACGTCATTGGGCAGCAGGACGATGTCGTTCCCGGCGCGCAGGGCTTCCACCTCGGCCTGGCCGGGCAGGAAATACTTGGTCACGCCCTGCATTTCCATGGCATCGGTGACGATAAGTCCCTCAAAGCCGAGTTCCTTGCGCAGCACGTCCGTCACCATCGGGCGACTCAGCGTGGTCGGTCGGTTGGGTCGCGGATCAATGGCGGGCACATTCAGGTGGGCCACCATGACGCCGCCCACGCCGTACAGCGCCATGGCCCGGAACGGGAACAATTCGAGGCTGTCGAGCCGGTCGAGGTTGTGCGCAATGAGCGGCAGGTCGAGGTGGGAATCCACATCGGTGTCGCCGTGCCCGGGGAAGTGTTTGGCGCAGGCCAGCACGCCGCCGTCCTGCAGGCCCATCATGTACTGGAAACACTTGGCGGCCACGTTGTTGCGGTCTTCGCCGAACGAGCGGTCGTTGATGACGGGGTTGGCCGGGTTGTTGTTCACGTCGGCCACCGGAGCGAAGTTGATGTGTACGCCAAGGCGGCGGCACTGCCGGGCGAGCTCGCGGCCCATGTCGTAAATCAGCCGGTTGTCGCGAATGGCGCCGAGCATGATCTGTTTCGGATACGAAATCGTGCTTTCCCGCAAGCGCATGCCGAGGCCCCACTCGGCGTCCATCGAAATGAGCAGGGGCAGGCTGTCGCAAAGCGCCTGGTAGCGGTTGGTGAGTTCGGCCTGGCGTTCGGGCGTGCCCTGAAAAAAACACAGTCCGCCCACCCGGTAGGTGCGGATGATGTCTTCCACCGCATGCTCGTAGTCCGGCCCTTTGTCCGAATGCGCCCGGATCATAAACAACTGCCCGAGGCGCTGGTCGGCGTTCAGGGTGTTGAACACGGAATCTACCCA
>CAYMQY010000217.1:0-7637 GCA_964392655.1 uncultured Saprospiraceae bacterium
TGATCCAGGCAAACTGTCCACTCCCGCAATTTGACTTCGACGTGATCACCCTCGGCCACGGAAGCGGCGGTTTGCTGACCAACAAACTGCTCGAGTCCGGTGTGTTTGATCTGCTGAAAAATCCACTGCTCGACACCCACCACGACGGCGCAGTATTCGAACTGGAAGGCCGCCTGGCTTTCAGCACGGATAGTTATGTCGTGTCTCCCGTCTTTTTTCCCGGCGGCAACATCGGCGAACTCGCCGTCAACGGCACCGTGAACGACCTGGCCATGTGCGGCGCAGCGGCGCGCTACCTGTCGCTCGGGTTTATTCTCGAAGAAGGCCTCGGCATGCAGGAATTTTGGGAAATACTGGTCGGGATCAAACAAGCTGCCGAACGCGCCGGCGTGCAAATCGTAACCGGCGACACCAAGGTGGTGGAACGCGGCAAGGGCGACCGGATTTTCATCAATACCACCGGTATCGGGCAGGTACACCCGAAAGCCAATATCGCCATGGGCAATATTCAGCCGGGCGACAAAATCATTTGCAGCGGCCCCATCGCCACCCACGGCATCGTCATTATGAGTTTGCGGGAAGGCCTGGAGTTTGGCACTACCCTGCTAAGCGACACAGCGAACCTGAACCACACGGTGCTCCGGCTGCTCGACGACTTCGGCCCCGACATTTCCCTCCTGCGCGATGCCACCCGCGGCGGTGTGGCTACCGTGCTCAACGAAATCGCGCGCGATACCCGTTGGGGCGTTGAAATTCAGCAGAAAAACATCCGCGTGCTCGACGAGGTGGCCGGCGCTTGCGAAATGCTCGGACTTGATCCGCTGTATGTGGCCAACGAAGGGGTATTCCTCGCCGTGGTGCGCCCTGCCGCCGCCGATGCCGTTCTGCAAAAACTCCGCAGCCTGGAACATGGCGCCGACGCCGAAATCATCGGCGAGGTGGTGGATGCACACCCGCGTCAGGTCGTACTGCACAGCCTCGTGGGCGGGCGGCGCGTGGTGAATATGCTCACGGGGGAGCAGTTGCCGCGGATCTGCTAAAACGCCTCTCGAACAAACTCCAGCACCCGCCCCATTTCCGCCTTCCAGGGGCGGTTGGTGCCCACAAAATTGTTGTGCATAAAACTGAACACCAGCGTTTTGCCGCGTTTGGTCACGAGGTACCCGCTGAGGCAATGTACACCGCTCATGCCGCCGGTTTTGGCAAAAACAAAAGGTTTTCCGTTGGCATCGGCATACCGATCGGCAATGGTGCCGCTCACACCGCCGGCGGGGAACAGGCTGAGCAAACGCTCGTGCGGTTGCTCCGTCCACATTTTTTTCAACACATACGCCAGCGCGAGTGGTGTGACGAGATTGTAGCGCGAAAGCCCGGAACCGTCCACCCAGCGCGGGCGCTGCGGCATGCCGGTGAGTACGCTGTCGAGCATCCAGCGGATCGGGATACCCGGATGGAGCACACCGAATTTTTGGCCGGCGCAAACCAGCAGCATCTGCTCGGCGATGAAGTTGTCGCTCTGGTGCATCATGCGGCGCAGTACGGTATCGAGCGGCGTGGCGTAGTGGGTGTGCCAGTCGTCGGGGGCAAATTCGTATTCCCCGCCGGTCAGTTCCAGCACCGGTCTGCCGAGCGTGTCGGCCAGCAGGGCGCCCAAGTCGAGACCGGTGCGGGTGAAGGGCATGCAGCGTGCAGTGTCCTGCGGCTTGGGAAATGCAGGCAAAAACCAAAGGTTTTCGTGTTCGCGGCGTTTGATCCGGTCGGTATAAAGCGCGGTGTCGAGGTTTTTCCGGAAAAACGGCGGTGCCACCGCATAGCCGCCGGTGTCGAAGGAGAATTGCACGGTGTTGCCGTACAGAGGAAAAACGCTGCGCTCTGCCGAGTAATCGTCCTGAAAATCGTCCCAGGCCCAGCCGGGGCCGAAGCGCTCCACTTGCGGGGGGCGGGGCCAAATCTGCACGGTATCGCTGCGGTTTTTCAGCCACCCGAACGCCGATTGCCAGGCCTGAAACTGCGGGTGCAGAAACGTTGGGTCGCCGGTGCCGCGCAGGAGCAGGACGCTGCGGTTTTCTGCCTCGTCGAGGACGTAGCGCCGGGTTTGCATGGCCGGCACGGAGTCGCCCAGCACCTCCAGACAGGTCGCCAGGGTCAGAATTTTCGTGTTGGAGGCCGGGGTGAAATAGTGGTCGCCGTAGACGTCGGCCAGCACGCGCCCGGTTTCCGGGTCGAGCAACACGAAGCCGGTGAAACTGTTGGCGAACACCGGCGATGCTGCGATGCGCGTTTTCAATTCCCTCGCCGCGCGTCGTTCGAGGCTGCGGTTTGTTGTGCAGGCAGACAGGGCAAAAGCGGCCAAAGCCAGAAGCAAAGCGACTTTTTTCATCGGCCCACAGAATTTTTCCAGCCACGCCGCAGCCGCTCGATCGTGCCGCCGAGGCGGTTTTGCCGCGTTTTTTCCTGTTTGGCCGTGATGATCCACTCGACGTACTCGCGTTTGTGGGAAAAACTCAGCGCATCGAATACGGCTTTCTCTGCCGGGTTGTTTTCCAGAACAGCCTGCAAATCCTCCGGCAATCGGATGGTTTTGGTAGCCGAGTCGGCGTACTGAAAAATTTCCCGTTCAGCCTGCGGTTTGGCTTCCTCCGCGTGGTCTTTCTCCGTTTTCAACCGGAAAGAAAATGCCGACCAGGTGTCGTCGAAGGCGATCAGGTTGATCCAGCGCACGTCCGGATTAGAAAGGAGCGGTTCCCAGCCTTTGTCGCGGGTCAGGTCCGTCTGAATGCCGCTTTTCCCCTTCGGGAAATACACCCAGGCCGGCACGCCGGGCCGGAGCATTTTCAATATTTCACCGGCATGTTTTTCGACTTCGGCACGGGATTTCACAAACCAGTGCAGGGAATCGAAAGCGTGGGTACTGTCCGTTGAAAAAGAACAGTCCGGCGTATTCTCCGAAAGTCTGTGTTCAAAATCGTGGGGCGCCTGAAGGTGCAAAAACCGGTGCGGCGCAGCAATGCGCAGTTTTTTCAGCAGGGCATTCATGCCGGTCAGCGGGTGATGTTGAATTCGCCGGCCGTGACTGTTTTTTCCGTTTGGGTGCCCGAGCCGTCCGTGTACACGCCGGTGAACTCGAAGGTGCCTTTGGCTTTCCGGGTGTTGAATTCCGAAAAAATGATGGTGCCCGTACCGATGGAGCCGGCGGCGACAAAAGCCGTATTGCCGCTGGAGGAAGGTTTGAACGTGGCGGTCAATTTGCCGTCGGCGCAGGTGTATGCTTTGTCAATGACCACTGTGGAGGGTGTAGCAAGAATAATGACGGATGAATCGGCGGAAATAGCGGTGAGGGTGTTCGTTCCGAGGGCCGATACCACGTTAGCGCCGCCGACGGTGGTCAGGCTGGCCCATGGGCGGCTGTCCACCGTAGCAGTTACGGTGCCGCTTCCGACTGTGGAGTCGGGTGTTTCGTGGTTTTTGTTACAGGCGACAGCAAGGAAAAGAATGCAGAACAGGAGTGTTGCGGTATGGCGCATGTTGGACATGATTGGTGACGATAAGAAAGGCGTGTCATTCAGGCTGGCTTTGGGCGGTTTCCGATGTTGAATGGCCGCCGCAGTCATGCCGGTTATTTTTTTGCAAAAGTATTGCTTAAGTTTTTGTCAAACAAACGCCTTGTTCAGTCCCCTGCCACCGCCCAGCCGAGGTGTTCAAAAATCAAGACGTACTCGGCGGGAATGTACAGGCGGTCTTCCGGGTTGGGAATTTGATAATATTGCTGAGGCCCCAAAAGGCGGTTGCTGCCGGGTTGGGAGAGATCAATGACATAGCGGGTGGGCGGTTTGCGGCGGCTGATGAAACGCAGTTCGAACGGTTCCAGACGCAGCGGGTCCTGCGGGTCAAATACGCCAAGGCCGGCAGCGCGGGCGGCGGCTACATTTTTGCGGGCGCTTTTCAGTTTGGAACTTCCCTTGACCGTTTTCCAAAACGTTTCGGGACGGATATTGGCCGGAGCAAAGGGGCTGCCAAGCAGGAAAGGCTGGATGTTGGGCCAGATGAAATACGGCATGGCTGCGCCGGAGGCCATCTGGCGTTCGTTGTAACTGAGTTTGGTTACGGCCTTGGCCACTTCCGGGTCGGCGAAGTTGGTATCGGCACTGTTCAGGTAACACAAGAGCCTGCCGGTACCGTCGAGAAATTCGTGTGCAAATGCCATGAACATCGTGAAATCGGCCGGTTTTTTTCCGCTCAAGTCCAGATCGTCCTGAATGATGTCCTCCAGCGAACGTTGCGCGCGGTCGGCATGCCGGGCGTGGTTGGGCGCTACATCTTGCCCGTCGCCAATACGGCTTTCGAGGTTTTGCAGGAGACCGGCATCGAAATTAAGTCCGGAGCGCCATTTGCCGGAGGTAAAAAACGCGTCCCAACGGTCGTTTTTCAGGCTGACGAATGTGGAGGCCGGCAGCGGGAAACTGACTTCTGCGGAGTCAATACCGAGGAATCGGATACCTATGTTGTCGTTCAGACGGCCTTCCACGGTGTCGCCGTCGTGTACGATTTGTTTGACACTGCCCATTTTGGCGCCGTGATTTCCAAAGATGCAGGTGCCGATTTTAAAGCCGCGGCTGCTGAGTCCGAGTGCACTCATGGTGTGGTAGTTGAAAGGTCAGGAAAGGAGACTTCCGTGCAAATGTATCCTCATTTTTCAAAAAAAAAGTGAGCCGCCCCAAAATACGGGACGGCTCGGGGGATGCACATGCTCCATGTGTCAATCATGCAAAATCATCGGTTCTTAGACTCGCCTCATTCCTGTACCAACAGCCGTTTCGCCACTACCTGATCGGCTGACTGTACCCGAACGGTGTACAACCCCGATGTGGCTCCGGCCTGCCGGAGATTTATCAGCAAATCGTCTTCCCCCAGTACGCGTTGCTCCCAAATCAGGCGTCCCAGATCGTTGCAGATCGAAACGGTTACGGTTTCCCCGGCGAAGTCGGCCAACCCGATTCGTACCCGGTCGTTGGTTGGGTTCGGCGTCAGCGTGACGGTTTTGAGTTCTGAGTTCTGAGTTTTGAATACGTCGCTATCCTGATCGCGGTCTTGAGCCGGTGCGGTTACTTTTTTTCGCAGGTTCTGCGCACCTGGGATGTTTTGTCCGAAGTTGGGCACGGGCAAAACGGTGTACACCTGCGTATGCTGTTTGGTGTTTCCGCATTGGTCGGTAGCCGTCCAGGTGCGCGTCACGGTATAGCCGGTGGAGCAATCACCCGAAGACTGCGTCTCATTCAATGTCACTGTAACAGATCCGCAGTTGTCAATCGCCACAAGCGTCACAGGAGGCGGCACGCAATTGGGTGCGCACAGCACCGTCACATCGGCAGGTGGATTGACAAAGTCGGGTGCATGCGTATCCTGTACGGTGATAACCTGTGCTGTTGTTATGGCGTTTCCACACAGGTCGGTGGCGCGCCAGGTGCGTGTGAGCGTATAGTTGTACAGGCAATTGCCGTTGGTACGTACCTGCCCCAGATACGTGATGCTGACATAACCGCCACAAGCGTCGGACGCTACCGGATTTCCAAGCGGCGGCGGCGACTGGACACACTCGATGGTCGTGTTTTGCGGAACTGCGACGAACACAGGCGGCGCCATGTCACGTACAGAAATAATCTGCGTAGCGGCTGTTGAATTTCCGCATACATCGGTTGCACGCCAGGTGCGGCGCAGGTCGTATTGGCCGGGGCAAGCGGCATTTGCCGTTGTCTGGCCGAGGTACACGATGGCCACATTTCCGCCACAGTTGTCTGTTGCAGTAGGTGTAGCCACCGGCGGGATCGGATCATTGCAGGCAATGGTGACGTTGGACGGGATTGTCAGCGCCGGTTTACCGTTGTCTACCACCATAATACGCTGCGAAATAGACAACGTGTTGTTGCAGTTGTCGGCGGCTACCCAACGGCGGGTCAGCGTGTAGGTATTCGCGCAGGAGCCATTCGTTTTGGTTTGACCAATGTACGTAATGGCTACCTCGGTGTCGCAGTTGTCCGTTGCTGTGGGCAACGTTGCAGCCGGAATGGCGTCGCATTGTACGGTAACGTTTGCCGGCGGGTTTACAAATGCCGGCTTTTGGGTGTCAACCACCGTGATACGTTGCGTGGCAGTGCGGGTGTTGCCGCAAGGATCGGCGGCAGTCCATTGACGCGTCAGCGTGTACGAGTTCAGGCAGGTTATACCGGAAACAGTCTGTCCGTTGTAGGTTATGCTTGCCGAACCGCCACAGTTGTCGGTTGCAACCGGCGTTCCCGGTGCCGGAATACTGTTGCACTGCACCGTAACGTTGGCGGGCACAAAGGAAAATACCGGAGCCGTGTTGTCAATCAGGGTTACCTGATGCGAGCAGGTAGCGGTATTGCCTGAACCGTCTGTGGCTCTGTATGTGCGCACCATCCGCCGCCCCGTCATGCATGCCGACGGCGGATCCAGAAATACATCGTTGACAAAATCCACAGTTTGCACCGTGCAGTTGTCTATTGCGGACACACTCGTTGGGTCAGGCGGCAGGTTGCAGGATACTGTTATGTTACCCGGACAAGTTGCCGAAGGCGCCTGGTTATCCTCCACAGTAATGGTAAACAGACAGGTGTCGGCGCCACAGGCATTGGTGGCAATAATCCGGACAAGTGTGGCGCCGAGTTCGAAGGTTGCTCCGCTGCCGGTTCCACTGCCACTTCCGGTTGTCGCTCCGCTGAAGGTGTAAGTCAAACCCGGAGCCGGAATACCGTCTGTTGCGGCATTGTAGTTTACCACGGCCGTGCAGACATTTGTGCCGGTATTTACTGTCAGATCGCCCGGGCAAGTAGTAAAATCCGGCTTGCTGCCAACCTGAATTTCAAATTCTTCCGTATCCATACACTGACCAAGGGTAGCCGTCACGGTTACCGTCCAGGTACCTTGTGCAGCACCGATGGTAAATCCGGGGATTTGCGGACTCTGTCCGGTACTGTTGCCGTCTGGCAAACCTGCGCCTGCTCCACCGCTCCAGGAGTAAAGGGTTCCTGGATCGGATGGAATCACAGAAAGTGCAATAGCAGCAACATTACTGCCCGGACACAGGGGACCCATATCCGACAGTGCACCGATTTCCAGCGATTCACCCTCCTCGATCGTAACCGTTTCTTCCGCAGAGCATCCGTTGCCGTACGTGACCGTGACAGTGTACGTACCGGCAACCAGATTCGACCAGGTGTAGTTCGAACCGTTTATGCCGCTCACATCCAGGCTGTTGATGTTCCAGTCAAAATTATAGGGGCCGAAGGCCGCCTGCATCGTCACGTTAATTGCTCCGTTGGACAAACCTGCACACGATACATCCGTTGCTGTGAAATCAAGGAAGGGGCAATACGGGTCCGTACCGTTGTCGTATTCGTTGCCATTGGGTAAACCATCACCATCGCAGTCGGCGGCTGACCAAATCTGATTGCCCGCATCGTAGCCGGAATAACCAGCCGGTTGCATCGGATCGCAGGGATCGTTCGGGTCGGTCCCGTCGTTGGTTTCCTGATCGTCGTTGATGCCGTCGCCGTCCGTATCTCCGGGGTTTTCATACGGATCCGTGCCGTTGTCGTGCTCGTCGCCGTTGGTCACGCCGT
>CAYMQY010000218.1:0-1646 GCA_964392655.1 uncultured Saprospiraceae bacterium
CCGTTAAACCCGTTAAACCCGCTCAACCCGTTAAACCCGCTCAACCATTTTCAGTATGCGAAATTTTTTCTCAAAACTGTTTTCCAGCACAGCCATGACCGATTTTTCGGTTCTGGGTACGGATATGCACAGCCACCTGCTACCTGGGGTGGACGACGGCGTGCCCACGATGGACGAGGCCCTGGAAGTCATTGAGTCGTTGAGCCGACTGGGTTATCGGCGCCTCGTTACCACGCCGCATGTCATGTGGGAACGGTATCAAAACACCTCGCAAATCATTCGGGACAAGGTGCGTCAGGTGCAGGAAGCCGTGAAAAAAGCAGGACTCAAGATCGAAATAGCCGCCGCAGCCGAGTATATGCTGGACGACCATTTCGCGGAGTTATTGCGCGAAAAAGACTTGCTCCCGCTCGACAAGGAGCGTCGGGTGCTGGTGGAAATGTCGTTCCTGCACCCACCGCTTGCCTTGCAGCAATACCTGTTCGACTTGCAAAAACAGGGCTACAAACCCGTGTTGGCACACCCGGAGCGGTACCCGTTTTACCACCTGAAAATGGATGAATACCAGGCGCTGAAAGCCGCCGGTTGCCAGTTTCAGGTCAATATCCTGTCCATCACCGGGCACTATGGCCCTGATGTACAACAGTCGGCGCAATTGCTGCTTCGCCACGGCCTTGTGGATTTTCTCGGCACCGATGCCCACCGCATCCGGCACGCCCATACCCTGCATGCGGCCTTGCGCAGCGGGCACCTGGAAAAAACATTGGCAAAACACAAATTTTCAAACGCTCAATTGACCGCCTGACTGCTGATCCAAAACGCCACAAACCACATTCCTCGCTAATCTTGCAGCATTTCTTCCTTTATGAAACATTCATTTTTACCCGCTTTTTTGTTTGGTCTGGCGATCCTTCTGCTCGGTCAAACCGCCTGTATCCAGCACCGGCAATTGGTCAACTTTGATACAGGCCCGGCTTTCGACAGCCTGCAAGCACCGGCACAAGCCCCTGCCCTGCGCATTCAGCACGACGACCTGCTGGCCATCAGCCTGCTCACCCAAACTGCCGATCCGAAGGTAACGGCGCCTTTTCAGGCGGCAGCAGCGCCGGGCGGAGGCGGCCAAACCGAACCGCAATACCTCGTGGACGTAAACGGCGAAGTCAACATGCCGCTGGCAGGTAAAATTCCCGTGGTCGGCCTGACCACCCAACAGGCCCGCGATACCATTTCGGAACGCCTGTCGAGATACCTGAAAAACCCGATTATCAACGTGCGGCTGGCCAACTTCCGCTTTTCCGTGCTCGGCGAGGTGAACAAAGCCGGCACCTACGGCGTCAATTACGAGCGTGTCAGCGTGCTCGAAGCCCTTGGCCAGGCAGGCGACCTGACCAAGTACGGCAACCGCGACAACATTCTGGTGATTCGCCAGACCGACGGCCAGCGTCGTTACGGACGCCTCAACCTGCACCAGCGCGACGTGTTCAACTCGCCCTATTTCTACCTTGAGCAAGGCGACATCATCTACGTGGAGCCGCTCAAAGCCAAAGTGGGCGATACCGCCGACGGCACCACCAAGTACCTCCAGTGGGCGCTGCCCATTGTGTCGGCGTTAGGCTTGTTGGTGACCTTGTTTACGATCAAGTGAA
>CAYMQY010000218.1:1746-7567 GCA_964392655.1 uncultured Saprospiraceae bacterium
AATGCACATCCCCGACCACCCGTTCGACTGGCGCGCCTTCCTGTACCGCTTGGTGCGTAACTGGTACTGGTTTGCGCTTTCCTTCGCACTATGCCTGGCGCTGGCCTGGGTGTACCTGCGCTACGCCGTCCCGATTTTCCAGGTTTCCGGCACGGTGCTGATCCAGAATGAAACCAACCAGCGGACGATGACCGAGGCGATCATCACCGAAAAATTGGGTATCGAGACGAGTTTTGAAATTGAAGACGAAATCCAGTTGCTCAAATCCCGCAGCCTCATGCGGCGGGTGGTGGACAGCCTGCGCGTACACATCCAGTATTTTTCCGAAGGGCGGGTCAAAACCTCGGAAGTATACCCCTACCCCGGCAAAGTGTTGGCCATCGAACTGCAACTGGCAGAGCCAGAACAATCGGCCTGGGGCGCTGAACTGCGCATTGAGCCGCTACCCCGCGAACCGGAGTCGTTCGTGCTCGTTCAAGCCGACGGCGACACGCTGCACAGGCGCTTCGGCGAGTCGTTTGCTTTCGGTAAAATCACCTGCCGGATCGCGCGCAATGACTCGACTTTTTACAAGTCCGGCTTGCCGCACATCATCCGCATCAACGACCCCGAAACCGTAGCGCAACAGTATGCAGCCAAACTGACCGTACAGCAAATCGGGCGATCCAACGTACTGGCCATCAACCTCGTAGACCCTATTCCCGACAAGGCCGTCAACATCCTGAACACACTCGTGGATGCCTACGCGCAGTCGGTGGTGGAAGACAAAAACAAGGTGGGCATGCAAACCCTGCGCTTCATTGACGAGCGCCTGCGCTTCGTGGCCGAAGAACTGTACGGGGTGGAAGTGGAGGTGGAGCAATTCAAACGCGGGCGCAAGTTATCCGTGGCATTGCCCGTGCAGGCGCAGGCGTTTTTGGCCGAAATATCGGACAAAGACAAGGCCCTCGCCGAACTCGACCTGCGGCAAAACCTCCTGCTGAGCATCGAGCGTTTTTTCTCCACCGATTCCAACTACCTGAAACCCCTGCCCGTAGCCTCCGAGATCATCAGCGGCGAACTGGCCACGGTGGTCAAAGAGTACAACGAACTGACGCTGCGCCGCCTCAGCCTGCTCGACGGCGCCACCGCCGACAACCCCATTGCCCGCAACTACGCGCACCAACTGAACGAACTGCGCCAAAGCATTCTGCTCAGCGTGGCCACCCTGCGCCGCGAAACCAGCGAACGCCGCAGCCAGGTGCGCAACCTGCTGCTGCCCCTCGAAACACAAATGGGCCTCATGCCCCGCAACGAACGCGAACTCATCCAGATCATGCGCCAGCAGCAGATCAAGGAAAACCTGTTCCTGTTCCTGCTGCAAAAACGCGAGGAAACGGCCCTGTCCGTAGCCGGTCAGGTGGGCAATTCCCGCGTGATAGACCGCGCCGCCAACGCCGGACTCATCGCGCCCAAGCGGTTCCAGACCTACCTGTTTGCCGCCCTGGCCGGACTGATTCTGCCCGCGCTGTTTTTCTACCTGCTGGCGCTGTTCCGCAACACCGTGGACACCGAAACCGATCTCAAGCAACTCAGCACCGTTCCGTTCCTCGGCAGCATTGCCCTGCGCAGCAAAAAAGACCGCATCGTCATCCGATCGAACAGCCGTTCGGCGGTGGCGGAAATGTTCCGGCTGCTGCGCACCAACCTCCAGTTTGTGCTCGGCGATGCCCGGTCGCCCGTCATACTCGTCACCTCCGGCGTGAGCGGCGAGGGCAAAACATTTATTTCCGCCAACCTCGGCATGACCATGGCCCTGTCGGGAAAACGCACGGTGGTCATCGGCCTCGACCTGCGCAAGCCCAAACTCGGGCAGTACCTCGGCGAGGGCGTGCCGGAGTATGGCATCACGCACTACCTCATCGGGCAGGCCGACGCCGATGCGATCATCGTACCCAGCACACACTCGGAGCACCTGCACTACATCGCCACCGGCCCGCTGCCGCCCAATCCCGGCGAACTCATCCTGAACGGCAAACTGGAAATCCTTTTTCAGGAATTGCGCCAACGCTTCGACTGCATCGTGGTGGATACCGCCCCTGTCGGCCTCGTGGCCGACGCGCTGCTGCTCATGCCCTTCGTGCATGCCACTATCTGCGTGGCCCGCGCCGGTAAGACCGACAAAAGCCTCGTGCGCTTTGTGGAGCAACTCCACCAGGAGGGCAAACTGCGCCACCCCGGCCTGGTGCTGAACGGTGTGAAAAAAGGGAAAGGGTACGGCTACGGCGGGTATGGATATGGCTACGGGTATGGGTATTATCAGGAGTGAGGAACCGGCCTCACCATGTTCCGAACAACTGTGTCCGTTGTCTTCCCCTCCAACGTTTCAGGTGGAAGGCCATATAGCACTGCAAGGCCGTACAAATGATTTTGAGCGGACAAGCAGCCGCGCTCCATTTTGCTGTAGGCTGCCTGAGAAATGCCGAGTCGGGCGGCCAGAAATTTTTGGGGGTACCCGTGAAGGGCGCGTAGCATTCGCAGGGTTTTGGAGAGATTTTCGGCGTCGGAAGATTTCATTGATGCGTGCGGTATTAGTTTGGAAAGCAAGGTGGACGACGACAAAATTAAATCAGGTTTTAAAATAAAACCACGTTGGTTTTAAAATATAACCAAATCTTTTTGGCGTGACCGGGGTAAGTGCGGCATTTTTGGGTTGCGAAATATGCTTGGCCAAGGGTGTTCGCATCGTTATTAGTGTTCACCATTATTAAAACTAGACAAACTGTCATGCGAACATTACGCTCATTCCTCATTGTTGCTGTTATTGGCCTATTGGCTATCAATGCTTGTAAAGATAGAATTTTTGAAGACCCCTCGCCAAGTGATCAACTTGAACAGTCAAGAGGTGCAGAATTGCGGGCAACATTATTGAAATTGTCCCGTAAAGATCAAATTCTTGAGTACAACAATTTAACCCACCATCAGAAATACTATGTGTGGAGAGACAAGGTAAATCAAGTGCTCACAACAGACTTGAACCGTCAGCAAAAATTATCAGTTCAAGAGCTATACGAGTACATCAGTCCTGAGTTTTTTGACGGAGGCGAAGCCAAATTTTTGGCTGATGGCTTCATAAAAAACTGGTTACAAAAAGCAATTCACGAGTTTGCCCCGCACGAACTAAATATGATGTTGGGAAGATTAGAGGACTATGTGCCCACAACTAAAATCGGAAAACCTTCAACAGCGCGAGATAATGGTGGAGGCGGAGGAACCGACCCTGAGCCGCCGGCCCCTGACTGCCACTGCAAAAATGCATTGATAAATTCGTGCGAGTTTTACCGGATGGAGTGCGAAAATGGCGCAGAAAATTGTAATCCCACACAAGATGGATGCGGCTTTTTATGGCAAGAAAACTGTAGAGGTCGCTGTGTTGAAAATTAGAGAAACAGATGTTGAATTACTCCCATTTCTAACAACAACCTGAAAGCGGCGGGGTGCTTGGCAACCATCCCGCCGCTACTTATGGGGCAAAAAGAGTAAAAATGCGCCAACATTCAGCAGCAGGTCAACATCGAGGATACAACAAATTCCTTCAGTTTCTCGCATACCCTCTCCTCCTCTGTGTAGTACTATTAGGTGGATACCTTACCCTATCATTAGCAAATGAAACGGTTTGGGCAACATTTTCCGCATGTGTGCTTTTTTCTTTACTAGGGTCGATAATTACCCAAAAAAAGCAGGCATCCTTTGTCGTATTGTCGTTGTTGTTGTATGCCGTCAGTTCCTTGTTTGTCAATCCCCATGCGTTTTTAGGCCCCTTTATTTGCCTTGCATTTTTTAGCCTTTCGTATTTTACTAAGGCGCACTTGATACGAAAATATCCATTCTTGATTTTGGCATCCTCGATTACGTCGTTTTGGATAATCCCTATGTTTGACTTTTCTCAATCTAAAGGAGATAGCACAAGTAGTTATTCAATAATAGACACCCTTAAGATAGTTAATGCAAACGAAGACACAGTTCTTGTTCAAGACGTAGCCAAAAATACACACATACTGCTCATTGAAACTTGGCATGAGCACTGTGGCAGTTGCTACTCGGCGATGCGCGACCTGCATCCTGAACTTGAAGAAATCGAAAAAAAGTTTAGTTTCAAACATATATACCTGTACTCTTCATCAAGTGATCTTGCGATGGAGGAGATTCAAAAAATAAGATATTTGCCCTACCCTAATCTCCCAATATTTAAAGATATAGATTCTCGATTCAGAAAAGCCTTGGGGATTTGGGCAGCTCCAGTTTTTTTGTTGATAAACACAAAAACCGGAGTTGTTGAACAGTATAATGGATATATCAAGCCTTCAAAAAGTCCGTTCTTGAAAAAAATACACAACGCCGTTAAAGAGTATCCGTTGCCTAATTGACAGCCCTGGCCTATGACGTGCATACGGAAATGCTATCGCAGATTCAAGGTTTACCTACCAACCCTGCTCCTCTGCTTGAGCGCCTCTTGCAGGCCCGTCGTATATGCCATTTACGGGATCAAAAAACCGCACCCGGTCTCAACGGCGTACATTGTGAAAAAGGCCAACAAACTGAACCTTGAAGCCTACACGCTATACGGAATTCGACCCGAAAAATATCCGGCTGTGATCAATCGAATCAGTACACTCCCCAATGTGGTCATCTACGACAAACACCGCCAAGCCTTGAACTGGAAGAAAAGCGAAGATGCCTGCAAAGCAGGTGTTGCCGATTTTATCGCACAACTCAGAGGTGATTCAAACGCGAACTTTACCTCGGACACAACCTTTCGCGAAGCAGAAAACGAACTAGTTGGCTTGCATGATGGCAAACCCTTGTCTCTACAAGATTTTCCAAAGGCTGACTACTATGTTTTTGTTTATTGGGCCACATTTCTCGGACGGCTCAACCGAGAATACCTTACCGACTGGCTGGCCGCTACCCAACGAAATCGCCAAGCCTCCTTCCACTTCGTTTTTGTAACCGGTGATCTGAGGAAAGAGTGGGGAGAAGAATACTGGAAGAACTGGAGCAGTATCAAGGGTGAAAAACCGGCACCATAATGCCCGAAATTGTTAGCAATAAAAACTATGAAACACATCATCTTATTCCTCACCCTGCTTCTCCTTTTGGCCGCCTGCACCAAGGACGAACGCTGTAACCAATCTGAACTGGAACAACTGCTCGCCCAGCAGCGCAGCAGTTTGCCAAGCGCCATTCAGATACTGGACATGCTGGAGCAGCCGACGGACGGCTACATCTGGCTAAAATCGTTCTCGGGGCCGGCCGACACTCGCCCTGCCACACAATGCAGCGGGTTTGTAAACGGCCCCTGGGACACAAACCTGATCGGGAGCACTTTGCAGTTTGGCAGCATTACCACGACTATGCCCAACACCGCCAACGATGTGCATTTTTCAAACTTCATTGATGCCGGCTACCAACACGAAAACCTGTACGGAACCACTCAAAACGTACGAATCACCCTGCCCGGTGGCGGCGAGCAAGCCCTGCTGAATTCGGATTTCTACATTCCGAAGCATATCACCGTCACCAATTACACTTTTCAACTCCACCAAAAGCCCGACTACCAGACGGGCAGCACAATCGAATGGGTGGCAGACCAGGTGAACACCCTTGGAATCGGGATCGCCGTAGTGTATGAATCGCAGGACCCGGAGAACAGGGCATACACCAACAGCAAATCCGTGGCAAACCTGATCCACACGGAGGACGACGGCTCGTACACCTTCAGCGCCTCCGATTTTGCCGACATACCCGCCGGCGCGCACATCAATATCGTCATTGGTCGCGG
>CAYMQY010000219.1:0-7528 GCA_964392655.1 uncultured Saprospiraceae bacterium
TTTTGCGACACGGCGGTAGGGGGTTTCGAGGAAGCACATTTTGTTGATCTTGGCGTGCGTGCACAGCGTAGAGATCAGACCGATGTTCGGGCCTTCCGGTGTTTCGATGGTGCAAAGGCGACCAGAGTGCGAATAGTGTACGTCGCGCACCTCAAAGCCGGCGCGTTCGCGGCTCAGACCGCCGGGGCCGAGGGCCGAGATACGCCGTTTGTGCGTAATTTCGGACAGCGGGTTCGTCTGGTCGAGGAACTGCGACAACTGGCTGGTGCCGAAGAACGAGTTGATGACCGAAGAGAGCGTGCGGGCGTTGATCAGGTCAACCGGGGTGAACACCTCGTTGTCGCGCACGTTCATCCGCTCGCGGATGGTGCGGGCCATACGGGCCAGACCGACGCCGAACTGGGCGTACAGTTGCTCGCCCACGGTGCGCACGCGGCGGTTGGAGAGGTGGTCAATGTCGTCAATCTCGGCTTTGTTGTTGATGAGGCTGACGATGAAACGCACGATGGCGATGATGTCCTCCTTGGTCAACACTAAGTTGTCGGGGTCAATGTCCACCTGCAGTTTGCGGTTAATCTTGAAACGACCGACTTCGCCGAGGTTGTAGCGTTTGTCGGAGAAAAACAGTTTCTCGATGATGCCGCGGGCGGTCTCGTCATCCGGGGGATCGGAGCCGCGCAACTGGCGGTAGATATAGGTCACGGCTTCGAGTTCGCTCGAAGTCGGGTCTTTTTGCAGTGTGTTGTAAATGATCGAGAAATCCTCGTCAATGTCCGTGCGCTGAAGGATAACGGTGACAGCGCCGGAATCGAGAATTTGTTCGAGGTTTTCCTCGTCGAGCATGGTATCGCGCTCCAGGATCACCTCGTTACGCGGGATGGTAACCACCTCGCCGGTATCTTCGTCCACGAAGTCCTCCGTCCAGCTCTTGAGCACGCGGGCGGCGAGTTTGCGGCCCACGGCGCCTTCGAGGTTTTCGCGGGTACAGGCTACCTCGTCGGCCAGGTTGAACAGATCCAGGATGGCCTTGTCGGTGTCGAAGCCGATAGCGCGCAGGAGCGTGGTGACGGGGAATTTCTTTTTCCGGTCGATGTATGCGTACATGACCAGATTGATATCCGTGGCAAATTCCATCCACGCGCCTTTGAACGGGATAACCCGGGCGCTGTAGATTTTGGTGCCGTTCGGGTGGTAGCTCTGGCCGAAGAACACGCCGGGTGAGCGGTGCAACTGGGACACGATCACGCGTTCGGCGCCGTTGATGACGAACGTTCCCTTGGGTGTCATGTAGGGAATGTTGCCAAGGAACACGTCCTGCACGATCGTTTGGAAATCAATGTGTTCTTCGTCGTTGCAGGACAGGCGCAATTTTGCCTTGAGCGGTACCGAGTAGGTGAGGCCGCGCTGCATACACTCGTCAATGGAGTAACGCGGCGGGTCCACAAAATAATCGAGAAACTCGAGGTTGAAGATGTTGCGGGCGTCGGTGATCGGGAAATTTTCCTTGAAAACCTTGTACAGGCCTTCCGCAGCGCGGTTTTCCGGCGTGGTTTCCAACTGGAAAAATTCCTGGAACGACTTCAGCTGTATTTCGAGAAGGTCGGGATAGTGCCCGGCGAGTCGAATCTTGCCGAAGTTGACGCGCTCTTGCACGCCGGTTTTGGGCATTACCCCGGTAGTGGTGCCGTTATTGGTCATTTTATGCAAAATATGCTGGTGTGCGATTTGCAGATCGGCCAGAACTTTTTTGGCCGGAATTTGGAAGGCGAGCGGAAAAGACTTGTTTTGAACGCCTGAAGCGCCAAAAGGTTTTCCCCGTGCCGGTACAGACAACGAGAGGCTTAACGCGCCCCGGGTGCCGGAGCGGCGTTAAGCCAATCGTTTATTCTGAAAAAATAAAAAAGGACATGCAGAGCGTCTGGTCGAAATCGTAAGTCTGAAAGGTGAAGCACTCTTGCGAGAGTGCAAATCGGGGGCAGTTTTTTAAAACTTACCCGCTGTACCCTTTCGCTTACTTGACTTCGATGACAGCGCCGGCAGCCTCGAGGGTGCTCTTGATGGATTCGGCTTCGGCTTTGTTTACGCCTGCCTTCAGTTCGCTCGGCGCGCCGTCTACGAGGTCTTTTGCCTCTTTCAAGCCTAGGCCGAGGAGGTTTTTCACCTCTTTCACCACGTTGAGTTTATTGGCGCCTGCATCTTTCAGGATGACGTTAAACTCCGTTTGCTCGACAGCTGCAGCTTCGCCACCGCCACCGCCGGCAGGAGCTACTGCTACTGCTACTGCGGATGCAGCGGGTTCGATGCCATAATCGTCCTTGAGGATACCGGCCAGCTCGTTGGCCTCTTTGATGGTCAGGTTAACCAGTTGTTCGGCCAAAGATTTCAAATCTGCCATTGTGTAAAAAATTTAGAATGGTTTGCTAAATGATGGTTGATGGTATTCGGGGCGTTCGCGTATAGGTGCGTACTTGGAAGCCAATATTCAATTTCGCCGAAGCATAGCCGGCGCTGCGGTTTAGCCGCGCTCTTCCAGCGTCTTGACGATACCGGCAATTTTGCCGCCGGTTGCCTTGAGCTGGCCGGCCAGGGTGCGTCCGGGCGACTGGAGCAGGCCGATGATTTCGCCGACGAGTTCCTCTTTGTTTTTCAACGAAACCAGCGCTTTGAGCTGGTCGTCGCCGATGAACACGCTGGAATCAATGTAGGCGGCCTTGAGGATCGGGCGTTCCGAAGTTTTGCGGAACTCTTCGATCAGTTTGGCGGGCGCCTTCGGGTTATCGGAGATGAGGATGGTGGTCGGGCCATGAAGTACCTCGAACAATGCCTTGTATCCTTTTTCCTCGGCAGCATCTTCGAGCGCCTTCTGGATCAGGGTGTTTTTAGCCACCTTGACAGTCACGCCTTTTTCAAAGCACATCCGACGGAACTGGTTGATCTTGGCTACCGTCAAAGTCGAGGAATCGGCAAGGTAGAAGAAAGGCGTGCTGCCTAATTGTTCCTTGAGTTCCGCGATGGCTGCGGTTTTATCTTCTCTTGTCATTTCAATCTAAGTTTGAGAATGCGTCAATTTTTGATGGTTCAGCCGGCGGTTACACTTTGATGGACTTGGGATCTACTGCGATACCGGGGCTCATGGTGCTGGCCACGGAAACGGATTTCATGTAGATGCCCTTGGCGCTGGAAGGCTTCATGCGCACCAGCGTGGCGATCAGTTCGTGCGCGTTGTCGGTCAGTTGATCGGGCGTAAAGGAAACGCGGCCAATGGAAGCGTGTACGATCCCGAACTTGTCTACCCGGAAAGCGATCTTGCCTTTTTTGACCTCCTGCACCGCAGAAGCGATGTCGTTGGTCACGGTACCCGTTTTCGGGTTGGGCATGAGGCCGCGCGGGCCGAGGATACGGGCCACTTTACCGAGTTGAGCCATTACGCTGGGAAGTGCAATGATCACATCCACGTCCATCCAGCCTTCGGTAACCTTTTGGATGTATTCGTCCAGACCCACGAAATCAGCCCCGGCTTCTTTGGCTTCGGCTTCTTTGTCGGGTGTGCAAAAGACCAGCACGCGTTTGGTTTTACCGGTACCATGCGGGAGGGAAACGGTGCCGCGCAGGGCCTGATCGGCTTTTCTCGGATCGAGGCCGAGGCGCACGTGCACGTCTACCGATGCGTTGAACTTGGCGGTGTTGACGTCCTTAACAAGGCTCATGGCTTCGGAAAGCACATAGAGCTTGTCTTTGTCCACCTTCGGATCAACGACTTTGCGTTTTTTTGTCAGTTGTGCCATTAAAAAATGTGTTTAAGGTTAAGCGTTTCGGTTGGGCCGAAACTCCCTTTGTATTAGGTTTAACGGGTTGAGCGGGTTTGCAGGTTGAGCGGGTTGGGTACAATTGGGTTATCGCAACCCGTTAAACCCGCAAACCCGTTAAACCCGTTCAACCTTTTTAAGCCCACGGGGGCGTGCCTTCTACCGTAATCCCCATGCTGCGCGCCGTGCCGGCCACCATTTTCATGGCGGATTCGATGGTGAAGCAGTTGAGGTCGGGCATTTTGTTTTCAGCGATGGCGCGTACTTGATCCCAGGTCACCGAGCCTACTTTTTTGCGGTTGGGTTCGGCGGAGCCTTTGCCAGGCGCCAGTTTGACGGCTTCGAACAACTGGATGGCCGCGGGCGGGGTCTTGATGACAAAGTCAAATGTTTTGTCTTTGTACACCGAGATTACCACCGGAAGGATTTTGCCGATTTGTTCTTGCGTCTGCGCGTTGAAGCGCTTGCAGAATTCCATGATATTGACGCCCTTCGAGCCGAGAGCCGGACCGATCGGGGGAGCCGGGTTGGCCTGGCCGCCTTTTACCTGGAGTTTGATATAAATGTCTACTTCTTTTGCCATTGGATCAGCTTGTTACAAAACAGCGTTCACAAAATGTTGAAAAATATGAATCGTATCGGGTTGCCTTGGATGGAAGCGTGTCCGGGAGAAGCGGACATCGGCGGCAATCCTAACTGATTTTATCTACTTGCATGAAACTCAACTCGACCTCGGTACCACGTCCGAAAATCTTGACGATAACCTTGATCTTCTTCTTCTCTTCGTTCACCTCCTGAATATCGCCCACAAACTCGGCAAACGGCCCATCAATAATTTTGACGGTTTCGCCTACGAGGAACGGCTCGGCCATGGTTTCGCCGGCTTCGCTGCTGTCGTCCACCTTGCCAAGGAGTCGGTTGGCTTCATTCTGGGTCATGGGAATGGGTGTTTCCTTGCCCAAAAAATGAATAACGTTAGGCATATCGCTGATCATCTTGGCGACGTCGCCATTCAGACGACTGCCATAAGCCTCGACAAGGATATAGCCCGGGAGCAAATTGCGCTCCTGAGCCACTTTTTTCCCGTTGCGGATTTTGTATACCTTTTCGGTGGGGACGATCACCTGAAAGATAAAATCTTTCCAGTTGGAACGATCAACCTCGAGGTCAATGCGTTCCTTGATCTTTTTCTCCTTGCCACTGATGACCCGAAGCGAGTACCATTTTTTCCCTTCGGCCCCTGCTGCCGTTGTCGTATCCATTTCTTTGTTCTTGAATCTTTTGGAAAGAGGGGGTGAGAAAGCAGAAAGACTACCCGGAGGCGGTTGCTTACGCTTTGTAAATGAAATTGAACAACAAGTTGCAGCTACCGTCCATCACAAGGACGACGAGAGCGAGTATGGCGGAAGTAACCAGTACTACGATCGTGCTTTCTCCCAGTTGAGCGAAAGTGGGCCAGGAGACGTTTTTCACCAACTCGTGGTAACTCTCCTTCAGATACAGCGAAATCCTGTCCATGCCGGTTTTAGTTTGCGTTGCCCGGTCCGAAATTGGAGACCGTAACAGATTTTGTCAAAAAAGTCCGCAGGCCCCAAAGCAGCCGACGAACCTGAACCATGATTGTCCCAAAAAGCAGGGACTATTGGTACTGAAATGCAGGGGCAGCAGGGCTCGAACCCGCAGCCTGCGGTTTTGGAGACCGCCACTCTACCAATTGAGCTATGCCCCTTTGGAACAGTTTTGAGTTTTAGGTTTTGAGTTTTGAGTTGGCCTAACTAAGCGAAGGCAACTCAAAACTCAAAACCCAAAACTCGAAACTTTAATCCAGAATCTCCGTCACCTGACCGGCGCCGACCGTACGGCCACCTTCGCGGATAGCGAAGCGCAGACCTTGTTCGAGCGCGATCGTGTTGTGGAGCGTTACTTCGAATTCGACGTTGTCGCCCGGCATCACCATCTCGATGTTGGCGGGGAGTTTCACGTCACCGGTAACGTCCGTGGTACGGAAGTAGAACTGCGGGCGGTAGCCGTTGAAGAAGGGCGTGTGACGGCCACCTTCTTCTTTGGAAAGTACGTACACCGAGCACTTGAATTTCTTGTGCGGTTTCACGCTGCCCGGCTTGCAGATAACCATACCGCGCTTGATCATTTCCTTGTCAATACCGCGGAGCAGCAGACCGGCGTTGTCACCGGCTTCGCCGCGATCAAGCAGTTTGCGGAACATTTCCACACCGGTAACGGTGGAGGTTTTCGGCTTTTCGCCGTCTTTCATCATGCCCACGATTTCAACGGGATCGTTCACGTTGATCACACCGCGTTCGATACGGCCCGTAGCCACGGTACCGCGACCGGTGATGGTGAACACGTCTTCGACGGGCATCAGGAAGGGCTTGTCAATTTGACGCTCCGGCTCCGGAATGTCGTTGTCGCAAGCATCCATCAGGTCGTTGATGCTTTTCACGGCATCAGCGTCACCTTCGAGGGCTTTGAGGGCCGAGCCTTTGATGACGCTGGCGTTGTCGCCGTCGAACTTATAGGAAGACAGGAGTTCGCGTACTTCCATGTCCACGAGTTCGAGCATCTCGGGGTCGTCCACGAGGTCAACTTTGTTCATAAACACCACAATCTGCGGAACACCTACCTGACGAGCCAGGAGGATGTGCTCACGGGTTTGCGGCATCGGGCCGTCGGTGGCGGCCACAACCAGAATTGCGCCGTCCATCTGAGCGGCGCCCGTGATCATGTTTTTCACATAGTCGGCGTGACCCGGGCAGTCCACGTGTGCATAGTGGCGCTTTTCGGTTTCATATTCCACGTGAGCGGTGTTGATCGTGATACCGCGCTCTTTTTCTTCGGGAGCGGCGTCAATCGAAGCGTAGTCCGTTTTTTTAGCCAAACCCTTGCTGGCAAGTACATAAGTGATTGCTGCAGTCAGGGTAGTCTTACCGTGGTCTACGTGGCCAATCGTACCGATATTGACGTGTGGCTTGGTGCGTGCAAATGTCTCTTTTGCCATTGGTTCAGACTGAAAATTTGTTGAATGATAATTTGTTAATGTGATAATGTGATAAATGAATATCCGACCCTGAACATCGTAGTCAAAGATCAAATTATCCTATTATCACATCGTTTGAGCCGTTGATGAGATTTGAACTCACGACCTCTTCCTTACCAAGGAAGTGCTCTACCCCTGAGCTACAACAGCAGGAACGTTGCTTGTTTTTCGCTAAAAGTTGTCCGTTTAGAAAAAAAACGCTCAACCATCAAAGAACAACTATCAACGGGCCAAGGAGCGGCGGACGAGATTCGAACTCGCGACATTCAGCTTGGAAGGCTGACGCTCTACCAACTGAGCTACCACCGCGAAATAGTTTTGAGTTTTGAGTTTTGAGTTTTGAGTTTTGAGTTGCGTTTAAGACAACTCTAAACTCAAAACTCGCCACTCGAAACTGTCCTGTGGGGGTGGTGGGATTCGAACCTACTCAGCAGTGAAGCACCAGATTTACAGTCTGGCCCGGCTCTCCAACTCCGGGGCACCCCCTTTTTGGGTTTGAAGGTTTCTGGTTAGAAGGTTTGAGGGTTTTTGTTTACATCACAGCATTAGACAAAAACTTTTCAACACTCAAACTTTCCAATACGAAAGTTCCAAACCCCGATACAGAGCCAGTGGAGGGACTCGAACCCCCGACCAGCTGATTACAAATCAGCTGCTCTACCAACTG
>CAYMQY010000220.1:0-4372 GCA_964392655.1 uncultured Saprospiraceae bacterium
ACAGGTCGGCGGGCGTGCAGAGGGGGGCATTGCTCGAAGCCGCCACGGCGGGCGCCTGGTTCGGGTCGCCGGTCACCACAGCCGAGCCGGTCATCACGGCCGAGCAGGCCGTGCCGTCGGTGGTGGCCACCACGGTGTAGGTGCCGGCTGTGGCTTGTAAACCGAAATCCAGCGCCGCGCCGGTGCCGGGCAGCGGGCTGCCGGTGTCCGATCCGTTGAGTTGGAGTTGGTAGGTGACGCCCGCGACCGAGCCGTCCAGCCCTACGGGCGTGCCGTTGGAGCCGGTGCAGACGGTGCCGCCGCCGGTCACGTTGAACGCTGCGGGCGGATTGGTAATCGTAATGTCCACAGACAAAACCACCGTGCTTTCACACAAACCGCCGTCGCTGTACACGCGGGCGTAGTAGGTGGCCGGGCCGCTGATGACGGGCATGAACATATTGCCCGCCGGGCCAGGCGTGCCGCCGGAGTACACGAGGTCGGTAGTGGCGGCGGGGTCGGTGTACCAGTTGGCCCACTCGTCGGGCTTGAGGCCGGCGAGCACGAGTTTGGCCTGGCCGGGCGGGCAGCCGGTGGTGATGCTGTTGGCTACATCCAGCACGGGAATGGTGGCCGGGCAGGGGTTGCAGGGGAAGAACTGCCAGCCGGTGTTGTTGAACACATCGCCGCCGGGTGTGGGCACGTAGATGTCCTCGGTGCCGGTGTGGGTCATGCCCGTGAGGAAGAGGTATTTGGTGCAGGTGCTGGTACCGTCGTAGTCGTCTTTGTGGATGATGGCGGGGACGTTGGGGTCGGAGGATTTCATTTCGATGTACTGTCCGGGCAGGCCCTGGGCGATGAACTGGCCTTCGACGCCGTTGTGGGGGACGAGGGTTTGGGTGTTCGGCCCGCCGGGATTGTAACCGCCTCCGAAGGTGTAGCGTTTGCCGGGGGTGAATTTCATAGAGTGATAACTTCTGGAATCTGCAATCGCAGCATCGCCGAGAAACTCCACTTCATTAATAAAATTATCACCCGGCGTAGCATAATCAACCAGACCTTCTTTTTGAAAGATCAATTTGTTCTTGATTTTGCCGCCATAAAATCGTCCATAGGATTTGAAGGTGACATTGTTCAATTCAACATTGTAGCCGTTCGTGACAACCCAATCAAAGCCCGAATCTTCAAAAATAAAACTGGAAGTTTCGCTGTGAAAATTGCTTTGCGGGGAGTAGTAGAGATAGGCAAAGGCATATCCATAATTGTTGCTTCCTAAAAGGTTTATTGTTGAATTTCCAAGAAATGCTTCTGCCGAGGGCTGAGCGTATTGGTTATCCCATAAAAACCCAATTTTCACCAGTTGATCGTTGGTTCTAAATTTTCCATAACCGTGAACTAAATCAACGTCAATCCAAAGGTCATCGGTGAGCGTCCAATCCCCCCCCGGCTCCCAAAAATACAGGTTATTTTTAAAATGATTCCCCGCACTCGTAATCGTTGCAGGCCCCTTAGCCCGCATCCAAACCGACCCGATGAAGTCATTGGTCATCGCACTCGAAAACTTCAAACTGCCGAAAATGGCGAGGCTGGTTAGGCTGAATGGGTCGCCTTGATTGCCCGAGGTATTCGTATTGTTCAGCACCGCCCCGCTGCCCACTCCCGTCCAGTCCATATCCTTGCAAAAGGCAAAATTCTGGTTCACCGTCACCGCATCGCCCGCGCCGAGACCCGAGCCGCTGTCAAAAAACACGTCATCGTGCGCCGTGGGCGGGCACTCGCCGCCCGCTCCCCCGGATGTGAGCGACCAGTGCGCGGCACTGTGCCAGTCGCCGCCGCCGCCCACCCAGTACAGGTCGCGGGCGGGTGGATTGGCGATATTCCACGACGCTTCCACGTCGGGTTGGATGCCGAAACAGTTGGTAGCGGTGTAGATGGCCCCGCTCGTCTGGTCGGCGTACACCCGGTCGAAAATGGTGTGCTGGATATCGAAGGTTGTGCCTGCGCCTTCTTTGCGGAAGGTGGTTGTTTCTCCCGGGGTCGGATTGTGCATGACCGTCGGGTTTTCGCAGGAGGAGTTGATGTGGTTGAAAACACCGCCGGCGGTGATGGTCTGCACGGTGCTCCCGGTGTTTATGTAGGGTTGAAACTTGAAGTTATACCCCCCGTGGATGGTCATGATATCGTACGTGTGGCTGTCGAACAGGTAAGCGCCTTTGTGAAATTCCACCTCGTGGATGTGGGAGTTCGGCCCCACGAGGTTGCCGAAAGCGAGGAAGTTTAGTTTGCCCAGGATGTTGCCGTAGAGGAAATCGCCCGCGTGGTCAATCGGAATGAAGGTGACATTCCAAAAGTCGTGGTAGGTGTCTGGATGGCAACGAATGTTGCCGCCTTTTTCTCCAATGATGTGGGATTCGACGGCGTGAAATTTGCCCGCTTCGTAATAGCAGCGAAAGTGGCCTTTTGTGTTAGTCTGTGTGCTCTTCACCAGATATACAGTCGAACTATTGCCGCCTGCTTCCCCGAGCCAGAGTTCGGCGCCCATGTTGACCCGCGTTTGATCATCCTCTTTGAGGTTGCCGAACCAGAAATTGATCAGCATGGGGTGCCCCAGGGTCTTCAATGTGCCTCGGTGGTGAAAGGCTGCGTAATGGGGCACTTTGAACGTGTCCTGCAATTCCCATACGCCCGTTCCTTCAAACATCACTTGGAACATGAACTCATGGCCGACGCTGGTAATGGTCGCGGTGTCGCTGGTTCGGAAGCGCACCCAGCCGCCAAAATTGAAGTCCATGCCGGCATCCAGGGTGAGCGAATCGTAAATATGCAAGTTGACCGCGCCGTCTACCGGATGAAAAAACTCCGGCTCGCCCGTCACTCCCGTCCAATCCATATTCCCGCAATAGGCATCCACACTCACGGTCACCTGGTCGCCGGGCGAAAAGCCGGACAGCGCCGTAAAATGCACGTTTGATCCGCCGTTCGGGATACACGTTCCCGGTGCGCCGCCGTCGGTGTCGGACCAGTGGTTGGGGTCGTTCCAGTCGCCGGCGCCACCGATCCAGTACAGGTCGAGGCCGGGGTTGGGCAAGGTAAAAATCCAGCCGGTGTTGTTGCCCAGATCCACGCCATCGAGCACTTCGAGCGGGTCGGATCCGGTGGCGTGGCAGTCTTCGAGGATGGCGCAATGCACGGTTTGCTGGACGCCGGAGTTGTTCACAAGGTTGAAGTGCGTGCCGTACTGCCACGATTTGATGGTAATGAACTCCGAGCATGTACCGGCGCCGAGGGCGGTGAGGGTGCCGCCGGGGAGGATGGTTTGGTCGGTGCCGTTGGTACAGCAGTAATTTTCGACCGTGTAGGTTTTTCCAGCAGTCAGCGTGAGATGCTTGTAATTGACCGCATTGTAAATGTGTCCATTTTGAAGAAAAATCACTGTTTTCAAGGTCATTACAGGTCCATTCGAGTACCCATGAATCCTTCCTCGTCCATGAAAAATGAGTGTGCCATCTACTGAACCCCATGCAAAGCCCCCTGAATCGCAGTCACTCAAAAAACTGACATCGTAGAAGTGAAGGTTGTGACCTAAATAATCATAGCCCGACAAGAATTGGTTAGCGTTGAGCATCTTGATATGCGAAGTCCCGGCATCAAATTGAGTGGGCGTGTACCTGACCAGGAATGAGCCTGAAAGGACAACTTCCGAACTTCCTAAATGCAATACCCCGTTCTGGATTGCACTATAATTTCCGGCAAAGTATGAGCCGATGGCCACCTTTTTTCCCATAGTTTCCAGCAAACCGCCTGTGTGGTTGACATCAAGGTCGCAGTAAAAATCATCCGCCAATTGCCATCCACCCATCGTCCCTTCAAAATAAACTGCGCAGGAAAAATGAACGGTGTTGCTTGTGAGTATTTTCGTGGTGGCCTCATTTGAAATCAGGTGAATTTGCCCAAAGTACGTCATGCTCATCCCCGCGTCCAAAGTCACAGAGCCATAAATATCAATCTGACCGCCGCCGCCGCCCCACACTGTTCCTGCCGGCACGCCTGTCCAGTCCATGTTCCGGCACTTTGGCACCGTGCTGCCGCCGTCCACATCCACGGTGTAGGGTGCGCCGCCGTTGGTGTCGCCGAAGTACACGTCATCGTCCGCCGTGGGCACGTTGGCGTGGTAGTGCGTGGGCAGGGTTGGGTTGGGGATTTTCGCCCAGTGGGTGGCGAACTGGCTCCAGGCGCCGGAGCCGTTTACCCAGTAGTAGTCGAGGGCGGAGAGGGTAGTGGAGAGTTGGAAGGCGCATACGAATACGATGGCCATGCGCCGGGCGGCTGCCCGGGTGGTGTAGATACTTTTCATGAGTGAGACTGGTTGTTGAAGTGAAAAAATGGATTAAAA
>CAYMQY010000220.1:4472-7486 GCA_964392655.1 uncultured Saprospiraceae bacterium
ACGCCTCCACCGGACATATCCGCCGGGCGTCGGGCATTGTTACCCCTGCCGGTTGGAATGCCGGAAATCAAATACCAGTCTTGAGGAAAGATCACCTTAGCCGGAAGCCAAATACAAGGTCGCCCTGCCTTGCCGGGAGCGGGCAAAGCAAAGACGCCTGAGGTATAAGTTGTCCGACAGACATGCCGGACGCCGACTTGATTAGAAAAGGAGATTAACTAAAGGTGAGTGTTCGTGCGCCAAAGGTAAAGCAGCGAAAATCATATTTTCAAAAAAAAAACGGATGTTTGCCCGCTTGTTTTTTTCACCGCGGAGACGCAGAGGCGCGGAGAAAATTTTGCTGAAAAAAACTCCGCGCCTCCGCGCCTCTGCGGTAAAAAAATCTACGCCGATACACGATGCACCAATTCCGCCTTGTCCTGTCCGCAGCACTCTCCTGCCTGACCCTTTTGCTCCATGCCCAAACGGCCCCGAAAACCCCCGATGAGTTTCTTCCCCACCGCATCGGGGAGCAATTCACGCCGCACCATTTGCTCACCGACTACTTCGAGTACCTGGCCGCCAATGCGCCCACGACTATGAAACTGGAGCGCTACGGCGCTACGAACGAGGCGCGGCCCTTGCAGGTGGCGTATTTTTCGTCGCCGGAAAACATGGCCAGATTGGAGCAGATTCGGCTGAATAACCTGCGTTTAACCGGCGTCACGACTCCCCTCCCCCCGGGAGGTGGGGCTGGGGCCGGGGTCGCTATCGTCTGGCTCAGCATGAGCGTACACGGCAACGAACCTTCCGGCTCGGAATGCAGTATGCTGCTGGCACACCAATTGGCTACCCAGTCGGAACCTGAAGTGCGGGAATGGCTGAAAAATACCGTGGTCATCCTCGACCCTTCGCTCAACCCCGACGGCTACGACCGCTACACCCACTGGAACCGCAGCGTGAGCAACCTGCGGAAAAACCCGCGTATCGAAGCCCGCGAGCACGCCGAACCCTGGCCCCGCGGACGCACCAACCACTACTACTTCGACCTCAACCGCGATTGGGCCTGGGCCACACAGGTCGAAACCAGGCAACGCCTGGCCCTGTACCAGCGCTGGCTGCCGCACGTACATGCCGACCTGCACGAACAGTACGTAGACAATCCGTACTATTTCGCGCCTGCCGCAGAACCGATGCACGACTACATCACCGCCTGGCAACGCGATTTCCAGACCCAAATCGGGCAAAACCACGCCGGGTATTTCGATCGGAACGGCTGGCTGTATTTCACCAAAGAGGTGTTCGACCTGTTCTACCCGTCCTACGGCGATACGTACCCGATGTTCAACGGCGCCATCGGTATGACTTACGAACAGGCCGGCCACTCCAGCGCCGGCTGTGCCGTCATCAAAGCCAACGGCGATACGCTCACCCTGCACGAGCGCATCCTGCACCACCTCACTACGAGCCGCTCCACTATTGAAACGGCCAGCAAAAACGCGGCGACCCTGGTTGAAAATTTTCGCAAATACTTCGAACGCAGCACTACGCAACCGCAAGGTCAGTACCTGTCGTTTGTGATTCCTGCCACCAACGACCCGAACAAGGTGGATGCTCTGTGTCGTCTGCTCGACATGCACCATATCCGCTACGGACGCGCAGGGGCTACGGCGACCGGCCTCAAGGGCTTCGACTACGTGCAAGGCAAGGAAAACGCATTCAACCTCGGCGAAAAAGACCTGGTGATCAGCGCCTATCAGCCGCACTCCGTCATGCTGCAGGTGCTGTTCGAGCCGGAGCACCGCCTGAGCGATTCCCTGACCTACGACATCACCGCCTGGGCGCTGCCCCACGCCTACGGGCTGGAGGCTTTTGCCCTCAAACAGCGCCTCGAACCCAAGCGCAACTATGAGCCGTACAAGGCCCCGGAAGTCCGTCTGGCTGCTTCGCCGTACGCATGGTGCGTACACCGCAAATCCATGGCCGAAGCGCGGTTTTTGGCTCAGGTGCTCGATGCCGATGTGAAAGTGCGGTACGCCACCGTGCCTTTCGCTCTGTCCGATCAGCAGTTCGACGCAGGCGCTTTGGTCATCACCCGCGCCGACAACCACGCCCTGAGTGCCGACCTCGACGGAATTGTGCAAGCCGCCGCCGCTGCCGCCAATGTGCCCCTGCACCCGATTTTCAGCGGCTGGTCCAACAAGGGCAACGACCTTGGCTCCGATCGTTTTGTGCTCATCAACAGGCCCGAAGTCGCATTGGTGTACGGCGAAGACGTGGACGACAATCCCTACGGGCATACCTGGTATTTCTTCGAACAGGAGCTTGGCTATCCCGTCACGCCGGTAGCGGTGGATCGCCTGCCTCGCCTGCGGCTGAACGACTACACCACGCTCGTTTTCCCGCATGGCAACTACAATTTGCCGGAAAACGTCCTCAAGGCGATTCAGGAATGGGTACGTCAGGGCGGGCGCCTCATCGCGTTTGAGGGCGCCGTGCGGGCCTTTGCCGACAAGGACGGGTTTGAACTGAAAAGCAAAGCCGATACAAAAAAAGATACTGCCGCAACTGCCGCTCCCAAACCCTATCTGACACGCGAGCGGGAAGGCATCAGCGACAATGTGCCGGGCGCCGTCGTACAAACCCGGGTGGACGCCACCCACCCGCTGACCTTCGGCTTTTCGGGGCGGTATTTTTCCCTGAAAACCACATCCAACACGTTCGAAATGCCCGCCAACGCGCACACGCCCATCTGGTTGGGCGAGGACTTTCAGTCGTACGGCTTCATCGGCAGCCGCCTGAAACCGCGCCTGAAAAACACGCCCGTGGCGGCCGTGCAGCGTATGGGTAGCGGCGACGTAGTCTACTTCGTGGACAACCCGCTGTACCGGTGTTTCTGGGAGCAAGGGAAGGTACTGTTCGCGAATGCGTTGTTTTTTTAGGAACGTGTAAAAAGTACGTTGTGAATGTCTCCGCTTAGCGTAGCGCAGCACAAAAAGGTGTCCTCTAAGCCTCTGTGAGCCTCTGTGACACCT
>CAYMQY010000221.1:0-7423 GCA_964392655.1 uncultured Saprospiraceae bacterium
CAGATTTATCCGTGGAAAATCTGTGAAAATCTGTGGAATCTGTGGTGAAATCGTATCCTACAAGGGCTGCCTAAATTTTTACGGAATGACAACAAACTCTGTGCCCTCCCAAACTCTGAGAGCCTCTGTGACACCTGACTCTACATGGCCAAACGCGCCAACAGTTCATCCACCAAAGCCTCTACAGGCAAATCGTCGTGCAGGTGCAAAACCTGCGCCGGGCATTCGTTCGTCAGCCAGGCCGTTTCGGCCAAACGACTGCGCAAGTTTGTGGCCGGCGCATGGTCGTAACCGGCAGCCCATTGCAGGAATTTTTCAAAAACGGTGTGCAAGTCGCCGCCGGGAGCGAGACGCTCGGCGCCATACCTGCCCGTTTCCCGCCGGCGGATACGTTCCAGCCGGATTTGCTCCGGGAGCAGGCGATACACCACGGCATCGAACCGGGGCAACAGGGCATCGCCCCAGCCCAGCAAGGCCCCGGACACTACGTAGCGATCATCTGCCTGGTTCAAATCCTCTGTGAGCAGCCGGAGCCGGTGTTCGGGGTTGCGTTTTCGCCGGTACGGAAGCGGGTCGTCCGTGAACCAGTAGTAATCGTCGGTATCGAAAAATGTATAATTCAGACGTTGGGCCAAGGTTTTGCCCAAAGTAGTCACGCCTGCACCGGGCGCGCCGAAAAGCAGCATTCGGGACGGAAAGGGCGCACTCATGCCGCAACCGGTTCCTCCTCCAGCGCCAGCCATTCCTGTACCACCGTATCCATTGGCGGCTCCGAGCGGTGTCGAAAACTCCCGTGTTGCAAATCCGCTTCGTAGTCACGCGCGTACTTCCGGTGGTTTTGCCCGATATCCTTGATTGCGCGGATGATGTAGTGCAGTTCGACATCGGTCATGGTGGGGTGCAACGACAGGCGCACCCAGCCGGGTTTTTCGCTCAGGTCGCCAGCGTCAATTTTGGACACGATTTCGCAGGAGCGCTCTTGTGAAATACCGAACAGGAAGTGTCCGTAGGTGCCTGCACAGGCGCAGCCGCCGCGTACCTGAATGCCGTACAGGTCGTTCAGCATCTTGACGGCGAGGTTGTAGTGCAGGCCTTCCAGCGTAAACGACACCACACCAATGCGGTCTTTGGCCTGCCGCTCCAAAATATTCCAGTACGGTACGTTTTCTGTTTCCTGCCACAGAATGTCCAGCAATTCGTGCTCGCGGGCCAGCATATTATCCACGCCCATTTGTTCTTTCAGCCGGATAGCCAGCGCGGTTTTTATAGTCTGCAAAATAGGCGGTGTGCCCCCATCTTCGCGCGCTTCAATGTCGTCAATGTAGTGGTGGCCGCCCCAGGGGTTGGTCCAGAGGACGGTGCCGCCGCCTGGATTGTCGGGTATGCGGTTGTGGTACAGGGCTTTGTTGAACACCAACACGCCCGAGGTGCCTGGGCCGCCGAGGAATTTGTGCGGCGAAAAATAGATGGCGTCCAACTGCTCAAGCGGATCGGCGGGGTGCATGTTGATGTCAATGTAGGGCGCCGTACAGGCGAAATCCACAAAACAGTAGCCGCCGTGCCGGTGCATGAGGGCCGCCACCTCGTGGTAGGGCGTGAGGATGCCCGTCACGTTGCTGCCGGAGGTAATGGCGGCAATTTTCAGCGGACGGTCGCGGTATTGTTTCAGCAGCGACTCGAAGTAGGCCATGTCAAGGTGTCCCTGTTCGCCGGGGTGCACGATGACGAGGTCGCAAATAGTTTCGAGCCAGGAGGTCTGGTTGCTGTGGTGCTCCATATGGGTGCAAAACACCACCGGGCGTTCTTCGGGTAACAGGCGGATGCGCTCGTGAAATTTCTCGTGAATACGCAGCCCGAGCATGCGCTGGAGTTTATTCACCACGCCGGTCATGCCGGAGTAGGCGGCGATGAGCACGTCGTCGGGGCCGGCGTTCACGTGTTTTTTGATGATTTGCTGCGCCTCGTGGTAGGTGCGGGTCATCAGGCTGCCGGTGCGGTTGGTTTCGGTGTGCGTGTTGGCCATGTACGCACCGATTTCGCGGCTGATGCGTTTTTCGATTGGCCCGTACAGCCGCCCGCTGGCGATCCAGTCGGCATACACGAGGGGTTTTTCGCCGTAAGGCGTTTGAATGTGGTGGTTGATGCCGACGATGTTGGCGCGAAACGGGTTGAAATACGACTCCAGGTTGGACATAGGCTTGGACATATTTTTTTGGCGGCAGGGCAAAAGTACGCAGCAAACTCCACGTACTTTTGCCGAAACTTTGCGTGCACTTGCAAACCAGCCATACCGAACCACCCAACCCACCCTATTCCGGCAACATTATGCCCGAAGTCAAACTATTTTCCTGCTCGGCCTCTGAAAAACTGGCCTCCGACATCGCATTTCACTACGATGCCCCGCTTGGCGACAAAACACTCGCCCGGTTCAGCGACGGCGAAATGCAGCCCGTCATCAACGAAAGCGTCCGTGGCGCCTTTGTTTTTTTTATCCAAAGCACCTGCCAGCCCCACGACAACCTCGTGGAACTGCTGCTGTTCATAGACGCCGCCAAACGCGCTTCCGCCGGATACATCACCGCCGTGATTCCGTATTTCGGCTACGCCCGACAAGACCGCAAAGACAAACCCCGCGTGCCGATCAGCGCCAAACTCCTGGCCAACCTGCTCACCACCGCCGGCGCTAATCGCGTGATGACCATGGATTTGCACGCCGACCAGGTGCAGGGCTTCTTTGACATCCCGGTGGACCACCTCCGATCCGAGGCGATTTACATGCCTTACCTGGAACAACAGGACATGTCGAACGCCATTTTTGCCAGCCCCGACGTGGGCGGCGTCAAGCGGGCGCGGGTGTTTGCCAAACATTTCAAACGGGAACTGGTCATCTGCGACAAGTACCGCACCAAGGCCAACGAGGTGGCGTCCATGACCGTGATCGGCGACGTGACCGGCGGCGATGTGATTTTGGTAGACGACCTTGTGGATACCGCCGGCACGCTCTGCAAAGCCGCCGATGCGCTCATGGAAAAAGGCGCCCGCTCGGTGCGCGCGATTTGTACGCACCCGGTGCTCTCGGGCAAAGCCTATGAAAACATCGAAAACTCGCACCTGACCGAACTGATCGTATGCGACACCATTCCGCTCCGCCGTGAGTCGCCCAAGATCAAGGTGCTTCCCACTGCCAAACTGTTTTCGCGCGCCATTCGAAACACGGTGGAGCACAAGTCCATCGCGGCGCTGTTTCTGGGTACCTGAAAATGGCGGAAAACCACCCCGACAAATCAGCGCAAAAACACATATTTTGCCGTTCCCTTAAAATTTGCCGCCGTTTCCTAAAAATAGGTTTTATCTGTGGCGGGCTTGATTTTATCTTCGTCCCAGTTTTCTCATAGTATGTTTTGATTTTCCTACTGCTCCCCCTTCTGGCAGTAGGATTTTTTTCATCTACAAGGGCCCCCGCCAAGGTCCGTTTTTACTCCGAACTCCCCCTTCCTTTTTGTCTTGGCCCCTTTGCGCTGCCAAGGCGCCTTTCAATCCCACCGCTCCGGTAACACCTGTGCATTCATTCCGCGTTATGCATTTGCAGACGGAAACCAATGTGTTTCATGAGAAGAAAAGGAATCAGGGTAGTCGGCCTGTTGCTCCTCTGGGCAACGGCCGGCTACGGCCAGGTTAAAAGCACCCCCTTCCGGCTGATGTTGAACACCCTGTTGCAACACAGCGTACCGGAAACCGGCGTTCGGTTTGCCGCCGAGCACTTTTCCGAACTTGTTTTTCTTGATGCCCGCGAAGTGCGGGAATACGCCGTGAGCCACCTCGACGGGGCCATACACGTCGGGTACGACCATTTTGACCGGGAAAAAATTGCAGGCCTCGACCGGAACAGCCGTATTGTCGTGTACTGTTCGGTCGGCTACCGCAGTGAAAAAATTGCAGAAAAACTATTGGTCGATGGTTTCAAAAACGTGTCCAACCTGTACGGCGGCATCTTCGAATGGGTCAACCAGGGGCATCCCGTGTACTCCGAAAAAGGCAAAACCCGGCAGGTGCATGCGTACGACCGCACCTGGGGGCTATGGCTGAACAAAGGGGAAAAGGTGTACTAACCCGTCTGCACGAACTTGTTCGTCTGACGGGCACGACTTCCGTCAGACGAACAAGTTCGTGCAGACGGAGTCAGACGATTTTGCCGTAGAGGTCGAACTCTTCGGCTTCCGTGATCAGCACGTTGGCAAAGTCGCCGATGCGGGCGTAGTTGCTTTTGGCGTCCACGAGCACCTCATTGTCCACCTCCGGGGAATCGGCCTCCGTGCGACCCACGAAGTAGCCGCCTTCCTTGCGGTCGAAAAGCGTTTTGAGCACACGCCCGACTTTTGCTTCGTTTTTTTCCAGCGAAATTTCCTGCTGCACGTCCATGAGCCGCTGCGCGCGTTCTGCTTTTACCTCGGCAGGCACATCGTCCGGCATGTCGTAGGCGCGGGTATTTTCCTCGTGGGAATACTGAAATACCCCGACGCGCTCGAAGCGCTGCTCCTGTACAAAGTCGAGCAAGGTTTCAAAATCGGCATCCGTTTCGCCGGGGTGGCCGACCAAAAACGTGGTGCGCAGGGCGATATCCGGGATTTTGGTGCGAATCTGATCCAGCAGGATGCGCGTTTCGTCGCGGGTGATCTGGCGGCGCATGGCATTCAGCACCGGGTCGCTGGCGTGCTGCAAGGGCATGTCGAGGTAGTTGCAGATTTCCGGGCGTTCGGCCATGACATCGAGAATTTCCAGCGGAAACTTGCTCGGGTAGGCGTAGTGCAGGCGAATCCACTCAATGCCGTCCACATCGGCCAGCGCGTGCAGCAGCCGGGGCAGGTCGCGCTTTTTGTACAGATCGAGGCCGTAGTAGGTCAGTTCCTGAGCAATGAGCATCAGTTCCTTCACGCCGCGACGGGCAAGGTTGCGGGCTTCCAGTACCAACTCCTCCACGGGTCGGCTAATGTGCTGCCCGCGCATGAGCGGGATGGCACAAAACGAGCAGGTGCGGTTGCAGCCTTCGGAAATTTTCAGGTAGGCATAGTGCGACAGCGTGGTGATCTGGCGGTCGCCGAGCAGTTCGTATTTGTAGTCGGCATCCAGTCGGGCCAATAGCGCCGGCAGTTCCAGGGTGCCGAAATAGGCGTCCACTTCCGGAATTTCCTGCTCCAGGTCGTCCTTGTAGCGTTGGGACAGGCAGCCGGTGACGTACAGTTTTTCAATTTTTCCTGACGACTTGAGCGCTGCGTGCTCCACGATGGTGTCTATACTCTCCTGTTTGGCCAGGTCAATGAACCCGCAGGTGTTGATAATCACGATGTTCGCATCGGAGTCGTCGCGCTCATGCGACACCTCGTAGTCGTTGCCGCGCAACTGGGTAATCAGGTTTTCGCTGTCCACCAGATTTTTGGAACAGCCGAGCGTGATGACATTGACCTTGTCCTTGCGAAGTGCTTTGGTCTTCATTATTATGAGTGTGTTTTGGTGTTTTAGTGTTTTGGTGTTTTAGTTTTTTGGGGGGTACATACCAAAACACTTAAACACTAAAAAACTAAAACACTTCTTTTCCCGCCGCAAAAGTCGGGCAATTCCTGCGGATTTTGGCAGGAGGATTCCGGTTAAAGGTTTTTGGCAGATGTTTGACATAAAATTGAAGCCGGGCGGGGTGCGAAACAGTTTTGCGTGTACTTTTGCCCGGAACAAAAATCAGTCTTTTCCTAACCGCCAACAACCTGAGGCAAAAAGCCAATCGCCGCCGGCAATGACACAACTCGAACTGCTTGACCAACTTGAAACCGAACTGCGCGCCTTGCTGGCCCATGTACGCCAAAAGGTGGCCACGCTGCCACCCGATACACTCCGGCAGCGCACATCCCCGGAAGCATGGAACATACTGGAAGTCATGGCGCACCTCAATGCTTATGCCGACGAATACCTGCCGCGCTTGCACCGGGCCATTCATTTAGCCAAGGCAAGGCGCTGGGAACCTGCGGGCGATGTGCGGTATACCGGGAGGGGGCGCCGGCTGCTGCGCCGGACCGATAGCTCCAACGGCAAAACGTTCAGAAGCCCGAAACGCTACAATTTTTTGAACCAGCCTCTCGACCCGAATGTAGTCAAAGCATTCGTAATCAATTGTGAGCAACTGCTGCGCATCCTGCAGGAAGCCCGAAAAACCGACCTCAACCGCCCAAAAATCCGGAAAGCCCACGCATGGTTTGGCCGTTACACCCTCGGAAACCTGCTGGAGTTTTTAATACGCCATAGCCACAAGCACGTTCACCGCATTCCGGTATAAGCATCGAAATCCACGTTTTTCAGCATGACCTACCTGCGTCCCAAGTTTCGCCACCCCGAACTCCCGCGCAACGCCCGCGGCTATACCCGCCAGTATTACGAAGGCGCGCTGTCCACCCTCTGTGCCGGCTGCGGCCACGATTCTATCAGCGGCGCCATCATTCAGGCCTGCTTCGAACTGGCCATTGAACCGCACCGGCTGGCCAAGTTGTCGGGCATCGGCTGCTCCTCGAAAACGCCGACCTATTTCCTTGGCAACTCCCACGGGTTCAACTCCGTACACGGGCGTATGCCCTCAGTGGCTACCGGCGCCAACTTAGCCAACCGCGACCTGATCTACCTCGGCGTTTCGGGCGACGGCGACACGGCGTCCATCGGTATGGGTCAGTTTGTGCATGCCCTGCGCCGCAACCTGAACATCACCTACATCGTGATGAACAACGGCTGCTATGGCCTCACCAAAGGACAGGACTCCGCCACTGCCGACGAAGGCTCGGTGAATAAAGCCGGTTTGGCCAACCCGTTCCAGTCCATTGACCTCGTCGGAATGGCGATGGAACTGGGGGCAACGTTCGTGGGACGCAGTTTTTCGGGCGACAAGGAGCAACTCATCCCGATGATCAAAGCCGCCATGGCCCACGAGGGCTTCGCGTTCATTGACGTGCTGTCGCCCTGCGTGACCTTCAACAACAACCCAGGCTCCACCAAATCGTACGATTTTATCCGTGAACACGTGGAAGCCACATCTGCGGTGGACTATGTGCCCGTCAAGTCGGAAATCACCACTCAATATGCCGAAGGCACCAACAAGGTGATTCGCATGCACGACGATTCGCACGTCACCCTGAATAAACTGGCGCCCGGCTGGGATCCCGGCGACCGCGGCCTCGCCTACGCCCGACTGCATGAGGCCCGCGCCAAAGGCGAAATCCTGACCGGCATCATTTATCTCGAACCACAAACCCGCGACCTGCACACCATGCTGGAAACGGTATCCGCTCCTCTGAATGCCCTGCACGAAGAAGACCTGTGCCCGGGCATGGCCGCGCTGGAGCAGATCAATGCGGAGAACAGATAAATTGGGAATGATGAATGATGAATG
>CAYMQY010000222.1:0-3093 GCA_964392655.1 uncultured Saprospiraceae bacterium
ATGCTGCATCTGCTTCCAGATTCATTTGCACTTTGGTAAATTGAGTTTTGGTTTTTTCTCCGGTATAACTCGCCATGAAGGCGGCCTGCACGGCGTGGTACTTTTGGCTCGGGGTCAGGATCAGCGTTTCAATAAATTCGGCCAGGCCCGCATCGGTGAGAAACAACAGCCAATCGTACGACTGGGCCAGCACTTTCATCTCTTTGTTTTGGTTGTCCGAGGTGAACCAATTGCCGTGGTTGCTTACCACGCCCACCGTCAGGATAAATCGGCGAAGCAGGTCGGCATCGGTTGAGTTGACCACTTCCTCCAACAATTCGGAGTAGGGTTTGAGCAGGTATGTTCCGTCGCTTTTGTACACGATACCGAACATATCGCCCGATTCTGTCCGTACTTTTTGGAGCGAGGAAGCCGTTCGGGCTACGTACGCACCCTGTTTGGCTTTCTCAATGGTTTGCGGCCCTTTAGTCATGCCCTCCTCCACGCCAACCCTTTTGCATTCGAAAATCGCAAACGGCTTGCGGTGCTGTTCGATGACGTGAACCTCCAGTACCTCTTTGTGTGTGGCACCAATGGTACACACGAGGGCAGTTTGGGGAGAAACAGCAACGGTGCAAGCATTTCGCAGGACGCTTTCCTTGTTGACCAACTGCACCGACCTTTTCTCAAAATTTCGTACATCAAAGCCTGCATTTTCCATCATTTTCAAAATGCTCCCGGCGGTTATGGATTTCCCATCATTTGGGAGCAACACGGTATGTTTGGTCAGTTCGGGGTGCAACGAGTATTCGACATTATGCGAAATATCAGGGTTTCCGTACTCCTGTAATCCGCGTTCAATGGCGATGCAATCCGTCAGTTTCCAGGATTTCAGGAGGTAAAAAGTGATGATTTCAACCAAAGTCCCCAGTGCCCGACCTGCAGCCTTTTTGGAGTCCTTCGCGTAGTGAAAGACGTTTTCGGCCAGAGCCTTTTGCAGTTTGTCAACAGATTGGTAGGACATGGTTAATCAGTTTTTTAGATCATCAAAATACCCCTTTCCCAATCCCATACCCCACCCCCACTTGCGCCGCCAGTATTCGGATACCCGGCGTTTCGCTGAAGCCCTGCCGGGTCGGCACCACATTGGCCAAGCCGTAGGCGAACGACAAGCCGACGCGCCAGCGCCGCAAGCGCAGCCCGGCTTCGGCGTGCAGGCCCCAGTCCGCCGGCTGAATGTCGTCGAACTGGGTAGTGCCGATCGCCGCATCCCGGATTTCGCGTGTACCAAAGGCATTCGTGGTGTATTGCCCGCCGAGGCAGTACGCTGCGTATGGCCCGGCGCCGACGTAGAACCGCCGCCCCAGATACGCCAGCGCCGGCGAAAACTGGAGGTAGTCTAGCCGAACCTTGCCGTCATACGGGATAGGTTGGCCGCCGGAAATTGTACCTTTCACGCCGCCGCCCTTGCCGGAGTAACCCAGCGCAGCGGTCAGCCCGAGTTTGCCCCGAAGCGGAATTTCGGCAAATACACCGGCACTGAAACGCGGCGCAAACGCCTCCTCCACTATAAAACCGGTGTACTGCATGGTGGCATAATTCAGTCCTGCCCGAACGCCCCAAACTGCCTTTTGCGCCACTGCTACGCTCCCGCCGGACAGGAGTGCGACGAGGCAACAGGCTTGTGCAAAAAGTATGGTTTTGTTCCGATTCATAATTTTTTCCAATTCGGTTTCCGAGTTTTAAAACTGCCACCCCGCCCCTACCAGAATCGCCCGGTTTTTGGCGGAAAGCGTGCCCAATGACTGGCCGTTTTCATCGGTGAGTTGAATGTCGGAGTAATCGCTCAGCCCGAACAGGTACGACACGAACACTGATGCCCGTCCGAAGTGTCCACTCAGACGCCCCGACAAGCCGAAATCAATATCGCTGAAAATGCCGATGTCCGTCGTGCTGGTCCAGTCCAGCAAATCGCCGTACTGTATGGCCTCGCCGGTGCGCCACGAGAGGTATGGTCCGGCGGCTATGCTCAGGAATTTGACCGGACGGAAGGCTACTTGCGGGGTCAGATCCACGCAACTCGCGCGGTAGTCTATCCGCCCCTGGTACAAGCCAATCTGGCCGTTGGTCAGGACGTAAGCCTCCACGGCGTTGCGGTAAAATCCCCGCTGGGCAAATCGCAGGTCAACCGGAATGCTCCACTGCTCCGAAAGGGGCCACTGCATACCGGCGCTCACAAAAAAGCCGCTGCGATACCGGGGATCGAAGGCGTTCCATTCGGGGTCAATCGTGGCAAAAGTGGCGCCCGCGTGTACGTTTATGGAAAACGGGCGCTCCTGTGCGTGCAGCGTCAGGGCGAAGGTCAGGAAGAAACAAAGGACAGCAGGTTTGAGCATAACTGGATGAAAAGCGGTTTGTGGAATGGATTAGTGCAGTGTTTTTGTCATTTCGCAGAAACCCGTCCGCTCGCAAGCGGTCGTCCGACGGAGAGCGGACGGGTTTCTTCGAAATGACAAAAGGCAGGGTGTTACGCTGCCACCGTTTCGTCTTCGACGCTCGCGTCGGGCGCGTTGTTTTTCACAGACTCAATGCCGTTGTCGCGGGTGGCCTCGCTCTCGTACATCTGGCTGGCGCCGACGGTTTGGCCGTTGGTCGCTTTCAGGTTGAAATAAAACTTGCCGTTGGCAGCGGTGAGCCGCTCAAAACGAGCGTCGTCTTGCGAGTTGGTGCGTACGGATTCGACGCCGTTCAGGCAGGACGGTTTGGCGGCATAGCCCTGACTTGTCAGGATAACTTGTCCATTGCCGGCTTTGAGATTGAACTGATACTCGCCGTTGGCGCGCTGGGAGATCACGAATTTACCCATGATAACTATGTGATTTTTGTGAATAAAATGAAGGCTGCGTGATACCCGGTTTTGTCATTTTGTAAGAATCCGTCCGATCTACGATTGTCGAACCAGACACTGCCGCCGCTTTCGAGCGGACAGATTCCTTCGGAATGACAACGGGGTTGTTGTTAAAATTCCGCGTCGGTGGCGAACACCTGGTCTTCGCGTTTGGCCATGACGCCGGCTTTCTGGTAGTCGCCCACGCGTTTTTCGAAGAAGTTCGT
>CAYMQY010000222.1:3193-7422 GCA_964392655.1 uncultured Saprospiraceae bacterium
AAGTCGCAGTGCATGCCCTCGTCGCGGCTGATAAGTTCGTTGCTGAACGTGAGGCCCGGCATGAGGCCGCGTTTTTTCAGCCAGAAAATGGAGCAGAAGGAGCCGGAAAAGAAGATACCCTCCACGGCAGCAAAAGCAATCAGCCGGTGGGCGAAGGTGGGCGCGTTTTCGATCCACTTGATTGCCCAGTTGCCTTTTTTGGCCACGCATTCGAGGTTTTGCAGGGCATGGAACAGGAAGTCCTTTTCCTTGGGGTCTTTAATATAGGTGTCAATCAGCAGCGAGTATACCTCCGAGTGGATGTTCTCGATGGCGATCTGGAAACCGTAAAAGCAGCGGGCCTCGGGAATCTGGATTTCACGCATGAAATTGAGCACGAGGTTCTCGTTTACGATGCCGTCGCTGGCGGCAAAAAACGCCAGCACGTGTTTGATAAAGTGGCGCTCGTTATCGGTGAGTTTGTTGTCCCAGTCGGACTGGTCCTGCACGAGGTCAATCTCTTCGGCAGTCCAGAAAGATGCCTCGGCTTTTTTGTACCATTCCCACACTTTAGGGTACTTGATCGGCAGCAGAACGAAGCGGTTGGGGTTCTCCGCCAGAATCGGCTCTACGGTTGGTGTTTCTTTGACCATTTTGTTTTACAAAAATTCAGATTCGTATGATGAATAAATGATTTTCCAATGGCGAAGGATACCCCGCCGGCAATCGTTTGAGATTGCGGAGAGGATGTCACTGCTGTAAATTGTAGGATTGTAAAAACTACCTGCTCTACTCCCCGAAAAAAGGTTTTGAACAGGTCCGACGGCGACAGGGGTATTACTTGGCGAAGCGCTGACAAAAGTAGGCTTTTTTTTGTTCGCGCTGTTCCAATTTTTCCACACAATGTGGATAACTTATCTAAGTCGTTGAAATTCAAAATCAAAAATCTGGACATCAAGTTGTTCACATTGTGGATAACTAATGTGGAAAAAATTCGCTTCGTATTCCGGGTTTGTTTTCCGCGACTGAAACAGGGTGCGGGCGCCCCAAAAAACAACGCCACCGACGGGTGTAGCGCCGCCTGTTTTTTTGAAAAATCCGGGCATTCCGGTGTGTGATTCTCAAAAATGCAGACATTGGAGCCTGAAACGGCCGGGGTACCGGTCGGGAAAACCAACACGCTGCCTTATGTCTTTTTTCAACGACCTGTTCCGCAAAAAATCCATCCCCGACGCCATCGCCACGGCGCATAGCGAAACCGGCGAATCCGACGACGGCCCCCGGCTGCAAAAACACCTGGGCGCCCTTGACCTGACGGCGCTCGGCATCGCGGCCATCATCGGCGCCGGTATTTTCAGCACCATCGGTTCAGCGAGTTACAACGGCGGTCCGGCGGTTATTTTCCTGTTCATCTTCACAGCCTTCGCCTGCGGGTTCGCCGCCTTCGCCTACGCCGAGTTTGCTTCGCTGCTCCCGGTGTCCGGAAGCGCCTACACCTATTCTTATGTAGCCTTCGGCGAACTGATCGCCTGGATTATCGGCTGGGCGCTCATCATGGAATACGCCGTGGGCAACATCACAGTGGCGGTGTCCTGGTCGGGCTATTTCACCAGCCTCTGCGAAAGCGCGGGCTGGCACGTGCCGGCCTGGGCGCAGGTGGATTACGTGTCGGCCCGCGACGGATTTGCCGTGGCCGACGGCCTGCTGAAAGGCGGCGCCTCCATGAGCGCCCTGACCGACGCACAACGCGAAGCCTGGGAAGCCTGGACGAACGCCCCCGGCCTGGGCGGGCTGCGCGTTATCCTCGACATTCCGGCTATGGCCATGTCCATCCTGATCACCGGCCTGGTGTACATCGGCATCCGGGAATCCAAAAATGTCGGCAACGCCATGGTGATTTTGAAAATGGCGGTGGTGCTGCTGGTCATTCTGGTCGGCGCGTTTTACGTGGACACCGACAACTGGCACCCCTTTGTGCCCAACGGTTTCGGTGGCGTTATGGCGGGCGTTTCCTCCGTGTTTTTTGCCTACATCGGCTTCGATGCGTTGTCCACTACAGCCGAAGAGTGCAAAAACCCGCAACGCGACCTGCCCCGCGCCATGGTGTACTCCATTATCATCTGCACGGTTTTGTACATCCTGATCGCCCTGGTACTGACCGGCATGATCAGCTACAAGGAACTCGACGTGAATGACCCGCTGGCATACGTGTTTGAAAAAATAAACCTGAAGTGGTTCTCCGGCATCATTGCTGTGAGCGCGGTGGTGGCCATGGCCGGGGTGTTTCTCGTGTTCCAACTCGGTCAGCCGCGTATCTGGATGACCATGAGCCGCGACGGCCTGCTTCCCAAAGCCTTTTCCCGTATTCACCCGCGCTTCCATACGCCCGATTTTTCCACCATCGTAACCGGCCTGTTCGTGGTGGTGCCCATGTTGTTCATCCCCAGCGACACAGTGCTCGACCTGTGCAGCATGGGTACCCTGTTTGCCTTTGTGCTGGTGTGTGCCGGTGTGCTGAAACTGCAAATGACCCCGGATGCCCCGCGCGGCAAGTTCCGCACGCCGTACATCAACGGCAAGTGGCTGTTCCCGCTACTGATAGCCGGTGCGCTTGCTTACCTGATGACCTCCGAGCGCGACGGCACCATGGCCTGGCTGCGCAACGAACCGGAAATGTTTGACGAATTGACCCTGCTCAGCAAACTCGACGCCGCGCAGACGCAGGCATTCGTGGCCCACGTCGGCCAGACGGACAGTGCCGGACTGGCTGCTGCCGGAGCCGATCTGGCTGCGTATCTGGATGGCCTGAAACCGGAGGATTACGCCCGCACGGTGACGGCGGCGCCTGTGCCGGAGGAAGCGAAGTTCGAGTCGGGCTGGGATTTGTTCCGGCACAAAATCCCGATGTGGTTGTTCGCCTTTACATGCCTTTTCCTCGTAGTTCTGGCATTCCGGCACAGCCTTTCGCTGATTCCCATGCTCGGGCTGGTTTCCTGTTTTTACATGATGGCCCAGATTCCGGCGAAAAGTTGGTTGGGCTTCGGCATCTGGCTGGTGATCGGGTTGGTCATCTACTTCGGGTACAGCGTGCGACACAGTAAACTGCGGCGGGTATGAGGATCGTCCGGGAGATGTCAGACTGCGGGAATTGATGTGCCGCGACACAGGCTTTGGCATTGCTTTCGTGTAGAAACAAGACCTTCCAGGTTTTTGAAACCTGGAAGGTCTACGTCTTTTTGAAAAAAATTAATCAAGCATCCACCGATGAACAATCTTTTTACTCCGCTTCTCGCCTTTTTGTTTTTTTGCCAAACCCTAGCGGCACAAACCGATACGACACCCCCGTACCTGCGTTGCAAAAACAATGTCGAAATTCAACTCGGACCTACATGCCTCGCAACCGTCTGGCCTGCCGACCTGCTGGATTCCCTGTCCGACAACGCTCCCGGATTCGTCTCCACCCGCCTGCGCAAACTATGCACCGGCAGCGGGTACCCGGAAAGTGGCACAACCATCACATTTACGGCCAACGACATGGGCGGAAACAAGCAGGCCGAAATATGGGCACAGGACCTGGCGGGCAATACCTCGTCGTGCGTGGTGAACCTTGTGGTGAGCAACCTGATGCAAAACTGCGACCCCGGGTATTATCTCCAAACCACTCGCCCCGACAACTCCGGTATCCCCGGGGTGACCTTTACGCTGAGCGGCCAAAATTGCGTGGGCGACACTATTCCTGCCGGCGCAACAGCGCACATCATCACCCACGTCTCCGGCGAATGGAACCAGTTCGGCACACTGCTGGAGTGGGGCTACACCTCCACGCTCCGGCCTGTGAAAAAAACAAACCCGCTGAACGGCGTGTCCACGTTCGATCTGGTCACAATCCAGCGGCATATCCTTGGTGTTGAGCCGTTCGATGCGCCCTGGAAACACGTGGCCGCCGACGTCAACCTCGACGGCAAAGTAACCTTGCAGGATGTAGTGTTGCTGCAAAAACTGATTCTCGGACTGATTCCCGATTTCCCGCACGGGCAGTCGTGGCGTTTTTACCCGAAAGATCACGTTTTTCAGAACCCGAACAATCCGCTTCAGCCGGTACCGCCGCAAGCCCTTGTGGTGCCCGCTTCCGCCGATCCGGTGCCGACCTCTTTTCAGTTTATCGGCGTGAAACTGGGTGATGTGAACGGCAACGCCGACGCGAAGTTATGAGGCGCCGCCTGTAGCATTTTTTCACTGCGGAGACGCGT
>CAYMQY010000223.1:0-7349 GCA_964392655.1 uncultured Saprospiraceae bacterium
GCTTGACGTAATCAAAACAGTCCCCATCGAATACTATGTCTGGCTCAGTTCCCTGTTGTTTTGCATCGGTGTGTTCGGCGTGCTCATCCGCCGCAACGCCATCGTGGTGCTCATGTGCGTGGAACTTATGCTGAACGCCGTGAACCTGCTGCTGGCAGCCTTTTCCACCTACCTGTCCGATGCGCAAGGCCAAATCATGGTGTTTTTCATCATGGTTGTGGCCGCAGCGGAAGCGGCGGTGGGGCTGGGAATTCTGGTGATGATTTTCCGGAATACGAAGTCCACGGATATTTATTTGCTGGACAAACTCAGAAATTAAAAAATGAACCAACTCATACCACTCATCCCTTTCCTTCCCTTGCTCGGCTTTGCCATAAATGGCCTGCTCGGGCGGCGCATGTCCAAAACCGCAGTGGGACTTATCGGTTCCGGCGCGTTGCTGGCCTCGTTCCTGCTGAGCGTGGCTTGCTTCAACGAGGTGTCCGCCACGGGGCCGATACGCACCGTTTTGTACAACTTCCTCACGGTAGATAGCCTGCACGTGGATTTTTCCTTCCTCGTGGACCATCTTTCCGTGTGGATGATGCTGATCGTGACCGGCGTGGGCTTCCTCATCCACGTGTACTCCATCGGCTACATGCACGACGATGCGGGTTTCTGGAAGTTTTTTGCCTACCTCAACCTGTTCATTTTTTCGATGCTGCTGCTCGTCATGGGCGACAACCTCGTTATGCTGTTTTTCGGCTGGGAGGGCGTGGGCCTGTGCTCGTACCTGCTCATCGGGTTCTGGTACGACAACCGCGAGTACGGCAAAGCCGCCCGCAAGGCGTTCATCATGAACCGAATCGGTGACCTTGGACTGCTGCTCGGCATTTTTCTGGTATTCAAAAATTTCGGCTCGCTTACCTACGCCGACATTTTTGCCCGCATCGAAACGGTGAATCCAGACCCGGCCATCGTGACGGCGATATGCCTGCTGCTGTCCGTAGGCGCTATGGGCAAAAGCGCGCAAATTCCGCTATACACCTGGCTGCCCGATGCCATGGCCGGCCCCACGCCGGTGTCGGCCCTCATCCACGCCGCCACGATGGTGACGGCAGGCATTTACCTCGTGGCCCGTTGTTCGCCGCTGTACAACCTGTCGCCCGACGCGCTGAACTTGGTGGCATTTGTCGGTCTGGCTACGTCCATCTTCGCGGCGCTGATCGGCCTGCGGCAAAACGACATCAAAAAAGTACTGGCCTACTCCACGGTGTCCCAATTGGGGCTGATGTTCGTGGCGCTGGGCATGGGTGCATACACGACGGCCATGTTTCACGTCACGACGCACGCGTTTTTCAAAGCCCTGCTCTTCCTCGGCGCCGGTTCGGTGATTCACGCGATGGGCGGGGAGCAAGATATTCGGAACATGGGCGGCCTGCGCAAAGCACTGCCCGTCACCTTTTGGGTTTTTCTCATCGGCACGCTGGCCATTAGCGGTTTTCCCTTGCTGGCAGGCTTTTTCTCCAAGGACGAAATTTTTGCCAACACTTTCGCCGCAGGCGGCAAATGGTGGTGGGGCTTTGCCGGCCTGGGTGGCCTGATCACGGCGGTGTACATGTGCCGGCTGTTGTTTGTAACCTTTTTTGGTGAATTCCGTGGCACGGAAGAACAGCGCCACCACCTGCACGAAAGTCCGGCGGTGATGACCGTGCCGCTCATTGTGCTGGCGGTGCTCTCTGCGCTGGGCGGTTTTCTGAACACCCCGCATTTTCTGCACCTCGGCACGCCACAGTGGATGGCGCATTTTCTGGAGCCGGTGGTTCACAATAGTAACCTGCACCACGGCGGCCAGCCGCACCACCTGGAGGCGAGCACGGAGTGGACGCTCATGCTGTTCACGACTTCGCTGGCGCTGCTCGTGATTGCGGCGGCATACTGGGTGTATGTACGGCGGAGCAGCCTTCCCGTGGCTGATGCCGCCCAGACCGGCCTGACTAAAGTGCTGGCCAACAAATTTTATGTGGATGAGATTTACCAGTTCCTGTTCGTCCGCCCGATCGAAAAACTGTCTCAACTCCTGCATTACTATGCCGATACCTGGGCGATTGACGGCCTCGTGAACGGTGTAGGTGCGGGCGTACAGCGTCTCGGCGCAGAATTCCGGAAACTGCAAAACGGCAACATCGAGTACTACCTGCTGGGCATGGTGGTGGGCGCGGTGGTGCTGTTTTTGACCTTGTTTGTGTGACCATACCGACAATAACCTATGACGATACTTCTCCTTTTCATCCCCTTCCTTTCAGCCCTTGCGCTGCTCCTCTTCCGGGGGCTACCGGCGCGCGCCGTCGCGCTTGTCGCCACGCTGGCCAACCTCGCCGTTACCGGCCTGTTGCTCAGCGGCTTCAACGGCGACGGCTCGTTCAACCACGAGGTCAACGTGCCCTGGGTAGCGAATGCCGGCATATCGTTTCGCCTCGGGCTGGACGGTATCGGCATGCTGCTGGTGCTGCTGACTAATCTGTTGGCGCCGCTCATCGTCCTGAGCAGTTTCAGTCGGAATTTCGGCCTCGAAGGCCGCTACTACGGCCTTGTGCTGCTCATGCTCGGCGCACTCAACGGCGTGTTCATGGCGCTGGACGGACTGCTGTTTTACGTTTTTTACGAACTGGCACTCATCCCGATTTACTTCATCTGCGCCATCTGGGGTGGTGAAAACCGTATCCGCATCACGCTGAAGTTTTTCATTTACACCTTTGTCGGGTCGCTGTTCATGTTGGTGGCTTTGCTGGCGGTTTATTTGAAAACGCCCGCTTTGGTGCAAACCGGCGCATCCCATTCGTTCGCCTGGGAACACCTCGTAGCCGTGGAACTTGATGGAAAAACCGCCTGGTGGGTCATGCTCGGCTTTTTCCTCGCCTTTGCCGTGAAAATGCCTTTGTTCCCTTTCCACACCTGGCAACCCGACACCTACGTGAGTGCGCCGACCGGCGGCACCATGCTGCTGTCTGGAATCATGCTCAAAATGGGTATCTACGGCGTAGTGCGCTGGATGGTGCCGCTGGCGCCGGAAGCCCTGCATTGGTGGGCGCCGATATTTCTTGGTCTGGCTGTTTTCGGTATCGTGTACGCCAGCATCATCGCCATCAAGCAAAGCGACCTGAAGCGCCTCATCGCGTATTCATCCATCGCACACGTCGGTCTTATCGCTGCGGGTATCCTGGCCTGGAACAAAACCGGGGTGCAGGGCGGCATGATCCAGATGCTCAGCCACGGCGTGAATGCCGTCGGGCTGTTCTTTGTAGCCGATCTGCTGGAGCGCCGCCTCGGCTCGCGGGCCTTGTTCGACATGGGCGGCATTGCGCGGTCGGCGCCCCGGCTGGCCGCCATGTTCATGATCGTAACCCTCGGCGCCGTGGCTGTGCCGCTGACAAACGGCTTCGCCGGAGAATTCCTGCTGCTCAACGGGGTGTGGAACTACAACAACTGGCTCGGCGCGGCTTCGGGCCTGACGATCATTCTCGGTGCCGTGTACATGCTGCGGGCCTACGGGCTGAGCATGTTCGGCGAGGCCAATCGCCAAACCGAAACATTTGAAGACGTAAACACCCGCGAGTTCATCGTGCTGGGTACGGTTGCCGGACTGGTACTGCTGACGGGCTTTTTCCCGCAGTGGATACTGCATCTGACGGACGGCAGCGTGAACCGGATTTTGGGTGCGGTGCAGTTTTAAATTTGACCTTATGCTTATTCTGATCATACTCTTCCTCACGGCGCTCGCTGTTCTTTTCGCCGGCCTCGCCCAGAAACGGGACCTGATCCAGTGGCTGCGCATGACCGGCATGGCTCTGGCAGTCGGTGTCACCGGTTGGGGGCTGCTGTACGGCGTTCCTTATGGCGATCGTTACGCCACCATGTTCCAGTTCGATACGTTTGCACTGGCATTCACGCTCACGGCCTTGCTGAGCACCATGCTTTTGTTCGGATTTACCCGCTGGGGTTTTCGGGAATTGCACGAAACCCTCGGCGATCATTACGCACTCATCCTGTTCAGCCTGTGCGGGGCGCTGCTCATGTTTTCGTACTCCAACATGGTCATGCTGTTCCTCGGCATCGAGATTCTCAGCATCCCGCTGTATGTGTTGGCCGGTAGTCGCCGCGATGATCTGCGCTCCAACGAAGCCGCGCTCAAGTACTTCCTGATGGGGGCATTTACCACCGGTATTTTGCTGTTCGGCATTGCATTGGTGTACGGCGCCACGGCAAGTTTTGATCTGAAACAGATACATTCCGTGATCGAAGCCAACGGCCACTCGCCGCAAATGCTGAGCGTGGGTATCCTGCTCGTATTGATCGGATTGTGTTTCAAAGTTTCCGCCGTTCCGTTCCACTTTTGGGCGCCCGACGTGTACTCCGGCAGTCCGACCATCGTCACCACGTTCATGGCTACGGTCGTGAAAACGGCGGGATTTGCGGCGCTGTACCGCCTGTTCGGCACGGCCTTCGTCGGCGCCGGCGAATTTTGGACAACGGCAGTGGCCATGGTGGCTGCCCTGACCATGACGCTGGCGAACACCACGGCTATTTTCCAGTCGAACGTCAAGCGCATGATGGCTTACTCATCTATCGCGCATGCCGGCTACCTCATGCTGGCTGTTCTGGTGGCCGGCCAACCGGGCGCTGCCGGGGCCATTCTGTTTTACACCCTGACCTACTCGGTGGCGACGATCTCGGCGTTTGCGTGTTTCCTGTTGGTGTCCGAACAAAACCAGGATGAGACGTTCCGGGCCTTCAACGGCCTCAGTAAAAAACAACCGCTGATTGCCGCGGCGATGGCGGTTTCGGTGCTTTCGTTGGCGGGAATACCGCCCACAGCCGGCTTTTTCGGGAAATACTTCCTGTTCACAGCGGCTTTTGAAAAATACCCCTGGCTGATCGTGCTGGCTGTAGTAAATTCGGCTGTTTCGATTTACTACTACTTCAAAATCATCATCGCCATGTACTTTTCGGGGGAGGAAAACGCCTACGAAGTGCATATTCCCTGGGGTTTTCGTGTGGCTATTGCCGCCGGCCTGGTGCTGACGGTTTTGCTGACGCTGATGCCGGGGAGCGTGTACGGGCTGATCTAATTTTCCCACGGATAAATCCGTGGGCTGAAAATTTTAAACCTTCTAACCAGAAACCCTCCAACCTTCCAACCTGACAACATGATCAATCTCCTCTCCGACACCGTCACGAAACCCACTCCGGGAATGCTCCGCGCCATGATGGCGGCCGAGGTGGGCGACGACGTGTTCCGCGAGGACCCGACTGTGAACGCGCTGGAAGCCAAATGCGCCGACTTGTTTGGCCACGAAGCCGGCTTGTTCTGCCCAAGTGGCACCATGACCAACCAGATTGCCCTCAAAGTGCATACCCGCCCGCTCGATGAGGTCATCTGCGACGAGATGAGCCACATTTTCCAGTACGAAGTGGGCGGCTACGCGTTCAACAGCGGTATCGGGGTCAACCTCATCCGCACGCCGTACGGTATTCTCAGCGCCGATCTCGTGGAGGCTGCTGTGCGTCCGCCCTACGACTGGTTGCCGCGGAGCACGCTCGTGGTCATCGAAAACACCTGCAACAAGGGTGGGGGAGGGGCTTACCCCCTCGAAACCATCCGGGAAATACGCGCAGTTTGCCGGACAAAACGCCTCGCACTGCATTTAGACGGCGCTCGAATTTTTAATGCACTTGTGGCAAAAGGCGGCAAACCCGCCGACATCGGCGCCGAGGTGGACAGCATCAGCATTTGCCTGTCCAAAGGACTTGGCGCGCCGGTCGGCTCCGTGCTCACTGGCAGCCGCGACTTCATTTCCGAGGCGCGGCGCGTGCGCAAAGCCATGGGCGGCGGCATGCGTCAGGCCGGCTATTTGGCTGCGGCAGGTATCTACGCCCTTGATAATCACGTTGAACGCCTGGCGGAAGACCATACCCACGCGCGTCATCTGGCCGACACGCTGGCCGAATTGCCCTGGGTGGAAAACATCCGCCCCGTGGAAACCAACATTGTAATTTTTGACCTGAAGATACCCATTACTCCGACCATTTTACTGGAGTATTTGATGAAAAATGGCGTTAAAGCCTCCGCTTTTGGCCCGCAAACCATCCGGATGGTCACCCACCTCGATGTGACTGCCGAAATGATCGGCCAGGCTGCCGCTATTTTGCGCGCATATTCTGCCTGAAAAAAAATGTTGCCGTTTTTGAACGGCCTGACCTACCTTTACCCGAACATTCCTTTGGTCTAATAATCATATACTTATGGAAACATCCAACTCTTCCCAAACCAGTCCCCAGGAAGACAAACCGAAAAAAAATATTTTCCGTCGAATATTCGGCTTTATGACGCCGAAAAAGCGGCAGGCAAAAACGCCCGATCAGGAAGAATCTCAAAATCGAAACCCCTGGCCGCTTTTGCTGCTTGCTCTTCTGCTATTGCTCATAGCCGGTTACTGGTACTTTTCAACCGCAGCCAAAACGCACGAGACCAAGTACGCCTTCGCTTCAAACCACCAGTTCGATGCCCCTATGCTGTACTTCGACGGTCAGGGTATGCGCTTTGAAGTGGCAAAGTTCGACCGCCGAATGCTGAAAATCGAGGCGCCGATAGCAGCACTCACGCAACCCAAAACACTCATCGTGGAGGACGGGGAACTGGATTTTATCGGCACCGTCAAAAAAGGCGAGTCGTTTATTCCGCTCGAACTGTTCCAAATCCACAACGACCGCACCGGCACACGCCCGGGAGGCCCGGTGACCGACTGCAAAACCTATCTGGACTATGTGTCCGACCTCGATACGATTCTTGTACTCATTGACGACAAGCACATTCTGAAAGGAGCTCGGGTGGGTAACAACCGGTATGTCATCAATTTTTGCGAAACGACCCGCGAGCACAAGTTTCAAATTCTGACACCTCGCAGCAATGGCCGCCGTATGATGGCCATGAACGGACAAAACCCCGCGATGTATGCCGCCGTCGGTAAAGGAGGCGCGCAGCCTTCGACTGCCTTCCGGTTTAAAATTCAAAATCCGGGCGAATCCATTCAAACCGGACAGGTGCCAGTCATGCACTCTACGAATGGTTCCGGCCCCAGTCCGACAGTTTCCGGCAGCGATGATGACAAAAAAACTGCCGTAACGAAAGTAATCTTCACCACTCCGCGCAGCATGAAATCGCCGTGGGTGTACTTGAACAACAACCGCCTGACCAATTTCACGCAGAATTCCGCCGGCACGCAGGTGATCTTTTGGGTCAAACAAAACGGCCAGCCCGTGAATGTGCGCGTAGGCGATTCCAACTGCGAATGTCAGGGCAGCGGCAAGGC
>CAYMQY010000224.1:0-3605 GCA_964392655.1 uncultured Saprospiraceae bacterium
CGCAGGTGTTCGTGTTGCCGTTGCCGTCGCTCACCGTCAGCGTCACGATGTTCTCACCGAGGTTTTCGCAGCTGAAATAATCGGGCGTTATGCTTTGCACGGTCAATGTTCCACAGTCATCTGAACCACTCTGAAAAATATCTGCCAAAAGCAATGTCTTCGCATTAGTGTCACTGAGCCAAACAGTAGCTGGCTTACAGATGACCGAAGGTGGTGTGCTGTCCGTAAGTGTGAGCACCTGGACGCATTGTGCGCTATTGTTGCGGCTGTCGGTTGCCGTCCAGGTGCGGTTGATGACCGTACAACCTTGGCAATCTCCGTTACCGGGCGCATCGGAGAAGAAAACGGGCAGGTAGTAAAACCCGCAGTTATCTATGGCGGCGGCTCTTTCCAATACGACGGCTTGTTCCGATGTTATGATTTTTACGTCGTCCAAGCTCCAGCTTCCTCTGTTAAAAGCACCGTTGGCGGACACGTTAAACCCGAAACGGACTTGTAAAGCGGCGTTTTTATAGGCTGAAATATTGAAACTTTGATAGGTCCAATTGAAGTCTCGCAACTCCGGGCTGCCAAAGGTTTCCCAAATCGTCTGCCAGGATGTGCCGTCAAAAACCTGGATGATGTTTTTCATATAGGGGGTGTAATCGCTCCACAAACGCCGCCAGAAACTCAAAATCAAATCATCTCCCACCGCACTGGCGTCTATCACCGGGCTTGTCAGGAAATAATAATCGTGCAGGGAAGTGCTGGCGCAGCCCCCAATCACGACACCTGCCACGCCGTTGTCTGCCGAGAGCGAATGGTCCATGTCGGGGTCGCCGCAGCCCGAAGTTGCCGGGCCAATAGCCCACTCCGTCCCAAGCGTCCAGGCTGCCGAGTTGTCAGAAAAATCTTCATCCAACAGTGGAGTAGTAGACGCTGCGCAATCTAAGGTGACCGGGGGTGGGCAAGTAATGGTGGGCGGTATATCGAGACATTGAATACATCTTAACGAAGCGTTCCACCCTTGCCTGACAATGTTGACGTCGCTTTTGAAATTAAAAGTGAGGCACCCACTTGCATTTTGAGCGACGATTGTTCCAGGGTTGTTTGAGCCAGTAAAAGTGCCCAAAAGCGGTGCATTGGTGCTTGTTCCATTGTATATTTTTAATTCATCATAATTTTGTTCCAAGTCAAAAAAACTAAAACTAACTTGCATCATGTTATATGCTTCATCTGGGCAAACGGTATAAGTATAATTTTGCCCGTCTGAATAATTACTATTGGGTCCTCCGCTATCAAAAAAAGCGGCGCAACAGGTATTGCTGCTGCCATTCTGCATCAATATCTGTTGGGCAGCAGATGTCAACGTATAGGTGTGGTCAATGAACACTTCGGGATTGTATTTCAAGCGAACCCGAATGGTATAAATTGCCGTTCCGGTCGTACCGAAACCGCTCGTGATATTGAACGGGTCGGCGCTGATATTTGCGAACGCAGGATTGCCGGAAAAAGAGCTGCCCGATACGATGGCGTATTCCAATCCGACGGTGTTGCCGTCGTTGTCGCCCGTAAGGTCTATGCTCAGGCTACCCTGGGTGGGCGCGGAGCAGATGGGCTGTATGGGCGTGATTGTTGCCGTGAAATCCGCTGCCCCGAGGCATTCTATGATGACCTGCCCGCCGGCGTTGTTGGCGTCGGCGGTGTTGTTTTGGTTGCTGCCGAGGTTGAGGGAACCGCCACCGCCCGAAGAGAAACCACCACTCTGGCTTCCGGTTCCACCAACCCCACCGCTATAACCGCCGCCGCCGCCACCGCCGCCGATGTCGCTTAAATTTCCGCCACCGCCGCCGCCAAAGCCGCCGCCGCCATCCCCTCCCAAAAGCCCAAATTCTGGAAATTTTCTTCCCAAGCCACCTTGGGCATTGAAGCCTGCTCCACCACCTTCCGGGGCATTGCCAAAACCATTGGTAAATCCAGTACTGCCAGCACTCAAAAAGCCACCGCCACCGCCGCCATTATTACCTGGGCTACCTTGCCCATCGCCGACGGTTATCAAACCTCCTTGGGCACCATAAATGCCGCCGCCGCCGCCGCCACCGGCCACGATCATGTTGGCCCCGCCAGCGATGCGGGCGCAGGAGCCGCCGCCGCCGCCGCCGGCAGCATTGGTGGTAGGGGTTTCTCCTGGCGCCCCCGCTATGGCTTCCAGCATCTGACCGGTCAGGACGATAAAGTCGCCTACTAAGGTGGCGCCGTTACCGCCACTTTTAGGAGAATCTCCAGTACTGTTGCCACCCTTACCGCCCTTAGCGCTTATCCTGATTTTGAAAGGCCCGCCCGCAGGAACAGGCCAGTTGCTGGCGACGCCCATCCGATTGTGGGTGGGGGCTGTTACGTTCAACACTTCCCCCGAACAGGACTGCCCCCAGGCAAGATGCCCCCCCGCTCCAAATACTAAAAATAAGGAGAGTATCCATCGGCAAACCGGTCGTAACCCCAAGCAACCGGCCTTGTTTTTTAGTGTTGTTTTTTGAAAACTTGATTCCGCAAGCGGAAACGAAAAATGAAATTTCATGGCACTGCATTTTTAAAGTGAGCCTGAGAAAATTTTTTGTGCCACAAAAGTGCGGGGAACGCCACCAAAGGCATTCCCACCCTCCATTCAAAGCGGTGGAGGCAGCATTCAGGCGGGTAGATTTTCCATTCAATGCGGTGGAGGCAGCATTCAGGCAGGGAAAACCTTGTCTTCAACCCGTTGAAAGAGAGGAATTTAGATTTTGCTCGGCGCTACGCCGAACTCCTCCGAAAAAACCCGGCTGAAATACTTCGGATCGTCGAAGCCGACTTCGTAAGCCACCTCGCTCACGTTTTTTTCTTTGCGCAGCAGCAGTTCCTTAGCCCGGGCGAGCCGTACGGAACGGATGAACAGGGTGGCGTTTTTGCCCGTCAGGGCGGTCAGTTTGCGGTGCAGCTGCGGCTGGCTCATGGCCAGCGTCCGGCACAGATCGTCCACGGTGAAACGGGCATCGGAAAGCCGCTCCAGGACGGCGGCGTTTACTTTTTGCAAAAAAGCGTCCTCGGGGTCGGGGGACTTGTCCGCGGGGTGCGATTCCGGCTGAACCTTTGCCGGCCCGCCGGCCCATTGGCCGTACCGGGCCTGCAGTTTCCGCCGTACTTCCAACAGGTTGGCTGCCGTAACCAGCAGTTCTTCCTGATTGAACGGCTTGGCCAGATAAGCATCCGCCCCCCGCCGCAGCCCGGCGATGCGGTTTTCCACGCCGGCCTTAGCGGTCAGTAAAACAATGGGAATGTGGCTGGTGCGCTCGTCGTTTTTCAGGGTTTCGCACAGTTCGAAGCCGTCTTTTTCCGGCATCATCACGTCGCTGACGATCAGGTCGGGGATGCTGTCGAGCGCTTTTTCGATGCCGGCCCGGCCGTTGTAAGCGAAAGACAACTGATAAGCCTCCCCCCGGCTCCCTCCAACAGAGGGGGAAGACAGGCAGGCGGCGAGGTATTCCACGACGTCGGGATTGTCCTCGACGATCAAAATTTGGGGTGCGTCCGTAGCGTCGCTCGTAGTGTCCGGGGGGATAAAAAGAAAACCACCCCAGGGCCCAAACCCC
>CAYMQY010000224.1:3615-7230 GCA_964392655.1 uncultured Saprospiraceae bacterium
GGGGGGCCGCCCCCACCCCCCCCCCCCCCGCCCCCCCCCCCCGGTTGGGGGGGGGTCCACCAACCCCCCCCCGACACTGGACAATACGGCGTTTCGGGTAACAGGCAAGCGCACGGTAAACGTCGAGCCTGTACCCGGCTCGCTTTGCGCGGCAATCTCGCCGCCCATCATCTGCACCAGTTCCTTCGTCAGCGCAAGGCCGATACCCGTGCCGCCCGCTTTGGCTTTTTCGAGGTTATGCGCCTGGTAAAAGCGATCAAAAATATGCGGCAGGTCGTCCGGCGGAATCCCGATGCCGTTGTCGGCAACGACGAGTTCAAGGTGTTCGATACCACGGATTTTCAATAAACAGGCCCGCAGGGTTACTTTTCCGCCCGAGGGGGTGAACTTAACGGCGTTGGAAAGCAGGTTGTACACGATTTGCAACAGGCGCTCCGGGTCGTAGTCCATCACGAGTCGGGTTTCCGCGCATTCAAAGCGCAGCAGCACATTCCGGGCGTTGGCCAAGGAATGCAGGCTCTCAACGATGTAGCGCAGGTACGGCAGCACATCGCCTTGCACATAGTGCATTGTCAGGGTGCCAGACTCCAGTTTGGCCAGATCGAGAATCTGGTTGACCAAACGCAGGAGGTTTTCGCCGCTGCGCTTGATCAAAGCAACCGCGTTAGTGACCGGGTTACTTGAAGTCACCCGGTCACCTGGATCGCTCTGAAGTCGCTCGGCCATACCGATGATGACCGTCAGCGGGGTGCGGAACTCGTGGGTGATGTTGGTAAAAAAGCGGTTTTTAAACGTGTCCAGATCTCGCAAACGCAGGGCTTCCTGCTGGTCGAGGCGGCGGCGCAACTGGGCGCGGTAAATGGCCCATGCCAGCGCGGCAGCGGTGGCGAGGTAGAAACAATACGCCCACCACGCGGCCCACCACGGCGGGCGTATTGTGAACGCCAGCTCCGCCGGCGCGGCGCTCCACACGCCGTCATTGTTGCTGCCCAGTACCCGGAACGTGTAGCGCCCGGTCGAAAGATTGGCGAATTGCACAGTGTTTTTATGGCCCAGATCAACCCATTTGTCTGCACCGCCATCGCCCCAAATGCCGCGCCGAATGAGCTGGTAGCGGTAGCGGTTTTGCGCGGGGTTGCTGAATTCCAGAGCGGCAAACTCAAACGTCAGCACATCCTGGCGGTGCGACAGCGTCAGGGATGCCTGTCCGGCAAAGGGAAAGGGCGAATTGTTGACCGATAAACTCACTATCCGCGTCTGCGGGACAACCGGGTTGAACCGCAGGCTGTCGGGGTGGAAAGCCGTTAAACCGTTGACCCCGCCGAAGATCAGGAAGCCGCTCCGGGTTTTCAGGTAGCTGCCCGTGTTGAATTCGTTGCCCTGCAAGCCGTCCATGACATTGAAGTTCCGGGTCGTTTCATCCCGGGTGTGGAACCGGCACAGCCCTTTGTTGGTGCTCAGCCACAAGTGACCGCTGTTGTCGGGCAGTGCGCCGTACACGACATTGTCGGGCAGGCCCTGTTCTATTTTATAGTGGTTGAAGTCGCCCGTTTTTTTGTCCAAACGGTTCAAGCCGCCTCCTTTGGCGCCCACCCAAAGATAGCGCTCGGGTTCGAGCGGGTCGTCCGTCACGCACAACACCGCGTCGTTCGACAGGCTCTTGCGGTCTCGGGGGTTGTTTTTATAATGGATAAACAGGTAGCCGCCGTTTTGGGGCGACGCCTTGATTAATCCTTCAAAACTGTATATCCAAATGGAACCACCTGCATCCTCGTACAGCAGTTGGGAGTAATACATGTGCGCGGACAGCGGTTTCTCAAAAGGGAACTGCCGGAGCTGTTCGGTCTGCAAATCAAATTCCAGGAGACCCTGCTCGGTGACTCCGATGATTTTTGAGCCATTCTGGGAAATCAACAGCTCCCGGATGGTCATAGGAAACGACCGGATGGCCTTACTGCGGGCGTCCATGCGGTACAGCCGGTCGGCATGCATACCCCACCCGTTCCCCTGCCGGTCGAAAACGGTGGGCAGGAGGCCAATCTGCGTGTTGTACCAGGGGTTGGGTATTTTTTGATCGAAACGGGCGTCGGCGTACAACCACTCCGGATCGGCTGCGACGTACAAATGGCCCATCGGGTCTTCATAGATACGGCGCTGGGAAAGCAAGGGCATGCGTCCGGTAAATTTGGGTTTTACAGGGTTCACCTTAAGCGCGCCGTAACCGTTGGTTCCCAGCCAAAGGATGCCGGAGCGGTCTATGCTTAGTGTCTGATAGTCAAATTGCCGATTCCGAGTAAAAGGCGCATCGCATGTCCATTCCAACGCGGCCTGCCCGCCGGCAAGCAATGCATCGGGCCGCCATTTACGCAGTATTTTTGCACGCAATATCCACAAGTTGCCTGCCGAGTCCAACCGAATGCGGTCTGCATGTCCTATTTTGAAATTCGAAAGGACGCCCTGTTTTCCGTCCCAAACAGCCAAACGCAAATCCGAGCCGGCGCCAACAGGCGGAAATACATCGGCCGGGGCCTGCGCTGCCCGCAGCCACAGCCTTTCGCTTTGGTCTTCCCCGACAATATCCAGCGACTTGCCCGCAAAGGCCGCAAGCCGGGCCTTCCGGGAAGCCCAGTCTATGGAAAAAAGCCCTTGCGCACTACCCGCCATCAGGCCGTGCCGGCGGCTAAAAAAAACGCCGAGGGCACGCGCTGAAACAGTATCCGGCCTGACACGGAGGGGCAGCGCCTCGATGGTCAATACCGGGCAGGCATTGCCCGCTTTTTCTGCCGCTGCCAGTACGGCGTCCGGCGGGGCAATGCGCCATAGCCGCGACTCATCGGTTAACCAGACCACCCCGTCGGGCGTTTCGGCAAATCTCAGCGGACTGGAAGCGTTTTCTCCCCCGGTGAAGATGGGGATGTTCGATTTGGGCAAATGGAAAAAATGTCCGCTTTGCGGCACATAAATGTCAATGCCTTTGGGATAACTCAACCAAATCCAGCCCCGGCTGTCTTCGTACAATCTGCGAATTTCGCTCCCACCGACGGCAAAAGGATCAAAAGGATCGGGCGAATAAATCTTGCAGCGGTAGCCGTCGTAGCGGTTCAGTCCGTCTTTGGTAGCGATCCAGAGGTAGCCGTCGCGGCTTTGAAGGATGTCAAACACCATGCCCTGCGATAGCCCCTGCTCCACGCCGACAATCTCGTGACGAGGCTGCGCCGGGAGGATTGTTGAGCCGGTCAGAACTAAAATCAGTATTCGAACAGCAGTTGACATCGCTGCAAAGATATATGCCGACCATCGAACACCGATCAACTTGAAAGGTTACGAACACTGCCCGCACTTGACCTGAAGCAACAGGATTGTGCGGGCAGTGTTTGAAAACAACCGTGTACTAATTTCGATCCAATATCACTCCACCAGCACCACCCGTTTCGCTACTACTCCGCTCGCCGAGCGCACACTGACGGTGTACATCCCCGCCGCAGCGCCCGCTTCGCGCAGGCTCACCGGCAGTTTCTGGTCTTCCACCGCCGGAATCCGGCGCTCCCAGACTAATTGGCCGAGGTCGCTGAAGATCGAAACCGTCACCGCCTCGCCGGCAAAGTCGGACAGGTC
>CAYMQY010000225.1:0-7204 GCA_964392655.1 uncultured Saprospiraceae bacterium
CGATGAATTTTCCAACAGCACGATAAACTCATCGCTCATCACTCATCGCTCATCGCTAAATTAGTCCAGCACAAACTCCTCCTTCCACCCGTCCCGTTCCGTCCACTCCGGCTGGTTTTTTTTGTCAAACAAATAATCGCCCACCACGAGGTAGTCCATCTCCGTGCGCATAAAGCAGCGGTAGGCGTCCTCGGGCGTGCACACGATGGGTTCGCCGCGCACATTGAAACTGGTGTTCACCACCGCCGCTATGCCGGTTTTTTGGCGGAATGCCTCAATCAGACCCCAGTAGCGCGGATTGGTTTCACGGTGTACTGTCTGAATGCGGGCCGAAAAATCAATGTGTGTGATGGAGGGCAGGTCGGAACGCAGGTGGTACAGTTTGTCGCGCACGGGCAGGGTGTCGTAGTTGGCCGGCAAAGGCAGGCGACGCTCGGCACGCACCGGATGCACGAGCAGCATGTACGGCGAAATGCCTGCGTAGTCGAAGTACTCCGCCACGCGCTCGGCCTGCACCGAGGGCGCGAAGGGGCGGAAACTTTCGCGGTATTTGATTTTCAGGTTGAGTTTTTTCTGCATCTCGGCGTTGCGCGGGTCGCCGAGGATACTGCGGTTGCCTAATGCACGCGGCCCGAATTCCATACGTCCCTGCACCCAACCGACTACGTTGCCGGCAGCGAGCAGGCTTGCAGTTTCGGCTGCCAGATCGTCGAAGCGCTCGAAATGCCGGCAGGGCGCCCCGTATTTTCGGGCTACGCGTTGCACTTCCAGATCGGAAAACGCCGGGCCGAGGTAACTGCCCTGCATGCCGTCGAGCGGCGCGGGCGCGGGGCGGTCTTTCCGAAAAAAAATATGCTGTGCCGCCAGGGCCGCACCGAGCGAGCCGCCGGCGTCGCCCGCAGCAGGCTGGATGAACACCTGATCGAAAATGCCGGCTTGCTGGATTTTCCCGTTGGCCACACAGTTGAGCGCCACGCCGCCGGCCAGGCACAGGTTGCGGGCGCCGGTGAGGCGCTGCGCCTCGCGGGCCATGCGCAGCACCACTTCTTCGGTGAACTGCTGGATGGCGAGGCCGAGGTTGCAGTGGTGTGCTTCGAGGGCGTCTTCGGGTTTGCGTTTGGGAAAGCCGAAAAGGCGCTCCCAGTCGGCGTCGCGCACCATGCGCAGGCCGGTGGCGTAATCGAAGTAACGTTGGTTGAGCCAGAGCGAGCCGTCGGGGCGCAGGTCCACGAGTTCGGTGCGGATGGTGTCGAGGTAGCGCGCGATGTCGGGCGAATGCGGGTTGCCGTAAGGCGCCAGACCCATGAGTTTGTACTCGCCGGAGTTAACCCGAAAACCGAGGAAATAGGTAAACGCCGAGTACAGCAACCCCAGCGAATGCGGGAAACGCAGTTCCTTCAAAATCGAGATTTCTTTGCCTTTGCCGTGGCAGATGCTGGCCGTAGCCCATTCGCCGACGCCGTCAATAGTCAGAATGGCGGCTTCCTCGAAGGGTGCCGGGTAAAATGCACTGGCCGCATGCGAGAGGTGGTGCTCGGGAAAAAGCAGACGCAGTTTCCGGCGGTTGAAGGGCATGATTTTGCCCAATTCCTCGCGCAGAGCGCGTTTGAGAAACATTTTTTCGCGCAGCCACACCGGCATGCCGGCCCAGAACGAGCGCAGGCCGCGCGGGGCAAAAGCGTAGTACGTTTCCAGCAGGCGCTCAAACTTGAGCAGGGGTTTGTCGTAAAACGCTACGGCGTCGAGTTGATCGAGCGTGAGGCCGGCCTCTTCCAGACAGTAGCGCACGGCATTGGTGGGAAAGCCTGGGTCGTGTTTTTTGCGCGTGAAACGTTCCTCCTGCGCGGCGGCGATCAGGCGCCCGTCGCGCAGGATAGCAGCGGCGGAGTCGTGGTAGTAGGCGGATATTCCGAGGATGTTCACGGGTGCGTACAGGAAGTAGGCCTTCCAGGTTTTAGAAACCTGGAAGGTCTTGCGTTGCAATTTGTTTTTCAATAAACGGCCGCAAAAACGCCGCCACGAGTTCGTTCCCCCGGTTGTTCCAGTGGTAGCCGTCGTCGGTGCGGATGCATTGGCCGGCGCCCTCGAATGTTTGCAGGTAAGCCGGCAGTCCATCAGCAAAGTCCAGATCGTTTTCGCGGCAGAGCCGGGCGAACTGGTCGTATTGCGGCTGGAAACCGTCGGCGTCGAACACCAGCAGCCGGGCTTTGCCGGCCAGCAGGGTTTTCATTTTTTTGAAAACGGCATCGGTCATGCGCACGCTGCGGGCAAAGGGTTCGTAGTCGAGGTTTTTTTCGGCAATCCACTTCTCGGCGGGTTCGGCAGGCGGCTGATCGAAAGTGCCTTGCGCCTCGGCGATACGCTTGAGGATGAAGTACAGAAAATGCGAGTACGGCTTGACGTTGCGCGGGTATTCGGCGGCGAGTTTGTGGGTTACGCTGCCGTCTTCGAGGATGTATGGCCGCCGCATACGAACGTGGTATCCGGCCACTTTTTCGAGTTCCCAGTAGTTGTCAATGAAGTCGTTGCAGCACAGTTGCCACACCACGAGATCGGGTTTTACGGCATCCAGATATTTCTCCAGTGCCAGGTATTGCTGGGCGTTGCTGTACCCGGCAGCGCCGAATGCGAACACCTCGATGGGCAGGGAGTCGCCGAGCAGTTTGTAAAACAGGCGGTCGTCGGAGGTCTGGGCGCATGCGGTGTAGGAGTCGCCGAGGAACAGCACTTTGGGGCGTTTAGCATCGGGGTCGCCCCACTTGCGGAAGCCGTTTTTTCCGAAAGAAATCGTCAGCGGGTAAATGGTGTCGCACTTGTCGCGCAGTTCGCCGGTATGCCGGTAGCCCTCCTGCACCAGCCAGCCGTACTCCCGGTCCGGCACCCGGTAGTTGTAGGGCGGCGGCGCCGGCGGATCGCTGACCGGTCCGGGGAACAGGCGGAAAAACAATTCTCCGACCGCGAATATCAGCAGCAGGCCGATGGCAAATGCAATCAGACTGAACAAAACCTTGCGTGATGCGGAGGGTGCCATTTTTCAGTGACAAGCAATAAATGATGAGCGATGAGTTATTTCATGGAAATGCCCGGGAAAAGCGGCTGCAAAGATGCGCAAATGATCGGATACCCGAACCAATCGAATCAATCGGAACAATCAAATCAATCCCACTTGTACCATTGCCGTAAAACCGCTTCGGCGTGTTTGCCCTGCGGGGTGTAGTCGCGTTCGGGGTAGCCTTCGTGGCCGCGCATATTGGGAAACCACTTCCAGAGAAATCCTCCGGCCCACCAGTTTTCGGCCTGAAAGGTGGCGAGCAGCGCTTCGATGCAGTTGGCCTGGGCTTGCTCATTGACGGGTCGGCTTTCGATTCCGCGCTCCAGTTCCCAGTTTCGCCAGCCGGCGCCGTTTACGCTGAGGTAGCCGAATTCGGTGAACAGCACGGGGCGGTTGTGTCGTTGGCTGAAGTCGCGCAGTTTGCCGCAGATAGGCTGCCACGCGGTTCTTAGCGCTGTCACCGTTGGCGTATCGGCCTCCACGAGGGGGAAATAGCCGCTCAGGCCGATGAAATCAAGTTTGTCCCAGAAGGGAATGTGCTGCCAGTCGTCCCAGTTGGCCGAGTAGGTGAGTTTGCCGGAATAGGCGGTCCGCACTTTTTTGATGAGGTTTTGCCAAAACTCCGGGCGCTGTTCGACGGATGTTCGGAATTCGGTGCCGATGCAAAACAGGTCAACCTCGGTAGAGTCGGCCAGGCGGGCCATGCGCAGGACGTAGCGCTCGTAGTCGGCCTCCCAGGCGGCCCACCGTTCGGCGGTGTCGAAGGTCAGGTGGCCGGTCCAGGAGCGGGGCACATACACCTGGGGTTTGAGCATGACCCGAATGCCGGCCTCGTGTGCCAGCCGAATGGTTTCGCGCACACCGGCGGGGCGCTCACCCCACCATTGCCAGCCTTCCTCCTGATAGCGCACCGAGGGGGTGCCCGTACGTGTGAATGCGTACGGCACCACGGCAATCCAGCCGGCGCCGGCGCCTTTTACCGCAGGCATCGGATTCTCCGGGAAAGGCTCGGGCGGCGCCACCAGCGTCAGCCCGTTCATTTTACCGGCCCCCGGCGCTGCAGCGGCTTGAATCGGGACTGGCCCCGGCTGCGAGCATCGGCAGAAAAAAAACAGGAGCAGCAAGAAAAAACCAGGTGTTTTCACGGGCGAGGAAATTAATTGCGGCGAAAGACTCCGCGCCTCTGCGCCTCCGCGGTGAAACGAGAAATGTGCAATCTCGTCAAACGAGTGCGGAAATTTTGGCAGCCAGTTCAGCCATTTCATCCGATGGAATAACCAAAGGTTCCTTGAAAGCCATATCCGACACGGCGTTCAGGGGAATCAAATGGACATGGGCGTGCGGCACTTCGATGCCCACCACTGCGATTCCAATGCGTTTGCAGGGCACCACCTGACGCAGGGCTTTGGCCACTTTTTTGGCAAAAAGCATAAGGCCGGCCAGTTCCTCGTCTTCCAGATCGAAAATGTAGTCCTCCTCGCGCTTTGGAATACACAACGTGTGGCCCTTGGCCTGCGGACGAATATCCAGAAAGGCCAGGTAATCGGCGGTTTCAGCCACTTTGTAGCATGGAATTTCGCCGTTGACGATGCGGGTGAAAATGGTAGCCATTGTGAAAAAAGGTTGAGCGGGTTGAGCGGGTTGAGCGGGTTTAGCGGGTTGAACCGGGTGACTCTAAAAAGTCCCGAAAGGGCGCCATATCTGAAGGCAGGGCACAGCCCTGCTTCTTAACGACATCTCGACGATAAGCCCTGAAAGGGCGTCATAGTCGTCTGCGAGTTTACTATATCGCCCTTTCAGGGCTATTCCGTAGCGGTGGTTTCTCCATGCAGGGCTGTGCCCTGCCTTCTCATATGGCACCCCTTCGGGTGCTTTTTAGACTAACTCGTTCAACCCGTTCAACCCGCTAAACCCGTTCAACCTCCTAGTTTATCCAATTGAAATTTCCACAATTTTGAATTCGAGCACACCGCCCGGCGTGGATATTTTAGCGACATCGCCGCGTTCTTTGCCCAGCAGTCCGGCCCCGATAGGGGAGGAGACGGAAATCTTCATCTGTTTGGTATCGGCCTCCGTTTCCGACACGAGTTTGTAGGTCAGTTCTTTGCCGGTTTTCAGGTTTTTGATGGTTACGTTGGACAGGATAGCCACCTTGGAGTCGTCCAATTGGCTTTCGTCCAGTACGCGGGCGTTGGACAAGACGGTTTCCAGTTCGTTGATTTTCATTTCGAGCATGCCCTGGGCATCCTTGGCTGCATCGTATTCGGCATTTTCAGAAAGGTCGCCCTGGGAGCGCGCCTCTGCAATAGCACGCGCCGCTTCGGCGCGGCCTGCTGTTTTCAGTTCTTCCAGCTCGTTCCTGAGTTTGTCGTACCCGCTCTGTGTCAGATAGGTGTAATTGGCCATAGCACTAATGCTTTAGGTTAGGTTGGTACAGAAAAAAGCAGAAACGTTTCTACCGGGCGGGTAGAAACGTTTCTGCAGGCAATTAAAGTGGCGCAAAGGTAATGGGCCTCTGAGAAAGAGAAAAATCTTTTTTCTCCTTCCGGGCGGTTTACAGGTCTATGCGCACGGCCAGATTGTGGATACCGTTGAAAATGGAGGTATTGCGGTAGCCGTAATCGAAAGACAGGCGGCTTTTCGATTCCTTGCTGAGGGGCACCGATACGCTCATGCCGGCGGCGAGGCCGTTGTCGAGCGATGCTTCGACGCTGCCTTCCGGCGTGTCGAGTTCCAGTTTGTAGGCAGCACGCAGGGCGAAGTTTTGGCCGAGGCCAAATTCAAGTCCACCGCCCACCAGGTCGCGGGAAAACGCATTCGAAGTGAAGTTACCAAGCACGGTTAGTCGGTTGGTACGGCCGATGATGAAGTCGTAGGACGCACCAAGGTTCAACTGGGAGGGAAGTTCGTATTCGGCGCTGCGTTGGTAGTAGGTGATCGGGTATTCAAACGTCGGGTTGTTCCCGTCGTTTTGCGTGCCCAGACCTTCGCCGGTGAAGCGCATTTTGCCGCCCACGTTGCGCAGCGAAATACCGAATTTGAAATTGTCGTCTTCGCCGGTGACGTATTGTACGCCGGCATCAATGGCCATAGCGCTGGCGCCGGCATTGGCGATGGATTCGTTGACGAATTTCACCGTGAAGCCTACCGACACGCGGTTGGCAAACAGGTGGGAGTACGACACGCCGAGGTTGAAAAACGAAGGGCTGAACGTAGCGCCCGAGCCTTCCGGCGTATCGGTGGTCGTCAGGTCCAGTTCACCGAGATCAAGCGCTACGAGGCTAACGCCGAATGCACCGTTGGAACCGATTCGCTGCGCAAAGCCCAGCGAATTCAGGTTGATATCGGCGCCCGACATGTAGCGCGTGTGGCTCAGATTGATCTGGGTTTTGTTGATGCGCGACAAGCCCGCCACGTTCAGGTAAAGGGCGTCGGTGCCGGTCACCGAGGAAGTATTCATGGAGTGCAAACCGGCGCTCCGTGCCCATGGATTGATGAGCAGCTGGGCCGCCCCGGCTTCCCCCTGACGCTCCGGGTTGCCGGCAAAGGCCGTTCCGGTCACGGCCAGAAGACAAAGTGCAAGCAATGTATTTTTATAGTTCATACGATATTGTCATTGAGTGGATAAGTGTTTTAGTGTTTTAGTGTTTGGGCGTTTTAGTGGCTAAAACACTAAAACACCCAAACATTAAAACACTCAATGAATCAAAGACCGGATGGGTCAAACTGTCGGGCTATACCGAACCACTTAATTGTTCGTTCGCCCAGGCCTGGCGCTTGTATCTGAAACAGATACACACCGCTGGCGACCGGGATGCCCTTGTTGTTTTTCAAATCCCACTCCAGATCGGGTGTGATTTGTTTGTAGGGGGCATACACCTCGTCGCGCCGGTACTGCCGGATGAACTTGCCGTCGAGCGAGTAGATGGTGACGGTGCATTTTGCCGGCAGGTTGGTGACCTTGATCACATTGCTGAACTGGCTGACCTCATACTGCGAGAAACCGTAGTACGGGTTGGGCACTATCTTGATCGAGTCGAGCGCATTGGCGATCTGTACGGCATCCTGATCCGTGGACTGGCGGCCATCAATCTTGAACTGGTAGCGCGGCAGGCCGTTTTTCTTCTTGCTATCGGCGTCGTTGTACCAGGT
>CAYMQY010000226.1:0-1816 GCA_964392655.1 uncultured Saprospiraceae bacterium
TGGAAAACTGGTACTGGTATTCGCAGATACTCCAGCAGGAACTAAATCGCCCGTGTACCCAAAAATGCGACACCGGAGTACTGCCCGTATTGGTTACCGTGGCGAATACTTTTCCAAAAAAGAACGTGACGGATGGCCCCGCCCAAAATGTGCAGGGGAACGGGTGCGTGACATACACCGGCTGCTGCTCCAACCGAATATCGGTGAGCGCGACGGATCGCGTCGGTTCGATAACCGGGTTATCCTTCGGCACGGACTTGAGGAACACGGTTCGGTTGCGCGGGAAATTGCACACACCGGACAACCACAACACACTGTCGCCGGGCGTATGGAGCACTGCTTGTACCTGATACTGTTTGTCGTAGGCGTATGTGGCGACGATGTCCAGGCTCGTCAGATCTATGCGATGCAGTACGGATTCACCAGCGCTATTTGTGCCTGTGACCCAGCAGAAACTGTCGGCCAGAAAAACTTTTGACCAAGGCTGCAGACCGGTTATAGGTTTTTCCACCAGCACATTCATGGCGGCGTCAAGGCGGTACAGTTTTTCGGAGCCGAGCACAAACCATTCCCCTCCGGGCGACTGGACGACATGGCGGACGTTGTCGGGAAAAGACACCACAAAAAACGGGCTGAACGACCCGAGCGCCTGGTCTCCGTAGGCCAGATACCCGCCGAGGTTGTTTTTTACATATCCCGTCCAAGGGAAACCGGTGGCGGTGTTCATGCTCGCCAGCATGCCGTCCGGGAGGTACTCGAACCGGAATTTGTCGGTCTGGAAGACGATTTTCCCGTCGGCTGCGGGCAGGAGCCAGAGCCGGTTATTGAAGCGGTGCTCTTCCGGGGTGGTTATTGTCCACAAAATATCGCCGTCGGCATTCAGCCGGGCCAGACCTTCCGGGGTGGGGTAGTCGCAGCCGTCGTACACGGCGCCGACGAATACGCCGCCGTCGGGCGCAGGGAGCATCGCCAGATCATGCATCACCTCCTGGGCGGGCAGGGGAACGCTTGTTTTCCACAGCAGCACATCATTTTTTGTATCCCACTTGATGACAAAAAGTTCGTCTATCAAGTCCACACGGTTGCTGTGCCCAACCCCAAACCACGCCCCGTCCGGACCTTGCACCCATTCGCGCAGGTAATTGTCGAACTGAAACTGGAACTGGTAGTCGCCGGGGCCTTGCGCCGTGGCGAGGTTTGTTTGCAAAAACCAGAGAAGCAGGAGGAGTAGCGTTTTTTTCATCGGAATCTGCGCGGCGGGTTTGGTGTGATCGCCGAGGGGACAAACCTACCGAAATCAGCGCCCGTATGTTGTCGGGGATGGGCAAAAGGCGATAAATGCCATAGCCTGCCAGATGAATTTGCCCGTGTGTTTATGCCTGAAAATTTCTTTCCTTTGCCGTGTGCAGCAAGATTTTTTTGCGTTTGTGCATTTTCGCCACAACCTGCATCCATCCTGCCCCGTCCAACAAACCAACAGCCAATAGCCAACAGCCAACAACACCATGCTACGCTCCACCATTCTCCTGCTCGCCCTTTCCTTCGCTTTTTGCAAATTCGCCCAAAAAGCACCGGAAAGCACCGGCGCCCAACCCGTTTCCACGCCCATGCCTACCACCACCGCTCCCGCTCCCGGCGACTACGCCGCGGAATGGCGCGCCATTGACAGCCTCGAAAAACAGGGCCTGTTCAAAAGCGCCCTCGAACGCACCGAAGCCCTGCACGCCCGCGCCAAAACCGACCGAAACGGCCCGCAGACGATCAAGGCCCTGCTGTTTCGCGGAAAATACATCACCATGCTGGAGGAAGACGGCTT
>CAYMQY010000226.1:1916-5806 GCA_964392655.1 uncultured Saprospiraceae bacterium
ATTTCCCAACCCGGTCGCGCCGACTCCGTGGGCGCCAAACCCCTGCGCCCCAACCTGTTCGACTTCCTGGGCCACCGCGCCGTGGAGCATTTTGCCAACGAACGCAGCTACCTCACCGAACCGGCGTACAAGTTTTACCTCGACCAGCCTGACGCGTTTGCACCTGCAGCCGATTTTGTGAAATTCAATTTCCAGAGCCGCGATACTACCTCGGGCAAATGGCTCGCCGTGCGGCTGTTCCAGCGCCTCATTGCCGCCCACCTCGCCGCCGGCGAAGAAGCCGCTCTGATTGACGCCGAACTCCTGCGCCTGCAATTTGCCCAGAACAACTCGGTGCTCGAAGACAAGTCCGAGCGCTACCGCCAGGCGCTCGCCATCCTGCACAAAACCCACTACAACCACCCTTCCGACGCCGAAATCGCGCACCGAATGGCCTGGGCACTGATGGAACAGGCCGGCCAACCCAACGCCGACGCCACGCTGCTGAAACAAGCCGCCGACCTGTGCGAAGACGCCATCCGCCGCCACCCCGATACCTACGGCGCCAAACAGTGCGCCGCCCTGCTGTACGACCTGCGCCGCGAGGAAGTCGGCCTCGAAACCGAACATGTAGCCCTGCCGGAAAAACCGGTGCTCGTGTCCGTCGGCTGGAAAAACCTGAAAAAAGTGTGGGTCAAAGTCGTGCAAACACCGAACGATCCGACGGTTTTCGATCAGGTGGAATGGGACCAACGCCTGGCGTTCCTGAACAAACTGCCCGCCGTGCAGCAGCGCACCTGGGACTTGCGCGACCCCGGCGACTACCGCCGCCACAATTCCGAGATCAAACTCGACCCGTTGCCCGCGGGACGCTACGTGGCGCTCGTGTCCGGCTCCGCCGATTTTGCCGGCGGCGAGCACCCGGTTGCCTTCGCGCCGTTCACCTGCTCCGGCCTCGCGGCGGTGTCGTTCGACCAGAACGGCGACCAGCATTTCGCCGTGGTTAACCGCGAGACCGGCTCGCCCCTGAGCGGCGTACGCGGCGAGTTTTTTGAATCCCGCTGGGATCGCAACGAACGCCGCAATGTGCGCAACCGGATCGGCCAGGCACTCAGCGACCGCGACGGCCTGCTGAAATCCGGGGTGGACACCCGGCGCGGATTCAACGTGTGCCTGTCGCAGGGACAGGACACCCTCTGGCTCGACGAATTTTTCCAAAACTACCGCCAGGATACCCGTCAACCCAACCGCGAAACGCAGTTTTTCACCGACCGCAGCCTGTATCGCCCGGGTCAGACGGTATATTTCAAAGGCATCCTGCTCCTGCGCAACGAAAAAGACATGCCGACAATCATCCCGAATACGGACGTGGTGGTACGTTTTCTCGATGCCAACAGCCAGGAAAAAAGCCGGCTTAAACTGCGCACCAATGAGTTCGGCACGTTCAACGGCGCGTTTCAGGCGCCCGTTTCCGGCCTCACCGGCCAAATGCGTATCGAAGCCGAGGGACTGAACGGCGGCGCCTGGTTCAATGTCGAAGAGTACAAACGCCCGAAATTTGAAGTGACCTTCAAACCGCTGACCGGCGCATACCGCGTGAACGACGCCGTGACCGTGCGCGGCGAAGCCAAAAACTACGCCGGCAGCGTGGTGGACGGCGCCAAAGTGCGCTACCGCGTGGTGCGGCAGGCGCGTTTCCCCTGGTGGGACTGGTGGCGCATCAGCAAGCCGTTTGCCACCGAAACAATGGAAATCGCCAACGGCGAAACCACCACCGGCGCCGACGGCGGGTTCGACATCAAATTCACGGCCCTGCCCGACCGCAGCATCCCGAAAAAAGACCAGCCGATGTTCGATTTCCGTGTCATGGCCGACGTGACCGACATCACCGGTGAAACGCGCAGCAGCGAAATTCTGGTAACCGCCGGCTATGTGGCTCTGAACGTGGACTTCGCCCTGCCGCAGGAAATTGAACTGGACAGCCTGCGCAGCATTTCCCTGAACACCACCAACACCGCCGGACAGTTTCAGGCGGCCACTGGCACGATCGAAATCACGCGGCTTGTGTCGCCGAAGCAGCAATTTGTGCAGCGCTACTGGGAAAACCCCGACGTGCCGGCGATGACCGAGGCTGATTTTCGCCGCGATTTCCCGCTATACCCCTGGAACAGCGAGGAAAAGCCCGAAAAATGGGGACGGCAGGATTTCACGCGCACACTGAATTTCAACACCGGCGCCGCTACCAAAATCAACCTGAACGACGGCGGCATGGCTGCCGGGCACTACGAGGTGGTGCTGAAAACGAAAGACGCCTTTGGCGAACCCGTCGAGGTGAAGCGCATCGTGCGGGTTTGGGATGCCAAAATTCCGGCCACGCAGTTCGACGGCCCGGGCGGCATTCTGGAAAAAAGCGCTTGCGAACCCGGCGAAACCGTCCGGCTCCGACTCGGCGGCAGCGAAAAAATGCGCTTCCTGTTCCTGCTGGGCCGCGAAGGCAAAAACCTGATGCCGCGCTGGATTGACGTGGCCGGCGGCGTACAAACCGTGGAAACGCCTGTACTGGAAAGCGACCGCGGCGGACTGGCCATGAGCGCCTTTGCCGTGCGGAACAACCGTTTTTACCAGGTCGGCCCAATCGGCGTGTCGGTGCCGTGGAGCAACAAAGACCTGACGATCAGTTACGAAACCTTCCGCGACAAACTCGCCCCCGGCGACAAGGAGGAGTGGCGCATCCGCATCAGCGGCCCGAAAAAAGACAAGGTGGCTGCCGAACTTGTGGCTGCCATGTACGACGCCTCACTCGACCAGTTTCTGCCGCACAGTTGGTCGGGCATCCGGTACCCGTCGCATTACCACCGCCTGCATTTCGGCGGCAATACCTTCCGGTTGGTGCAGGGCGACGTGCGTCACAACCCCTCCGGCATGCCGCAGCCGCCCGACCGCAGTTACCGCCAGATGGACTGGTTCGGATTTCCGCTTTACGGGGGGCGGTTCGGCATGATGCGCGACGGCGACGAAGTGTACATGATGCGATCTGCGCCTGCGGCTGCCGAGATGCAGCAAACAGGCGTTTCAGCCGGAAACGGCCGGGCCAAAGCCAGAACAGACACCATCGTGACCTTCGACCCCGAGTCCTACGATGAGAAAATTAAAATTGTGCGTTACGATGTCGATGAAGGCGAGGACATGTCCTCCAAACCGCATTCGGGTCCACAACCGCCTCGTCGTAACCTGAACGAAACCGTCTTTTTCTTCCCTGAAATGCGCACCGACGCGCAGGGCAATATCGTGCTGAAGTTCACGATGAACGAAGCGCTCACCCGCTGGAAATTTCTGGCCTTTGCCCAAACCAAAGACCTGCAATGGGCCGTGTCGGAAAAAAGCGTGGTCACGCAAAAGGAACTGATGATCCTGACCAACCCGCCGCGTTTCCTGCGCGAAAGCGACGTGGTGGAATTTTCGGCCAAGGTCAGTAACCTCTCGCAGGAACCGATCAGCGGCACGGCCGTGCTGAACCTGTTCGACGCACTCAGCATGCAGCCGGTGGATGCCGCGTTCGGGCTAGGGCAAAAGACGGTCAGTTTTACGGTGCAGCCCGGTCAATCGGCCCCCATTTCATGGCGGCTGAGCGTACCGGCAGGCAAGGCCGACGGCCTCACGTGGCAGGTTTTTGCCGAAGGCAAACAATTCCGCGACGGCGAGGAAAACACCCTTCCGGTGCTAACCAACCGCATGCTCGTGACAGAAACGCTGCCCATCACCGTGCGCGCCAACCAAAGCAAAACCGTGATTTTTGAAAACCTGAAAAACAGCACGTCGGGCAGCCTGCGCACACACCGCTACACCGTGGAATTTACCAGCAACCCCGCCTGGTACGCCGTGCAGGCGCTGCCGTACCTCATGGAATTCCC
>CAYMQY010000226.1:5906-7172 GCA_964392655.1 uncultured Saprospiraceae bacterium
ACCCAGCACATCGTGGCCGGCTTCGGGCACCTGAACAAACTCGGCGCGTTTTCCCTTGAAAATGACCAGCAGGCGGCCTCGATTCTCGACCGCGCCATGGGTTTCTGCGATGCGGAAATCCAGCGCCAATACGCTGAACTGGAGCGCCTGGCCCAGGCAGGCAAAGCCAAACTGGACGACGACCACCTCGACGGCATGGCCATCCAGTACCTGTATGCCCGCTCCTTTTTCCCGCTCGACCGCGTGGACAAGGTGACCGGCTACTACCTCGATCAGGGCGCCAAATACTGGCTGAAACGCAGCCTGTACGAGCAGGGCATGCTGGCACTGGCGCTGCACCGCCACGGTCGGCCCGACGCTGCGCAACGCATCGTGGCCAGCCTGCGCGAACGCGCCCTCGTGAAAGAGGAACTCGGCATGTACTGGCCCTTCGACTGGGGCATGTACTGGTACCAGTTGCCCATCGAAACCCAGTCCCTGCTCGTGGAGGTGTTCGACGAGGTGGCTGCCGACCGCAAGGCCGTGGAGGAATTGCGCATCTGGCTGCTGAAAAACAAGCAGACCAACCGCTGGGAAAGCACCAAAGCCACCGCTGAAGCGGTGTACGCCCTGCTCCTGCACGGCGACAACTGGTTGGAAAACACCAAGCCCGTGCAGGTCAGTCTGGGCGGCAAAACGCTCAAACCCGCCGAATACGAGGCCGGCACCGGGTATTTCAAGGAAACCTGGAACGGCAGCGAAGTGAAGCCCGCCTGGAGCGCGATCAAGGTGGAAAACCCGAACAGCAACCTCGTGTGGGGCGCCGCCTACTGGCAGTATTTCGAGGATTTGGACAAGATCACCTCGTTCAAAAAGACGCCGCTGACCATCGTCAAGCAGTTGTTCAAAGAGGAAAACACCCCCACCGGCCCGAAACTTACGGCTATAAGCGCCGGAAACGTGTTGAAGCCCGGTGATCGCATCAAAGTCCGCATCGAAATCCGGGTGGATCGGGAAATGGAGTTTGTGCACCTGAAGGACATGCGGGCCGCCGGTTTCGAGCCGGTGAACGTGCTAAGCGGCTACCGCTGGCAGGGCGGCCTCGGCTACTACGAGAGCACCAAAGACCTGGCCACGCACTTTTTCATAGACTACCTGCCGCGCGGCACGTTTGTGTTCGAGTACTCCTTGGTGGCCAGCCTTCGCGGCGAGTTTTCCAACGGCATCACGACCTTGCAGTGCATGTACGCGCCGGAGTTTTCGAGCCATTCGGAGGGGGTACGGGTG
>CAYMQY010000227.1:0-5443 GCA_964392655.1 uncultured Saprospiraceae bacterium
TCATCGCTCATCACTAAATTTTGATTAACCGCAACGACGCCTTCCGCTCCCTCCTTGACACGCTCAACCCCGGGCAGCGCCGTGCCATAGGAATCCGGTGATTTCCAGGAATAACTGCCCTGTTCAAGTGCGCTTTTAATTTTTTTCAACTTTAAGCATAAGCCAATAAGCATTGTTGCCGGCTTGGTTGTGGCTCAGTGTTGCCGACCAGATTTCACCGGAGTCCTCAAAAAACCAGTTGTTACTTTTTTGTTTTTTCCTCCAGCCTGAAACCTGCTCAAATTGGGTTTCCATAAGTTGCAAAAAATCACTTTTGCTCAGGTCTGTATTGACCTTCACTAACACCGACCATCTGGTTTGGTCGCCGGAGTATTCTGTCATTTCATAGTCGAACGGAGTTAACACATTCAGGAAGTCCTGTACATGCTTGTCGGCGAGTTTGCTGCGCACGAACGGGTCGGTATCACTCCAGCCATATTCGAGTTCGTTCGCCAGTTTTGTCGCCTGCGCTTTTCCAATGTTAAGTGACACCAGGTGAAAAGCGGCATCAATGCCGGACGACAAACCGGCAGACGTGATGATCCGGCCATTATCTACAAAACGCACCCGGTCAACAACAGTAGTTTTCGGTGCCAACTGCCTGAGTATCGGAATGGCCGGATAATTCGTTGTTGCCTTCAAGCCGTCCAGCAGCCCTCCTGCAGCAAGGTAAAAAGCGCCCGTGCAAACCGACATCGTATGCTCCGATTGCCGACTTGTCCGGATAAGCCAGTTGACAAGGGCAGTATCTGAGGGATCAACACTGCCGCCGGGCACGAGGATAATGTCCGGGACGGGAGCGTTTGCAAGGGTATAGTCAGGCTTGATCTTCAAACCCATACTCGTGGCAATAACGGTATCGCTCGTCGAGATGGAAAATACTTCCATTCCGGCGGCTCCGAATACTTCCCAAGGGCCGGAGAAATCAATGATTTCGACACCGGGGAAGACCACGACAGCTACTTTTTTATGGCAAATGTCACCATGTTCAACCAGTTTGTTTTCGTACCTGGCAAAGGAAGCAAAGAGTTTCATGCCACAAACAGGGCAGATTCCGGGCTTCTGAAAATGCACCGTATCGCAGTCCAGTCCGCAAGGCGGGCAGAGGAAAAGAATGGGGTTTTGCCCGTTCGCCAGGCTAATGCATAGCGTACAAATCAGAATGGTTAAATCAATTCGTTTCATGATTTTTAAAATAAAAGCAATAGTGCAGCCTTGGTAGCCTGCACTATGCCGGATTGCCGGCAACGGCGCCTGTGATGTGGAATGCCGGAGGATGTTAGAGCATCACCTTTCTGAGACAATAAATGGAAGCACCTGCACTTGCCTGTACGAGCTGGTCATTTTTAAATAAAGGATTCCTTTAGGCAGGTCTGATACCCGAATATCGCGCTCATGGGGGTCAAGGGGGCGCAAGATTTTGCCTGAGGCATCGCAGATTTCGAGATGAGAAAGAGCCTGCTCGTCAGACAATCTCAGGTGTATGAAATCAGTAGCTGGGTTAGGGAAAACTTCAGCCCCGGGAAAGGCGTCGGGGAGTGTGTTTGCACCGGAAACACCTGCCACATCCCATAAGATGACATCGCCGGCGCCTGTACCTGTCGCTATTTTGCTGCCATCGGGTGACCACATTGCCGACCAGACTACACCACCATTAGCCTTGCCAAATGTCGAAAGGAGGTCGCCTGTCTGAAAACCCCAGATTTTACAGGTCTGATCGCTTGAAGCGGAGACAATCATGGAACCATCGGGGGAAATATCTACCTGTTTAATTTCTGTTGCATGTGCATCAACGGTCCGGACAAGGTTGCCATTAGCGGTATCCCAGATTTTTATTTTGCCGTCAAGCCCGCCTGTTACAAGAAAAGCGTTGTCTGGGGTGAATTTTACGGAAGTTACATAGTCAACATGCCCCGAGAGTGTTAGCTTAAGTGTGCCGGCGGAAGTCCATATTCTGGCTTTATTGTCGGAGCCGCCGCTGGCGAGCAAAGAGCCGTCGGGGGAGTAGGCGACCGAAAACACATAGCCGGAATGTGCATTCACGCTTTTAAAAAGAGAGCCTCCCGGCATGTTATAGATATTCATTTTCCCGCTTGACGCCCCGACAACCATTCGGTCGTTTGCTGGAGCGAAATCAACGGAAAAAGCGTAAGATGTTCCGGTGTCAATTGTATCGTATATGACTGGTATTGAGCCGGTATTGTCAAAAACCAGAATATTTCCGAGTTCTTCTACCGATGCGATAAACGTGCCGTTGGAACTGAATTTTACTCCTTGGATACACATAAACGAAGTGCCGACGTCGTAGCTCCAGTCCAGATTTCCGGTAGATGTATCAAACATCCTGATGTTGGCGGGGTGACACTCGCTGCCGCTGAGTACTTTCTGGCCGTTAGCCGAAAAGGCCACGGTGTATGCGGAGAGCGAACCGATGCTATTGCTCTTGTTGGACCAGACAATACTTTGGCCGAGAAGATGTGTGGCAGAAACGCCGAGCATAATTATGAAAAAAGTGTTTTTTACTATCATGGTACGAAAGTTATGTGGTTGATGATGCCTGATTGTGAAAAACGTGAAGTGAGTTTTCGTGTTAGGAGCATGGTGGGGATTTTCTTACCGGGCCACAACCGGCTTTTTCCCGACTTTTTACAGTCATGTAGCCCCGGTTGATCTCTTTCAAAAACGCGAAAACTGACGAAAAAAGCCTGCGTTTTGGCGCCGACAGAAAATCCCCAATATGCTCTACTGACGCTCTAAAATTTTAAGCAAGCCTTTGATTTTCAGGATTTGGAAAAACACCAGACCGCAAAGCAATACGCTGATGCCTGAAAAAAACGACAAGTAATTGAACAAGCCGGCAACGCCTGCCAGAAGCAAGGCGTTGCCGGAGCTCCGGGCAAGTGCCTGTACATCTTCCCGGTCAATAGTGAGGTTATCGTTGTAGCGTAGGTACAGATTAAACAACCCGCTGAGGGCCAACAGCAAATAAAAAATTGCCACAATCAATGCGGCTATCTGGGCTACTTGCCCGAGTGTATGTTCCATTTTTAACGAATCTTTCTTGTTTGTAAAAGTGATTTGAATAACCCCTGTATGCCAATATACCTGCACTACATATTCCTGACTCAAAGCCGGAATTTGTAATGCTATTGCGTGACCTGTGAAACCGTCTGAAACCCTTTTGTGAGCCAGAAACGCGTAGATTTTGTAGCAAACGAATCTCGTTTTTGAGAGAATACTCTCGTATTGCCCAAAAAACAGCTGCAGGTTGCTGCAAAAATGATGCTTACAAGGGAACAGGAAGAAGATGCACAACCGCAAACGGTTCATGCAATGCGCATGGCGCCATCCGCGGTATTGGGCGGATGAAAGACACGGGCTACACACCTGGATGTGTGTAGTGTACGATAAAAATCAGGGCGTTTTTTGAGAATTATGAGTTCATCAGTTTCGGCCAAAAGCCACACCGGATCTTCAAGACAATAAGCGGTTTCCGTTTGCTCTTTTGATTGTTTCGGGACCGGTTTGCCCTTCTGCTCTTCGTCGGCTTTCAGATTTTTGGTCAGAACACATTTTCCGCTACATAACACCTCGGGCTTGTACCGGTTGACACAAAGTTCCCGGGCAATGTAGTCCTGATTGGCTTTGAATAATACGATAACCCAGACCTTGCTGAATGCTTGCAGCAGGATAAGCAGCATAAGTGCTATGGGTAGAAATCTTTTCATATTGCTTTCGCCGGGCCAAAGGTAGAAAGTTCGCCGTGCCGAAAGAAGTCGTCTTTGCCGACTTTTTCCATTGGAAGCATCTGCCGATATATTTGCTACAGCAGAATCCCCTACTTTCGCCACGTCACCCAAAATTCATCATTCATCATTCATCGCTCATCACTAAATTTTGCTTTCCCGCAACGACGCCTTCCGCTCCCTCCTCGACACGCTCAACCCTGGGCAGCGCCGCGCCGTGGACGCCATCGAAGGGCCGGTGCTGGTGGTAGCCGGGCCGGGCACCGGCAAAACGCATATTTTGGCTGCCCGTGTGGGCAAAATCCTGCTCGAAACCGACACCCGTCCGCAGAACGTCCTGTGCCTCACGTTCACCGATGCCGGCGTGAACGCCATGCGCGCCCGCCTGCTCGACATGATCGGCCCCGACGCCTACCGGGTACCGATCAGTACGTTTCACGGGTTTTGCAACCGCGTGATTCAGGAAAACATGGAGTATTTCGGGCACGGAAACCTTGAGCCGGTGTCCGATCTGGAGCGTATTGAAATCGTGCGCGAACTGCTGGCCAAACTCCCGCCCGAGCACCCGCTGCGCGAGGGTCGGAAAAACACGTTCGCCTATGAAAACCACTTGCGCGACCTGTTTGCCACCATGAAAAAGGAGGATTGGTCGCCCGGACTCGTGCTGAAAACTGCCGACGATTTTGTGAAAGGGCTGCCCGAAAATCCGGATTTTCTGTACCGGCGCAACACCGCCACCGCCCGCAAAGGCGACCCGAAAATCGAAATTATTGCCGAAACGACGGCGCGTATGGAACGCCTGAAAGCCGCCGCCGACCTGTACCCGAAGTACCTGCACGCGATGGAGCGCGCCGGCCGCTACGAGTACGAGGACATGATTCTGTGGGTGTTGCGGGCCTTCAAACAGCACGAGGCGCTGCTGCGCACGTATCAGGAGCGCTACCTGTACGTGCAGGTGGACGAATTTCAGGACACCAACGGCGCCCAGTACCACCTGCTGCGTCGCTTGCTCGAATTCTGGGAAACGCCCAACGCCTTCATCGTCGGCGACGATGACCAGAGCATCTACGAGTTTCAGGGCGCCCGGCTCGGGAATCTGCTCGACTTCCACGAGCGCTACCGCGCCGGACTCGAGATCGTGGTGCTGTCGGAAAACTACCGCTCCACGCAGCCCGTCCTCGACAGCGCCGCCGGGCTGGTCGCCCGAAATACCCTGCGCGCCGTGCGCCAACTCGACGAACCGCTCGAAAAAAATCTGCACGCCCACACGAGCGAAACCGGCGAATTGCTTTTGCGCAGCTACCAGAATCGCCTTTGCGAACTGACCGACGTGGTGGCCCAAATCGAGGCGCTCATCCAGGCCGGTACACCTCCCGAGGAAATCGCCGTCATCTACGCCAAACACCGGCAGGCCGACCGGCTCATGGCGCTGCTCGGCAAAAAAAACATCGCCTTCCAGGCCAAACGCCCGGTGAACGCGCTCGACCTGCCGCTCGTGCAGCAACTGCGTGAACTGCTCTGCTACCTTGACGAGGAATCGCGCAGCCCGTACGCCGGCGAGCACCGGTTGTTCCGCCTCCTGCACGCCGATTTTTTTGGACTGGACGCCGGCGATCTGGCCCGCCTGGCTGCCACACGACTCGGATTCAACAAATCCG
>CAYMQY010000227.1:5543-7101 GCA_964392655.1 uncultured Saprospiraceae bacterium
ACCCGCCTGCTCGACCTGCTCGACAGCATGGACGAAAACCGCCTGACGCTGCCGCTTGAACAGGCCGTGCAGAGCGGCCCTGGCGTGCAACTGCTTACTGCGCATGGAGCCAAGGGGCTGGAGTTTCGCCACGTGTTCCTGTTTGACTGCACGGAGGATGCCTGGGAGAAAAACACGGGTGGCAACAACAAACGTTTCTCCCTGCCGCCTACCCTGTTGCCCAGCGGCGAGGAAGATGCGCTGGAGGCGCGCCGGCGTCTGTTTTATGTGGCCATGACCCGCGCCAAACGCCGGCTGCACATTTCCTTTGCGCGAACCGGCGACGACGGGCGGGCGCTCGCGCAGTCCATGTTCGTGGCCGAAACGGGCCTGCCCGTGGAGCAGCAGGAGGTGGCGCAATCGGCCCTGCTTGACACGCAGGCCCGGTTGCTGCTTGCCCCGGAACCGGCATTTGTCGAACTGCCCGAGCCGGTGGTTTTCGAGGCCATGCTGGCCGATTTCAGCCTGAGCATCACCGCGCTGAACCGCTACCTGCGCTGTCCGGTGGCGTTTTACTACGAGGATTTTTTGAAAATACCCGGCGCCACGAGCGAGTCGGCGGCGTACGGCATTGCCATGCACGGCGCCTTGCAGCAGTATTTGCTGAAAATGAAAAGCGACAAAAAACTGCGTTTCCCTTCGACGGAAACACTCGTGCGCTTGTTCGGCGCCGAAATGGAGCGGCAACGCGGGCTTTTTTCCGAAAACAACTACGCCCAGCGCCTCGCGCTCGGGCGCGAACACCTGCGCCGCCTGCACGCCGAGCAGGTGCCGTACTGGCGCAAACGCGCCATCGCCGAGCGCCGCGTGGACCGTGTGGAACTCGACGGCGTGCCGCTCACCGGCGTTTTGGACAAAATCGAGTGGCTCGACAACGGCACCCTGCGCATCGTGGACTACAAAACCGGCGCACCCGACCCGCAAAAAAACGCGCCGCCCGGCGAGAAACAGCCCCTCGGCGGCGACTACTGGCGGCAAATGGCGTTTTATCGCATCTTGCTTGAGCAGGCGCGTATTTACCCCGAACCCGTCGGCAAAACGGTAATCCAGTGGCTCGAACCCGACCGGCGCGGCAACTTCGGCGCATCCGAAATCGCGCATACGGGCGAGCAAATCCGCTTCGTGGAGGGCCTCATCCGCGAGACCTGGGCCAATATCCGCGCCGCGAAATTCACGCCCGGCTGCGATCTGCCCGACTGCCCCTGGTGCCGCATGCACCGCTGGAAAGAGGCGCCGGAAGCGGGGTTTGGAAGGGAAAGGGAGGAGGGGCTGGATGACGGGTGAGGCTGTCTCGTCCTAACCGCCCTGCCTGGTGTTTTCACCAGGCAGCCTCGCGTAGAGTCGCTTGGTGAAAACATCAGGCGTGGCAGGGAAATCAAGTTATCATTCACAAAAAGAATATTTATGGCGAAAAAAAATAATGATGAATTCCCTTTCAGCATATCGTCTTTTGACATTCAATGCTTAGGTTGCCTATTCTTATTAGCAGTTTTCGTATTTTCCTTCTTTGGCTTAGCCA
>CAYMQY010000228.1:0-7079 GCA_964392655.1 uncultured Saprospiraceae bacterium
CATGACAGAACCGCAAAAGCAATCCTTTGTGCAACGATGGGAGCGTTTTCGCCGCCGTGGGATGGCGTTCTTCCTTGTGCGAAACATTGTTTACATCACGCTATTTATGGGGTGCGTGAAATTATTCGATCCGCTTTTTCGCTCCGACCCGTTTGCCATTGCCACCTGGACGGAATGGTATGCAGACCTGCATCTGTCATCCTTTCTCACAATGACCACCATAGCCGGATTAGGCATTGGTTTGCTGTTCTGGTTTATCGGAGAAGAACTCTACAAAAATTTCAAATAACGCCAGATGTACATGACCAAGCCGGAAAAACGACAATTCCTGGCACGCTGGGAAACCCGGCGTGCCGACGGCAAACTGCGCTTTGTCCTGCTTGATACCTCAGTGTTTTTTGCGATAATACTTGTGATGATGATCTTGTTTGACCTGATTGACCACAGTTTGGCAGAGTCAATTACCAGAAATTTTGCTCCGCACAAATTGATCTTCAGGACCATTCTTTGCGCCCTGCTCGGCGCGCTCCAATGGCATTCAAACGAAAGGCTGTACCGGAAACTGATAAACCGGCAAACGTGAATGCACATGTGGCCCGGACCTCCGTTCCGGGTATCTTGCAAGGGTTATTTGACCAATAATCACAGGATACCTGCCCGGAACGGAGTTCCGGGCCACAGGCTAAGTAGTTACAATTTTAAAAACATCCTGCCATGACGGACAACGAAAAACAACGATTCATCGAACACTGGGAGGTCCGCCGCGCCGGCGGCAAAACGCGCTTCGTGCTGCACACGGCCCTCCTCTTTTTCGTAATGGTTCTGGTGGTTACCATCCTGGTAGACCTTTTCAGCCTGAGCCTGAACGAAGCAATTGCGAGCAACTTGATGCCGGAAAAATTAGTCTCCAAAGCCATCTTCGGCATCCTGTTAGGTTTTCTCAACTGGTACCTGATGGAACGCCAGTACCGGAAGATGAAAGAACAGGTATGAACGCTACCGAGAAGCAGCAGTTCCTTGCCCACTGGGCCGGCGTGCGGCGCCGGGGTTTCGTGTGGTACGTACTGGCCGTGGCAGCCAGTTGGGGCACTGTGTTTGCCGTGTTTTTTCGGTTCGTATTTGTCCTGCTGGAGCACGACCTCAACCTGAAAACCCTGCTGGAATCCTACCGTTCCCGCGAGTTTCTGGAATTCTGGGGCTGGTGCCTGCTTGCCGGCCTGTTCGTCGGCATCCTGCTCTGGTTTTTTTATCAGCGGCAATACAAGCGGGTATTGCAAAGCCGGCGGTGAACAGTTTGCCTCCCCAATCGTTCAAGGTGCATCATTTCTTCATTGCGCTGTTTTGAGTGTCCTGTCCGCCAAGAGCGGCAAAATAACAGCCATGCCGCTCATCACCCATCGCTCATCACTCATCACTAAGGAAAGTGTCGTTTATCCTGAAAATGGCCTGGCGCGACAGCCGCCGCAACCGCGCCCGCCTCTTGCTGTTCATGTCGGCCATCGTAGCGGGCATTGCCGCGCTTACTGCCGTACGCTCGTTTAGCGTCAACCTCACCGCCGATATTGACCGGGAAGCCAAATCACTGCTCGGCGCCGACTTGCTGGTGCAGGGCAACACGCCTTTGCCCGACTCGCTCATGGCCGAGGTCATGGCCACGCCGGGTGTCCAGCGGGCGCGGGTGTACAACTTGCTCAGCATGGCGTATTTCCCCAAAAGCGACGGCACCCGCCTGACCAATGTGCGCGCCGCCGACCCCGGCTACCCGTTTTTCGGAAAATGGAAAAGTATGCCGCAAAATTCGTGGCAGACGTACCAAAACGGCGGCAAACGCGCGCTCGTGGAGCACGGCCTCATGCTTCAGTTCGGCGTGGAACCCGGCGACTCGGTACACATCGGCACGCAGGCTTTCGCCATCGAGGGCGACCTGCTTTCCCGCCCCGGACGCGCAGGCATAGGCTCGGCCATAGCCCCCGTGGCGTTCATCCCCTTCGAGTGGCTCGACTCCACCGGTTTGGTGCAAAAAGGCAGCCGCGTGTGGTACCAGTATTATTTCAAAATCCCCGACCCGCGCGCGCTCGATTCGCTCGTGGCCCACATCGAGCAGCCGCTCGAAAAGGCGAGTATGGACTGGGAAACCGTGGAAACCAACAAACAAAGCATCGGGCGAGCCTTCGGCAGTTTTTCCACCTTCCTCAACCTCGTGGGTTTTGTGGCACTGCTGCTGGGTTGTATCGGCGTAGCCGGCGCCGTGCATATTTACATCAAAGATAAACTGCCTACGGTGGCCATTCTGCGTTGCCTCGGAGCCAGCGGACGCAAGGCATTTTACGTGTACCTCGCACAAGTAGCAGGTATCGGTCTTGTGGGCGCTTTGGCGGGTGCCGCGCTTGGTGCGCTGATCCAGATTGCGCTGCCCTGGGTGACCAAAGACCTGCTGCCCATCGACTCGGCGAGTACGGATTTTTCGGCTGTTTCGGCGCTGCAAGGCATATTGCTCGGCGTATCGGTGGCGGTGCTGTTTGCGTTGTTGCCGCTGGCTGGCATCTTGCGCACCTCGCCCTTGCGTACCCTGCGCGCCTCGTTCGGCGAGCAACAAACTTCCGACTGGTGGCTGCGCTGGGGCGTGTATGCCCTGATTGCGGCGGCCTTGCTGGGGTTCACCCGCTGGCTCATCGGCCAGTGGCAGGAAACGCTCTGGTTTATCGGTGGCATTGCAGCGGCGTTTGCCGTGCTGTGGGGCGCCGCCCGTTTGCTGACGTTTTTGCTGCGCAAATTTTTCCCCAAAAAATGGTCGTACGTGTGGCGCCAGGGCATCGCCAACCTGTTCCGCCCCGAAAACCAGACGGTGTTGCTGGTGGTCACGATCGGACTTGGCGTCATGCTGTTGTCCACCCTGTTTCTGATTCAGAACCTGCTGCTGCGCCAGGTCGAGTTTTCCGGCAGCGGCAACCAGCCCAACATGGTCCTGTTCGACATCCAGACCGACCAGAAAGACAGCGTGGCCGCCATGGTAGCCGGCCACGGAATGCCCGTCATGCAGCAGGTGCCCATCGTAGGCGTGCGGGTGGAGGAAATTGACGGAAAACGAAAACCCGTGGAGGAAGAAAAACCGGAGGAAGAAGAAAAACCGCGCGACGAGGAAGGCCGCGAAGACCGCATTCCCCGCTGGGTGTGGGATCGGGAATACCGGGTGACGTTCCGCGATTCGCTGATTGACACCGAGGAAATTCTCGAGGGCGAATGGACGGGCGTACACCGTCCCGGCGAACCGATCCGGGTGTCCATTTCCGACAACCTGCAACGCAGCATGAAGGCCAAAGTGGGCACCAAAATCGTGTTCAATGTGCAGGGCGCCTTGCTCGAGACCGAAGTGGGCAGCATCCGGAAAGTGGATTTTACCCGCATCCAGACCAACTTCATGGTCGTGTTTCCGACGGGTGTGCTGGAGGCTGCGCCGCAATTCCACGTGGTGGTGTCACGAGTGAACAGCGCCGAGCAATCGGCTGCCTTCCAGTCCGAACTGGTGCGCCGCTACCCGAACGTGTCGGCCATAGACCTGACGCAAATCCTGAAATCGGTGGACGAAGTGCTGGGCAAGGTGTCGTTTGTGATCCGGTTCATGGCCATGTTCAGCATCCTGACCGGGCTGCTTGTGTTGATCAGTTCGATCTACCAGGGCAAGTTTGCGCGCATCCGCGAGAGTGTGCTGTTGCGCACGCTGGGTGCAAGCCGCCGGGTGATCCTGCGCATTGTGGCGCTGGAGTACCTGCTGCTGGGCGGGCTGGCGTGTCTGGCCGGCATCGGGTTGTCGGTCGGCGGCGCCTGGGCGCTGGCGCGGTTTGTGTTCAAAATACCGTTCAAGCCGGACTGGTGGCCGTTGTTGCTGACCTTTGCCGCCATCACGCTAATCACCGTAGTCATCGGCCTGCTGAACAGCCGGGAAGTGGTGCGTAAACCGCCGCTGGAGGTGCTGCGGCAGGAGGTGTGATAATCGTCCGACCCTGGAGGACATATTTCACCACAGATTCCACAGATTTGCACAGATTGTCCACGGATGAATCTGTGCAAATCTGTGGAATCTGTGGTGGAAATTGCTTCTCCACGGGCAAGGCTAAGTAGGCGCAAAAAACAACGCTATGGACATTCGTTATACCACTGTGCAGCATGAACAGGACGTTTACACAATCCTCGACCTGCAAGCGGCCAACCTGCAAGCGGCCATTTCACCCGAAACAGCCCGCAGCCCTTCTTACTCCTCATCATCGAAATACACCTTGTAGTATTTCTTGCCCTTGTCGTCGTCGAAGCCGCGTTCGATGAGGTCGCGGCGGCCATGCACGTAGATGTGGAAGTTTTTGTCCAGTTTGATGATGCTTTTCAGCACCTTGAATTCCTTCTTCACCGCCGGCTGACTGATGTCGAACTTGTCTTCGAGCGGCACGGCGTACACACGGGCGTACTCGTCGCGGTGCTCTTTGAACGCCGTTTGTTGTTCCTCCTCCGGGAACAGGGCCTTGGCAAAATCATCCACCTCGAAGTGCTCGTTTTCCTTGAAATAGAGGCCGGAGCGGTACAGGGCGTCCAACTGGTCGGCGCGGTCGAGGCCGAACTTGTGCGGCAATTTTTGGTGGATAAACTCGCCGGCAAGGCTGATGTAGTGCCGGGTATTGAAGTAGTTATCCTCGATGGGGCGCAGGCGCAGGAACTCGTCTTTCCAGAACGAGCGCTCGTCCTTTTTGCTCACGGTGTCCACGGCGCACACGCGGTAGCCCTCCGTTTCGTCGAGGTTGAAAATGAGCGCTGCGGTTTCCAGTTTACCGGTGGGGATGCCCTCCAGCACGTTCAGCGTGTAGGTTTCGGTGGTTCGTTCCACTTTCAGGTACGGGTCTTTGGTCTGGATTTTCCACAGCCCGATGGCGCTGACGGGTTCGCCGGCCAGCAGCAGGTCGTCGAAGTACGCCACCAGGAACTCGCCGCCCTGCACTTTGGGATTTTCGCAGTGTTCGTACAATAGTCCGGCCAGCCGAGCGGCCTCTTCGGGCAGAACTTCGGGGTCCTGAAAAACGCTGTTGCAACTCTGATACACGAGGTGGTTGCTCACGTCCTCTTCGTGGAAGAAGTAGAAAAATTCGGCGCTTTTTTCAAAAGGCTTGAGAAACGAGCCGATGAGCAGCTCGTGCGCCACGTCGTGTACAGGCACGAGCGTCTGTTTCGGGATGTTGACGCCTTCGTAGCGGGCTTTGTTGCCCACCCAGGCGATGGCTAAGCGGCGGAGACTGGCAGAGGAAATGTCGAGCATTTTTCAGGTTGCTGGTTGGAAGGTTGGAGGGTTGGATATTTTCCGCCCACGGATTCATCCGTGGGTTTCGGGTTTTGTTTTTGTCATCCTGAAGGGATCCGTCCGCACTACGAGGGCGGCGAAAAAACCGCCGCGAAGAACGCGCTTTTTCCGGAAAAGCCCGACGCGATTGTGCACCTCGTCAGACGAATTTTTCGTCTGACGAGTGCGTAGCCGAACAGGACCAGGGCACATCACAGCGTGGCTACGCATGCATCCGAGAACAAATTTGTCGGATGAGGTTGCGGGCGACCGAGAGCCGGCCCCAGTGATGAATATCAGGCGCCGGCCGGGCTACAATCATGGCCCGGCCGATTTTCAGCGTAGTAGTTTTGGTCATTCAAAAATTTGACAATCAAAACTATACTGCCATGAAAAAATATATGAAATTTTTGCTGTTGGGCGTGTTGCTCGCCATAATCGGGTGGGGATGTAGCATATTGGGTTATCGGATCGGCTCCAAAATTGACAACAAAAATACTCGGGTAGTCCATGGATGGGAAATCGTGGACATTAAGGTTGGAACCAAAATGGAAGTTTTCAAGAAGGACGGAACCAAGATAACGGGTAGGTTGAGTAACGTGTTGAAAACCATTGACACATCATACCATACCATTATTCTGGAGGAGGGTTACAATCGTTTTGCAGAACTACCGGTTAGCACAATTGATCATGTTGTTATTAAAACAAACACAGGGAAGATTATGGGTGTGGTTATTGGGGGTGCATTAGATGTGGTATCGGTAGTAGGTATCGTAGCAGGTGTAAATAATGCATTTAATCGTATTGATAATCGTATTGAGCAGAAATTATCCTCCTCCTGCCCCATCATCTACAGCCACGACGGCGCCCACTACCGCCCCGACGCGGAGGTGTTCGCCGGGGCTATTTTCAAAGCGGCGGAGCGGCCCGACTGGGACAACCTGGATTTTCTGAAAGAAGATGCCGAGGGCGTGTGCCGCCTGAAAATGGCCAACGAATTTGACGAAACACAGCAGGTAGATTTCGCCCGACTGCTGGCTATTGACCACCCGAAAGGCAGCCGTGTGTACCCGGCGTTCAACGGCAAACTGTACGCCATTACCGACCCGCAAAACGCCCGCTCGGCGCGCGACTTTGCCGGCACGGACGTGCGCGCCCGCATCCGCCGCACCGACGAAACCTTCTGGCTGAGCAATCCCTTCGGCCGCGACCTGAACGATCCCGCCTCCCTGCGCGACGGGCTTGTGCTGGAGTTCGACCGCTCGGTGGGTACGAGCGCCGCCGCGCTGGTGCTGAACGTGCAAAACACGCCCTGGTCCTCGGAAGTGCAGCGCAGCCTGCTCGAACTGCCGGGCCGCGCCCTGCCCGAATGGTACGACAACCTGAACCAGTCGGAACGCGCCCGTGAAGACCTGGTGGGCGCCATGATCCGCGAGGGTATGCTGAAAGTGTACCTCTGGGAAAACGGCGACTGGCGCTCGGTGGGCCACGTGTGGGAAGTGGGTTCGGCGCTGCCGAAGGCCATCGTGTTTCCGATTGATCTGCTGGGCACGCACACCAATACGCTGAAAATCAAACTCGAATGCCCGCCGGGCATGTGGCTCCTGAACAGCGTGCAGGTGGACTACTCGTTTTACAACCTCCCGATCCGCGCCGAAGAACTCACGCCGCGGGTTGCTACCGACCAAATGGGCCGCAACGTGTTGCCGCAACTGGCCTTTGCCGACAACCAGTACTACACCATGCCGACCACGCGCGA
>CAYMQY010000229.1:0-4761 GCA_964392655.1 uncultured Saprospiraceae bacterium
GCTCAACCCGTTAAACCCGCTCAAGTATGTACACGTCTGAAGCCCAACGCGCACTTTTCGATCTTTCCAAAACCCTGCTGTACTCCCCGCAGGCCGATCTGTTTTCCGATGCCGCTGCCGAACGCGCCGAAAATTTGCGCAGCGTAATCCGCTACCACGAGTGGCGCTACTACGTGCAGAACGACCCGGTCATCAGCGACTTCGAGTACGACCAGTTGTACAAACAATTGGAAGCCGTCGAGCGCCAACACCCGGAACTCGTCACGCCCGATTCCCCCACCCAACGCGTGTCGCCCGACCTGACGGAAGACATGGACCAGGTGGCCCACCTCACGGCCATGCTCTCGCTCGACAACTCCTACGACGCTGCCGACCTTGAGGACTTCGATACGGCGGTGAAAAAACTGTCGGGCCTGCCCAAAGACGCCGACGTGGCGTACGCCGTGGAACCCAAGTTCGACGGCGGCACCATCGCTCTTGTGTACGAAAACGACCGTCTCACCCGCGCCGCCACCCGCGGCAACGGCGCCGTGGGCGACGAGATCACGGCCAACATTCGCACCCTGCGCTCCATTCCGCTGCAAGCCGGCTTTTCCCGCTACGGCATCGCCAAAGCCGAACTGCGCGGCGAGGCCATCATCCGGAAAGATGTTTTTGAAAAAATAAACGCCCGCCGCCTTGCTGCCGCCGAGCCGCTTTTTGCCAACCCCCGCAACGCCGCCACCGGCGGCCTGCGCATGAAAGACCCCAGGGAAGCCGCCGGTCGCGGCCTCGAAGCCTTCATTTACCAACTCGGCTATGCTGTGGATGCGGACGGGAACAATGTGCTGGGCAATTTCCCCACACACGAAGATTCGCTGCAAATGCTGGAGGCGTTGGGATTCAAAGTGCCGGTGGGGTCAACCCCACCCCCGGCCCCTCCCCCAGGGGGGAGGGGGGAGGCATCCGAGATGAATGAAAAATCTGAACTCGGGGAAAAAAGCATGTCGTTCGCGGAAAAAGCCACCACATCTGAGGGAAGCCCCCCCTCCCCGTTGGGGGAGGGGTTGGGGGTGGGGTTGCCCGAGCGCCGCACCTGCGCCAACATCGCCGAAGTCATCGCCTTTTGCGATGCCTGGCAAAACTACCGCGACGCCTATCCCTACGAAATTGACGGCATGGTCATCAAGGTGAACAGCCTGGACCTGCAAGCCAAATGCGGCTTTACCTCCCACCACCCGCGTTGGGCAATCGCCTTTAAATTCAAAGCCAAACAGGCTACCACCCGCCTGCGCGACGTGGAATTCCAGGTGGGCAAAACCGGCGCCGTAACCCCCGTGGCCAAACTGGAGCCGGTACAACTGGCCGGTGTGACGGTGCAAAATGTCAGCCTGCACAACGAGGATTTTATCCGTAGCAAGGACATCCGAATCGGCGACCAGGTGCTCGTGGAACGCGCCGGCGACGTGATTCCCTACATCGTGAAAGCCCTCGACGACCTGCGCGACGGCAGTGAACGCCCGGTGGAATACCCGACGCACTGCCCGGTTTGCCAAAGCCTCCTGGTCAAACCCGAAGACGAGGCCATCTGGCGCTGCGAAAACGCCGAGTGCGAAGCCCAGGTCATCGAGCGCATGATTTTCCATACCTCCAAGCACGCCATGGACATCGAGGGCATGGGCGAAAGCACCATCGAGCGGTTTTACAAACTCGGCTGGCTGCATTCCATCGCCGATATCTACCGGCTCGACTACGCGCAAATTGCCCACCTGGAGGGCTTCGGGGAAAAATCTGCCGCCAACCTGCAAAAGGCTATCGAAAAAGCCAAACGAAACCCGATTTACCGACTGCTGCACAGCCTGAGCGTACACCACCTCGGACAAAAGTCGTCCAAACTGCTCGCTGCCGTGGTCGAACACGTCCTCGACCTGAAGGACTGGGATCTGGAGCGCTATCAGGAAATCAAGGACATCGGTCCGGTGCTTGCCCGAAACGTGTACAATTTTTTCCAAAACGAACACAACCTCGACCTGCTCCGCGCCATGGAGTCGCTCGGCGTGAATCTGCGCCAGACGCCTGAAGACCAGCGCCCGGCCAGTGCCGCCGACGGGCCGCTCGTGGGCAAAACCATCCTGTTCACCGGCACGCTCGCCACACTTTCCCGCGAGCAGGCCGAAGCCCGCGCCGCCGCCGCCGGAGCCAGCATTTCCAGCGGCGTCAGCAAAAACCTGAACATCCTCGTGGTGGGCGAAAAAGCCGGCAGCAAACTGAAAAAAGCGCAGGCGCTGGGCACCATCGAAATCTGGACGGAAGACGAGTTTTTAGAAAAAGTGGAAGGAAACAACTGACAACACACACGCCATGAAACACATAGCCATCCTCACCGGCGGCGATTCTGCCGAACGCGTCATCTCTCTGAAAAGCGGACAAGTCGTGCGCGAGCACCTGCCCGCCGACCGCTACCACTCGTTTTTGATTGACATCCAGGGCGCCGACTGGCGCGACGTGGACAGCGGCACACAGGTAGACAAAAACGATTTTTCCCTGACCCTGAACGGCGAAAAAATCCGTTTCGACTGCGCCTTCGCAGCGCTGCATGGCAGTCCGCTCGAAGACGGGAAAATGCAGGGCTATTTCGATATGATCGGCCTGCCGTACACCTGCTGCGACGGCTACGTGAGCGCCCTCACCATGAACAAGCACGACACCAAACAGCACGTGGCGCCGCTGGGTGTGCCGGTGGCAAAATCCGTACTGCTGCGTCGCGGCGAACCGGTAAACGAGGCCGCTCTGTTGGCCTTGGGTTTGCCGCTGTTTGTGAAACCCAACACCCACGGTTCCAGTTTTGGAGTGACGAAGGTGAAAACCGCCGAGCAGTTGCTGCCCGCCATCGAAGCCGTTTGGCCCTACGACCGGGAAGCCGTGGTGGAAGCGTTCATGCCGGGACGGGAGTTTTCCAACGGCGTGTTGCGCACCGGCGGCAAGGTGGTGGCTCTGCCCGTCACGGAAATCATTCCGGAAACGGAGTTTTTCGATTTCGCAGCCAAGTACGAGGGGAAATCCGAGGAGGTTACACCGGCAAATATTTCGCCCGAACTCACCCGCCAGTGTCAGGAACGCTCGCGTTTGCTGTACGAGGCGCTGAACTGCCGCGGCGTGGTGCGTTTCGACTACATCCTCGTGGGCGACACCTTCTTTTTCCTCGAAGCCAACACGATACCGGGCATTTCACCGGCGAGTATCGTGCCGCAACAGGCGCGGGCGCAGGGGTGGGCGTTGGGAGCGTTTTTTGCGTTGCTGGTGGAGGAGGCGCTCACTTGAAAATCTTCCTCAGCCGATCCATATCCCGCTTGTCGTCCCGCTGTTTGATTGTTTCGCGTTTGTCGAACGACTTTTTGCCCGTGGCTAACGCGATGTGAATTTTCACAAAACCGCGCTCGCTCATAAACACCTGATACGGGACGATGGTGAACCCTTTTTCGCGGATGCGGCGCTCCAGTTTGCGCAGTTCGGTTTTGCGCAGCAGCAACTTGCGGGTGCGGCGCGGCTCGTGGTTTTCGGAGGTGCCATACTCGTATTCGGCGATGTACATGTTCCGAATCCAGAGTTCGCCGTTTTCGATGGTGCAGTAGGCGTCGTTGATGTTGGCGTTGTTCGCGCGCAGGCTCTTGATCTCCGTTCCGGTCAAAACAATCCCCGCATCGTACTCCTGCACGAAGCTGTACTCGAATTTTGCCTTGCGGTTGGTAATCTCGAGTTTGGACGCTTTGGATTTTGTCTTGGCCATGTCGTTCAGGATTTCAGGGTCGGCAGTCCGACGATCTCGCGGACTTCCTTCAGGGTTTGCTGAGCGCGTTTGCGAATGACGGCACTGCTGTCCTGGATTTGTGCTTTCACCGCTTTTTTGTCGGCCTGCAGGCTGTGCAGCCGCTCGCGAAATGCCGAGGTGAGTGCCGCCACGGCGTCGGCCACGGTTTCTTTCAGGTCGCTGTACCGCAGGGCGCCGCTTTTGTAATCGGCCATCAGGGCGTTGTGGGCGTCCAATTGGCCGCAGGCCCGCAGGATTTCAAACAGGTTGGCCACGCCCGGACTCATCTGGCCGGCGGGCGTGTCGCCCGTGTCGGTCACGGCCGATTTGATTTGCTTGCGAATACGATCCTCCTCGCCGAACAGGTTGACGTAGTGCTTCTCGCCGAGGCTTTTGCTCATCTTGCGGGAAGGGTCGGCCAGGGAGAGGATTTTGGGTGTTTCGGTGTACAGTGGTTCCGGGTGGCGGAAGTACTCCTTGCCGAACTGGTGGTTGAAGCGCTGCGCGATGTTGCGCGAGAGTTCCAGGTGTTGCTCCTGATCCTTGCCCACCGGTACATAGTCGGCGTGGTAAATCAAAATATCTGCGGCCTGCAACACCGGGTAGGTGAACAGACCTGTGCTCACAAACGCTTCCTTGTCGGTCTCTTTCAGTTGATCGGATTTGTCCTTGAACTGTGTCATGCGGCTGAGCTCACCGTAGGAACTCACGCAGCCGAGCACCCAGGCCAACTCCACATGCTCGGGCACAAGGCTTTGCAGAAACAGGTATTCCGGTTTGACACCGCAAGCCAGCAGGTAAAACACCATTTTCCAGGTGTTTTCGCGTAGCGTGTCGGCTTTGTACGGCATCGTCATGGAGTGGTAATCCACCACACAGTACAGGCAGCGGTAGTCGTCCTGCAGGCGCACCCAGTTTTGCACGGCGCCGAAGTAGTTGCCGAGGTGCAGGTCGCCTGTGGGTTGAATGCCGGA
>CAYMQY010000229.1:4861-7046 GCA_964392655.1 uncultured Saprospiraceae bacterium
ACGGGTTGAGCGGGTTTCTGGTTAGATATTTCACCCGCGAGACTGGTTAAAATTCTCCGCCCACGGGTTTACCCGTGGGAATACGGGGAGATAAACAGATCAAATCACAGCGATGACCGAAATTTCAATATTTACAAACTTGGGCAATTCGGACACCTCCACGAGTTCGCGGGCCGGGGCAAATTCCGGCTTGAAATACTCCCCGTACACGGCGTTGATGCGCCCGAACAGGTTCATGTCTTTAACGAAAACCGTGGCCTTCAGTACCTTTTCGAGGCTGGAGCCGCCGGCTTCGAGGATGGCGCGCAGGTTTTGCAGTACCCGGTGGGTTTCGGCCTCAATGCTGTCGAGCACCAAATCGCCTGTTTCCGGATTGATGGCGATCTGGCCGGAAACGAACAGCATGCCGTTGAACGCTACCGACTGGTTGTAGGGGCCGATGGGTGCAGGCGCGTTGGGGGTGTTGATGATTTGTTTCATAAGTAATAAACAGTAAAGGTTGAGTTATGCTTGCCCGCTACTTGTTGTGCTAAAGTGCATCATCCGCATGCCTTCCATCTCGTTGAAACCAGCCTTGTGGTAAAAGTCAAACGGAAAAACATCTTTCGAAGTGAACAGAATAATGGTGTCAATGCCGATAGTTTCAAGGTGCTTTTTTACTGATTCCATGAGTTGTGCACCCACGCCTTTTGCCTGCGACTGCACCAGCACGAACATTTCTTTCAAATAAAAATAGTCGCCTGTGAAATACGGCTCAATATTTCCCACACAGCAGCCAATCAGATTGTCCCCCTCGTGCACTGTCCATCCGAGAAACTTAGGCGAGTTGTAAAAACAGGTTAATTTTTCCAGTGCCTTTTCGTTGGTCCAGTTGTCGTTCCAGGGTTCGTGGTTATAGGCATCCACCAATATTTCAGCACACTTGCCAAGTATTTGACTTGACTCAATTCTTTCAATTTTAAAGCCTCCGATTGCCTCTTTCATATTTTAGTTGCTTTTTGCCCTACAACGGCAAACCCTGTTCAACAAGTTCCGCTTCAGTTTTAGAGACTTTCCAGGTTTTCAAAACTTGGAAAGTCTACACGAATCAATACGCTTTCGCGAACAACACCCGCTGCCGGCTCGGCTTGCCGGTCAGGATACAGGCGCCGGGTTCTTCCGGGTTGCCCACGGGAATACAGCGGATGGTGGCTTTGGTTTTTTCCTTGATTTCCACCTCGGTTTCGGTGGTTCCGTCCCAATGTGCGGAAACGAAGCCGCCTTTGTTTTCCAACGCGTCTTCAAACTCGGCCCAGGTGTTCGCCGGCGTGATGTGCGCGTCGCGGTAGGCTTTGGCCCGGTTGAACAGGTTGGCCTGGATATCTTCAAGCAATTGCGCTACGTGCTCGGCGATGGTATCGAGCGGCACGCTGGATTTTTCCCGGGTATCGCGGCGGGCCACTTCCACCTGGCCGGCGTCGAGGTCGCGCTGGCCAAGGCCGAGGCGTACCGGCACGCCGATCATTTCGTATTCGGCAAATTTGAAGCCCGGGCGGTTTTGGTCGTCGTCGTCCACTTTGACCGAAATGCCTTTGGCGCGCAGTTGGGCGGCTATTTTTTCGGCTTCGGCCATCAGTTCGGGTACAGGCTTCGGAATGGGCACGATCACCACCTGAATAGGCGCCAGTTTGGGCGGCAGTACAAGGCCCTCGTCGTCGGAGTGTGTCATGATGAGGCCGCCGACGAGGCGCGTGGATACGCCCCAGGAAGTAGCCCAGACGTGTTCCTGCTGGTTGTCCTTGTTCAGGAACAACACATCGAAGGCCCGGGCGAAGTTCTGGCCGAGGAAGTGCGAGGTGCCTGCCTGAAGCGCCTTGCCGTCCTGCATGAGCGCCTCAATGCAGAAGGTTTCATCGGCGCCGGCGAAGCGCTCGTTCGGTGTTTTCACCCCTTTGATTACCGGCATAGCCATGTACTCTTCCGCGAATCGTGCATAAATGTCCAGAATTTTCAAGGTTTCCTCCATCGCCTCTGCGCTGCTGGCGTGCGCCGTGTGGCCTTCCTGCCAGAGAAATTCGGCGGTACGCAGGAAAGGGCGCGTACGCATTTCCCAGCGCACCACGTTGGCCCACTGGTTGATGAGCAGCGGCAGGTCGCGGTAGCTCTGAATCCAGTCGCGGTAAGTATTCCAGATGATCGTTTCGGA
>CAYMQY010000230.1:0-7026 GCA_964392655.1 uncultured Saprospiraceae bacterium
CGTCTTTCATGGCCTCGAACAGGACGAAGGCTTTGGAGCGTTCGGCGAGGTCGAAGGCGTGGAGGCTGTCGGCGCGGGTTTGCAGGAGCAGGTCGGTGGCGATGCCACCGGCGCAGATGTCGGCGGCCCGGGCGGCGAGGGCGGATTTGGAGGCCGGACTGACACTTCGGGAGAGTCGGTTGAGCGCGTCCAGTGCCTGGGCGTAGTGGAGGCGGGATTTTTCCAAAAGGCCCGGGTCGAGGGTTTGCCGGTACCGGGTTTGGTAAAAATTTCCGGTAACCCGATGCGTGCCAGCGCGTTGGCTGAGCATATTGGTCTCGTCGGAAAGCGTGTCCGCTCCGGGTTCGCCTATGGCCGCAAGGGCGGATTGGAAGGCGGCTTCGGCTTCGGCAGGTTGCTCTGCTTTTTGGAAAACAATGCCAAGTATGCTGTAACCCACGGCAAGAGGAGTACTTCGGGAACCGAAAAATCCGGCGTTGATTGCGATGCCCCGATTGATGTAACCAACGGCTTCTTCGAGGTTGCTGCCCGGTGTGTAAAGTGCACCGAGATTGTACAGTGTGCCTGCTGTGTTCGGCTGATCTTCACTGTGCACTTGCGTATAAATTTCAAGTGCCCGGCGGTAGTACTCGGCGGCTTTTTGCGTGTTGCCCATTCGGGCATGTGTCGTACCGATGCCGTCGTAAAATGTAGCCACATCGGGGTGTATCTCCCCCACGGTTTTGATAAACGTGCTTGTCGCCAGGTTGTAATAGCGAAGTGCCTGCTCATATTCGCCTATATCGGACAAGGCCGTGGCAAGGTTGTGGTACGAACCGGTCACGGCGGGGTGCTCCGGTCCGTATGCGCGCAGTTTCAGGTTGAGCGCATATTCCTGCATGTCAATGGCTCTCTGGTGATCGCCCAGCAGGTTGAGGTTCAAGGCCAGGTTGCCGTAGTAGTACGCCAATTTGCCCTGCGAGCCTTGTTCCGATTTGGAAAGTATCTTGATGGCTTTTTCCTGGTGCCGGACTGCATTCTTGTAATCGCCTTTGCCACGCAGGTTGGTTGCCAGATTGTTGTACGAATTGGAAATGCTGATGTAGTTAGTCGGCCAGTATTTCAGTTTCATACTCAAAGATTTTTCATAGGAAAGTTTCGCTTTGCCCGTTTGGTAAACTTCGCCGTATGCGGCCCCAAGGTTGTCAAAACAATCAATTGCATTTTCAATGTGAGCCGGGCTAACCGGAGTGCCGAGTTGCTCAACAAGTGCGGCGCCTTTTTCCAGATACTCAATTGGCTTGTACAAATCTCCCAGGTTACCGGAAGCCGAAGCGAGGTCAATGAATACACCTACCATAGCCCAGTTGACTTCCATGTTGCATTGCACGGCCATCTGGTATTCTTTTTCATAGTATTCCAGCGCCTTGGTATACTGTGCCTTGTGCATGTATTGTGTGCCGATGTTTTTGTAGATATTCAATAGTCCGCCGGCACAAGCATCGGGTAGCAGCAAGCTCAGTTCAAGTGCTTTGCCCAGGCATTCGATCGCTTTATCGTGGTTGGCTGTTTTGGAGTACAACACCCCGAGGTTGTTGTATGATGTTAAAACGTCGGGGTGTGTTTCGGGGTAAATTTTCCGGCAAATAGCGGCAGAAATAATGCCGGCTTCCAGTGCCCGGTTGTAGTTTTCGGTGTAATAACAAACCTTGCTTAGTGCATTCCAGGCAAATAAAGCCTTTTCATTTTCAATGTTCAGTTGCGTGTAAATCGCGGTGGCTTTTTCAGCGGCTTCTCTGGCATGGGCGAATTTCTTTGAGGCAAGCCACAAAGCGGCTTTGCGCATTAATTCTTCTGCTTTTGCGGTATCGGCCAAAACGCAGGTTGTCGAAGAGGTTGAGTCTTCGATACTCGTCCCCCGGGGTTCAAGGCTGTAATACATCCTCAGTGCTTCTTCATGAACCGGCGTGATGATTTGTGCCTCGGCAAAAGCAGGTAATAAAAACAGGCTAAGCCAGAAGGGCAAGTCACGGGAGAAACGCATCGGCAAGCAGCATTGGTTATGGAACAATGCTGCAAAATAGCCCGGCTGAAAAATAATTTCAAAAAAATTATCCGGCAGATGGGTACCGGCGGCGCGCCTGCGGGTACTACCTGTCAAACGGCGCGACAAAACCGCCGGATTTCATTCATCACGTTCAAAAGAAAAACACCATGCGCACCTCCATTCTGAATCTCGTCGCCCTTTTTTCCTTCTTTTTATTTGTACCTGTCGGCGTTACATGCGCCCAAAAGAACTCGGTGGAAAAAGTGCCGGCCACCTGCAAGGGTCTGCCCCGCGAACAACGCCCGCGCATCACCGTCACGAGTTTCGACATCACCCGAAGCAGCGCACAGGGCGTGGTGGGCAACGAACTCGGCTCCATGCTTACCAACGCGCTTAACAAGACCGAGTGCTTCAATGTGCTGGAAAGCCTCGGCAAAGTTGGTGGCGCCATGGAGGAGATCAAGTTCAACCAAACCGGCGCCACAGACGGCTCCGGCCCTGAAGCCGGTAAAATGAAAGGCGCTCAACTGATCGTCACCGGCGAAGTGACCGAGTTTCTCGAAGAAAAAATGCACATCCTCGGGATAGGAAACAACAAGGCCCACATCGGTTTTATTTTGAAAATTGTGGATCCGCAAACCCGGGAAGTCCTCTGGTCTGAGTCTGTCAATAAAAAAGTGACAAAGCCGGAAGTGCGGATACTCAACACAGACGTGGCCAAATTCGGCAGCAAAGCCATGGAAGATGCCGTAGAAAAAGCCATTCTGGAGGCTGTGGGCCTCATCGTCGGGCAAAAAGACCTGATCCAGTCCTACAAACCCAAGGCCAATGAAGCAGCGCTCAAGTATGATCGCGCCACATGCCCGCTCACGCAAAACGGCGGCAGCCCCACCGTCATGGTCGTCATCCCGGAGGTACACATCACGCGCCGCGTTCCCGATCCCGCCGGTGAAACTGAAATCATCAAAACACTTATCGAAGCCGGGTTCAAAGTGCTTGACCCCTCGGTGTACAAGGCGATTCGCGATAGCGAGGAATTGGGCAAGGCCGTCAAAAACCAGGATGCCGCCGCGGCCTCGAGCATCGGCAAGCGTTTCGGCGCCGACATCATCATCTTCGGTGAGGCGTTCAGCGAAAGCACGGGATTGCAAAACGGAATGCAAACCTGCCGCGCCCGTGTAGAGGCCCGCGCCGTGTACACGCGCAACGCGCAAATCCTTGCCGCCGACGGGAGGCACGCCGGAGGGCTGGACAATTCCGAACTCGTGGCCGGTAAAGCGGCCTTGCGCAAAGCGGGTGCCCTGATGGGAGCCTACTTCGTGAACACGCTCTGTGAGACCACAGGCATCGTAAAAGGCGGTGGAAACGGCGAACGTACGTCCGAGATCGTGCTCGACAACGCCTCTTTTTCTACCGCAGGTAAAGTGGAAACCTACCTGAAAACTTGCAAAGGCGTGAAGTCGGTGTCCAAGCGTTTCTCCGGCGGAGTGGCCCGGTATGAAGTCGTGCATACCGGCGAACTGGACGCTATCGCTACTGCGCTCGATTCGGGCAAGGCAGGTGTAGCCGTGTCCATCACCGGCGCCGACGAGGCCAGGGTGGAAGGCCGGGTGAAATAACCGATATCGAAATCCGCGCGAGACGGGATACAGGTTTCTGCTGCTAAATTTGACGCTGTTACCGAAAGCCGGCAGATAACATTACCATTCACCTTGTCAATTTCATTTCATCATGGAAAATCTGAAATGGCTCCTCTCCGAAATCCTCAGCCAGACCGGTGCAGCATTTTTCACCTTCGTCAAATACGGCGCGTCGCTGGCTTTTCTGGGACTCATGCTCGGTATCGTTTTCGTATCTGTGGCGGGCAGCAAAGGGCTTTTCCGGCGCTCGCACGGGATTTGGAGGGTACTGGCAGGACTGAACTACGCCTACATTCCGCTCCTGCTGGCGATGATCGGCGGTTCCTTCGGGTCGTTTTACGCCGGACATGTATGCGCCGAACGATTCATTGACGACACCGCCAAACCGCTGGCCGACTATGGCCAAAAATACCTGAACCAGGCGCTGGCACTTGTGCCCGAAATTCCGTGGGAACGACACCTCGACAAGCAGGTGGATGAAGTGCTTGCCGAGGAAGTAGCCACGCGAATTGGAGCGGAAAAAGGCTCGTATGCGTATGAGTTTTTCGGGCTGATCAACAGGACGGTGGTACAATACGCACTCGATGAATTAGGTATCTCGTATGCCGTGCGCGAGCCGCTCGCCGTGGCCAATGACCTGCGGGCAGCACGACGCACGTCTGGAAACTCGTTTGCCGGATTGCCAAAGGCGCTGCACCGGCAGTGCGACGTGTTTTTCTCGCTCAAGTACACAGGTCTGCTGATTTTTTTCCTGCCGTTCCTGCTTTTGCCGATTGGCGAATACGTGCTGTACCGGCTCTTCGGGAAGCAAAAGCCGGGTGTGACGGACAAGTCCGGCAAGATAAACTGGCAGGCGCCGAAAAAGTAGTCTGTGCGGCTACTGCAATTCGCCCAGCGTTTGTTGCAGCGCGTCCCAGGCTTCCTTGCCGAGCACCGGTTTGCCGCCGTCTGATCTTCCACGACTGTATTCGATGATGTACTCGGCCCGTTCTTTGGACTCCGGGTGCGTGCTGATCCAGGTGAGGTTTTTCAGCACTTCGGGCTGGTCCTGGCCGAGCCGGAAGAGGAAATCGGCGAAAGGCTCGGGCTGGATATCGGCCTTGAGCAGGTAATCCACCGATTTGATGTCGGCTTCGCGCTCCAGTTTGCGGTCGAAGGCGGAGGAGGAAAGCATTTTGGCCGTTTCGCGGATGATCTCGGTGCCGCTGCCGCCTGTGGTCATGGAAATCAGCACGGACAAACCAACTTCCTTCATCAGTTTTTTCATCACGTGGTTCAGCTGGATGTGGGCCAGTTCGTGACCGATGACGCCGCTCAGTTCGGCCTCGTTTTCGGAGGCGAGAATGAGTCCGCTGAAAATCACGAGGTGCTTGTTGGGCAGGGCAAAGGCATTAACTTCCTCGTTGTTCAGAACGTGCAATTTGATCTGCGAGCGGTCAATATCGTTGGCGTTGCAAATTTTGGTCAGGATACTGTCCACCGGCCCGATGATGTCGGACGCGCGCAGGTCTTTTTCCTCTTTGCCGAAAATTTCCCAGAACAGGTCGCCGAGTTTTTCTTCGGTTGATCTGGTCACCTGTTCGACCTTGAACACTGCCATCCAGTCCACCTGCTGAAGGATGAACCAGGCGGCAAAAAACAGTGCGACGAGGCTAAAACCTTGAAAAAATATTTTTTTCATACGCTTGATTTGGTTTGCAGATCAGGTCGGTAATGTCGCCGTAAAACCACCAGGACACATGCACGCCCTTGCGCACGGTGACCGCCGTGTAAATGGTGACGATAAACTCGACGAGGTTGAAGGTAAAGGCCGCAATGATGTACGCCAGATACGAATTGGTCACCGTGGCCGGGCCGAAAATGATGGACATGGTCCACCAGAAACCGGTGCTGTTGATGAGCACGAGCGAGGCTTGCGACAAAAGCGCCTGCGTGCAGTGCCATCGGACGAAGTAGGTGCCGTTGCGGTTGCCCATGTAAAAAATGAAGGTGGCGGCCAGGTTGATGATCGGCAGCGGCAGCCCCGCGATGACGGCAATGAGCGACATCAGGTAACTGTTCGAGGCTTTTTCGGCCTCATGGTCGTCAGGTTTGTATGCGAATTGTGTCATATCACACGTGTTTAAAGATATTCCAGACCCAGTTGAGCAGAATGAGCAGGATGAACGCTACTGCCACGTTTTTCTTTCTCAGAAAGGCTTCCGTTTTTTCGTAGAAAGCGGGAAGCGTCCGTTCTTTTTTGAAAAAATCATACGCAATCCACCAAGGGAGGATGAGTAGCCCGAGTGCCAGCACAACGCCGAGGGGATTCCAGTACAGGGCTTCGGATACATGGCCCTGCAACAGGGACACCACCGACCGGGTGGATCCGCAGGAGGGGCAGGGTACGTCTGTCAGTTGCTTCATCGGGCACAGCTCCACGCTCGGTTTGCTCATGGCATCGGGCATCGAGAGATTCAGGTAAAGCCAGACGTACCCGCCCACACAGGCGGCGGCCAAAACAAAATACAGGTTGTTTTTGCCGGCAGGCATCAATACAGCGATTGCTGAAGTCGGATCATGTTTTTCTCCCGGGTGGCGCCCATGATCATGAACCAGTCAATGATAGCCCAGATGCCGAGGCCGCCGCAGGTCAGGAGTTTGCCTACGCCGAGGCCGGTGTCGCCGATCAGGAATCGGTCAATGCCGAGGTTGCCGCCCAGCAGCGATACGATGAGGCTGGTGGTGGGGTCTTTGAACTGGAGCGCCTGGATCATGGCCCACTGGGAGTCGTCTAATTGAAGCAAGCGTTCCCGGATTTGCGGGATGAGGTGGCCTTCGAAGAACTTGCCGTTGGCCATGATGAACATGTCTACTTTTTGTGCATCCATCGGTTAAGAAAATTTTCGATTTAGTGTTTTCCCTACTCGTGTGGCTTTTCGGAAGCGCCCCGTTTTTTGTGTGGTTTCCGGCATCCACGGATTTTCAGGCAGGGTAGAGCTCTGTGAAAAACACGCCCCCGACTCCGGTTTTTGCACCGGGGCCGGGGGCATTCAGCATAGCAAAGCAAGCGGTTGTGTCATCGGATTTTGTTCTTTGAGCGGCGAAAGGTATGGTGTGCATTCGGCGCGTGCAAGTATGAATGCGGAATATAATTTCAGGAGAAGTGGGAATTATATACCCTCTACTCCCCGCACCAGCACACCTTATCCCCAAAATTACTGACCATAAACCCCAGCAGCCCCCCGTTCGGTACGGGCGGCACATCAAAATCCTGCGGACACACCAGTACCACGAGTTGCTTTTCGGCGGTCGTCACCTGCCGGGCCAGCAGCACCTGCGCGCCCTGCGACACCTGCCACGTGAACTCGAACGGCGGCT
>CAYMQY010000231.1:0-6954 GCA_964392655.1 uncultured Saprospiraceae bacterium
GCCGATTGAGAGCGGACGGATTCCTTCGGAATGACAAAAAAACTCTGTGTCCTCTCAAACTCTGTGAGCCTCTGTGACACTTGTTACATCCCGAACGCCTTGCGGATATCCTCCACGGCGTCGAGTTTTTCCCAGGTGAAGGTTTCCACCTCGCGGGCTGTGGCTTTGCCGTTCAGGCCAATTTGAACGGTTTTCTTTTGTGGGTCGCGACCAAAGTGTCCGTAAGCAGCCGTTTCGGAAAAGATCGGGTTTTTCAGTCCGAAACGTTTCACGATGGCCGCCGGCCGCAGGTCGAAGATTTTCATCAATTTTTGTGCAATCTCCCCGTCGCTGAGGCCTTTGACCTTGCAAGTGCCGTAGGTGTTGACAAACAGGCCCACGGGTTGGGCCACGCCGATGGCATAAGCCACCTGCACGAGGGCCTGGCTGCACAGACCGGAGGCAACGAGGTTTTTGGCGATGTGGCGCGTAGCATACGCCGCCGAGCGGTCCACTTTGGAGGCGTCTTTGCCGCTGAATGCACCGCCGCCGTGTGCGCCCTTTCCGCCGTAGGTGTCCACGATAATCTTGCGGCCTGTGAGACCGGTGTCGCCGTGCGGACCACCGATAACAAACTTGCCGGTCGGGTTGATGTAGAAGCGGATATCCGGCCCGAAGAGTTTCTGGAGGCGTTTTGGCAGGGCTTTTTTCACCCGTGGGATGACGATTTTCTGAATATCCTGCGCGATGCGTTCCTGAGTCGCTTCCGGGTCGTGCTGGGTGCTCACCACGATGGTGTCAATGCGTTTGGGAACGTGCTTGTCGGAGTACTCGATGGTCACCTGGCTTTTGGCGTCGGGGCGGAGGTATTTCATCTGTTTGCCGGTGTGGCGGATATCGGCCAGTTCGCGCAGGATGCGATGTGCCAGATCGAGTGCCAGCGGCATGTAGTTGTCTGTTTCGTTGGTGGCGTATCCGAACATCATGCCCTGGTCGCCGGCGCCTTGTTCGTTTTCGCTTTTACCCACGTCTACACCCTGCGCAATGTCGGGGCTTTGCTCGTGAATGGCGCTGATAACGCCGCAGCCTTTTGCTTCAAACTGATATTCGGCTTTGGTGTAACCGATGCGCTCGATGGCGCGGCGGGCGGTTTCCTGTACGTCCACATAAGCTTCGGAGCGCACTTCGCCGGCTACGACCACCAGTCCGGTAGTTACCAGCGTTTCGCAGGCAACCTTGGAGTTGGGGTCCTGGCGCAAAAATTCGTCAAGGATGGCGTCGCTGATCTGGTCGGCAACTTTGTCGGGATGGCCTTCGGATACGGATTCGGAAGTATAGAGTTAGGGCATGTTTAAAAGTTTTGAGTTTTGGGTTTTGAGTTTTGAGTTGGAGGTCCTGAGCGGGTCTATCCAACTCAAAACTCAAAACTCTAAACTCAAAACTGAAAAAGCGGCGCAAAGGTAGGTATTCGGCGCCGGAAAAACGGTGAGGCAAAAACAATTCCAGAATCCTGCTTACAGGTCGTTCAGCAATGCGTCAATTTCCTCGAAGGACTTCAGGTCTTTGATGACATAACTGACGGCGCCGCTGGCAATGGTTTGCAGGGCCACCCCGTAGTGTTCCTGCGACGAGAGCATGATTACCTTTTGCTCCGGCACTTCCTTGTGGATTTGCCGGAGGATATCCAGTCCGTTTTTTGCGCCCGGAACATTATTGTCCAAATAATAATCGAGGATAATGGCGTCGGGATGTTCGCCCAGGCGCTCCAGGCATGCTTCGCCGGTGCCGAAGGAGACTACTTCGTATTTTCCCTGATCTTCGAGGTGGTCGGAGAGCATGGAGCAAAACATCGGATCGTCGTCCACCACGAATAGTATCTTTTTCTGATCTGCCATGACAGGTGTGTGATTTGACGGCGAAGGTAGGCGGATTCGGAAATTTAGCCCAATATGCTCCCAAAAAACTACTTCACCCGCCGCAGGCGGAAATCCTTCACCGGGCGCAGCACGAGCGGCACCTTTTCGATCTCCACCGAGTCGCTGTCCAGACCGAACCAGTTTTGTGGCGAGGCCGTGATACTTTTCACGCCGAGGTAAATGCTCATCGTGATTTGCTCGGGCACGGGCAGGTCGTTTTCGTGGGAAAGAAATTCCTGCATGAGCACGAATTTGAAATCGCCCGTGGGCATGTCGGCACGGCTGACGTGGTAGCGCGACTCGTTGTGCAGTTCGTCGTTTTCGAGCAGATCTTCCACGACCTTGCGCAGGAACAGGTTCATGCGCTGCTCCACCCGGAAGCCGAGTCGAAACGTGACTTTGTACGCGTCGTCGGGCGCCAGAATTTTCACCTTGTACTCCATGGTGTACGGCTCGTCTGTCACCTCAATGTGCACAAACCAGTACACGTCGGCGCGTTTGGGCTGGGTTTGCAGGATGGAGTACAGGATTTTTTCCTCCACTTTTTCCGGCGACTTGGCGCTGCTCAGAAACACGAGGTTGGTGGCGTACTTGGGCACACTTTCATCGTTGCTCAGCATGATGATTTGGTCCATGTAGTCCTTGATCTTGGTGTTCTGGATGAAGCGTTTTTTGATTTTTTTGGCGCTCACCCATACGTACATCAGTGCAAACAGGAGCGACGCGATGACCACGGTGATGAAACCGCCGTCCATGAATTTGAGCAGATTGGCGGCGAAAAACGCTCCCTCGAAACAGAGGTACCAGACCAGAAAAATCCAGATCCACACGGAATGCACGCGCTGCATGATCAGGAAATTGGCCATGAGCATAGTAGACATGAGCATGGTGATGGTCACCGACAGCCCGTAGGCCGCCTCCATCCGGGCGCTTTCCTGAAAGTAAACCGTGACGAACACACAACCTGCCCACAGCAGGCCATTCACGGCGGGTACGTACAACTGGCCTTTCAGGTTGGAAGGGAAAATAACCGTCAGTTTGGGCAGCAGCCCGAGGCGGATGGCTTCGCTGACGAGGGTAAACGAACCGGAAATCATGGCCTGACTGGCGATGATGGCCGCCAGTGTGGCAATGGCGATGCCGAAGGGCAGAAACCATTCGGGCATGATGCCGTAAAACGGGTTGGGCGTACCGGCGGGAAGCGGCGCACCTTCAAATTCGAGGCACCAGGCCGCCTGGCCGAAGTAGTTGAGCAGCAGGCAGGTTTTGACAAAAACCCAGCTCACTCGTATGTTTTGTTTGCCACAGTGCCCAAGGTCGGCATAAAGCGCCTCGGCGCCGGTAGTGCACAGGAACACCGCGCCCATCAGCACCAGGGCATTCGGGTGATGGAGTAGCAGGTTGATGGCGTGCATAGGGTTGGCCGCCTGGAGGACGGACAGGTGCCCCGCCGTTTCGACGGCGCCCAGAAAACCCAGCATGGAAAACCAGACAAGCATGACCGGTCCGAAAAAGCGCCCCACGGCAGCAGTGCCGAATTGCTGGAAAATAAACAGCGCGGTGATGATCCCGATGGTGATTTGTACGATCGGAATGTGCGCCCCGTGGAATTGTTCAATGGATTCAATGCCCTCAATGGCCGACGAAACGGAAATCGGCGGCGTAATCATTCCTTCCGACAGTACGGCTGCCCCCCCAATCATGGCCGGATACAGCAGCCACTTGCGCCGCCGCCGCACTAAGGTGTACATGGAAAAAATACCGCCTTCCCCTTTGTTGTCGGCTTGCAACACCAGCGTCACGTACTTGAACGTCGTCTGGATAGTGAGCGTCCAGAAAACCAAAGAGACCGCTCCGAGGATGGTTTCCCGATCCACGATACCCTCGCCGACGATGGAACGCATCACGTAAAGCGGCGAGGTGCCGATGTCGCCGTAAATGATGCCCAGGGTAATAATCAGTCCGGCGAGGGAAAGCCGGTGATGGCCGTACGAGGAGTCGTTGGAAGGCATTTTTTACAAAAGCAGAACGTTCGATTGGTTGACTGGTTGGCTGGTTTATTGGTTGACTGGTTGATTGGTTGACTGGAAAATTGGATGGGGCAAATGTATGTGGAATAGGTAGTTGGTTAAGCGTGTGAAGTCAGGGCATTTTGTTTAAATTGGTTCATCTGCTCCAGATTTCCCAACAAGACGATGTGCCAACCGCTCTGAAGTACAGTGTCGTTCGGCGGATTGAGTTCGTATTGGCCGTTCGGTCGTCGCACTGCCACAACGGATATGCGCGCCTTTCGATCCAGCCCGCTGGTGGCAATGGACTTGCCCTGCATATCAGGCAAGAGACGTGCCACTTCGATTTCTTCAAACACCACATTGCTGGGTCCCATGTTGGACAGCAGGGTGAAAAACTCCACGAGATCGGGTTTATTCACGAGGGTAGCCATGTAAAAACCGCCGATTTGCTCGGGCACCACGGTATGGTCGGCGCCGGCACGGCGGATTTTGATTTCATCGGCCAAATTGCCTGCGCGGGAAATGATCCGCAACTTCGGATTAATTTGCCGGGCCGAAAGGGTGACAAACAGGTTGTCGGCGTCGTCGGGCAGGGTCACCACGAGTGCCTTGGCCCGGTCAATGCCCACTTCCATGAGCACGTCGTCTTCGGTAGCATCGCCTTCGAAGTAGAGGTAGCCGGAGTGCCGCAACTCGTCTATGGTGGTCGCCTTTTTTTCGATGATGACAAAAGGGACGCCCTGTTTGGAAAGCTCCTGGGCCACCTCGGTGGCGTGTCGCCCGAATCCGCACACGATGACGTGGTCGCGGAGGTTTTCTATTTTTTGATTCATACGAAAATCGTGAAGCAACCTGGCAAACCCGCCTTCCGCGAAAATGCTGGTAATGGTGGAAATGGCGTAGGCAAAGATGCCGACATTGATCAGGATAAACAACGACGTGAACAGGCGGCCCGCGTCGCTCAGCGGATGTACTTCAGCGTACCCCACCGACGCCAGCGTAATGATGGCCATGTAGTAGGCATCGAAAAAACTGTAGCCTTCGATGAGCATGTAGCCCAGTATGCCGATTGAGAGGGCCGAAACGCCCAGCAGGAAGGCCGTCCGGATGCGCACCATGATCAGAAATACGCGTTTGAAGCGGCTCTTCCGGCTTTTTTTGCCTTTGGAAAGCCGGAAAAACAGCATCAGAAAATGAAACGCGTTGCCGGCTACCATGTCCTCGATTGCATTATTTGTTTGAAAAAACCAGATACTCCCAGGGCTTCAGGTCGAGTGTGATTTCCTGTGTCAACTCGAGTGTGCCGTTGCCGAATACGTTGGCATACGGCCCGGTCACGGAACTGCCGGGGCGCAGGGTCACCGAGGTGCGCTCCTTGCTCAGGTTCAGCACCACCACCACGCGGTCGCCGTCTTTTTCCCGCGTGAATGCGTACACCTGCTCCTCGGCGTTGTTCGGAATTTTCCGAAGAGCGCCGCCGGCCTCGCCGGCCCACAGGGCGCGGTTCGAGTGGCGCAGGGCGCAGAGGCGGACGAAAAAGTCCTGTTTGGCCATTTTTTTCCACCGGATGGGCGTGCGGTTGAAAAAGCCGAGGCGCTGGGCAAGTCCGTCTTCCTGACCGTTGTAAATCAGCGGGACGCCCTGCCAGGTGAAGGCCAGCACGTTGAATGCGTCGGCAGAGGCGCCGTAGAGTTCGGCCTCGGTGCCATTGTGGGAATTTTCGTCGTGGTTTTGGGTGAAATACAACTGGTAGTAGCCGTTCGGGTAGGTGCTGTTCAGGAAACGCAGCAAGGTGTCCAGAGCCAGTGCGTTTTGTTTGCCGGCGCCGATTTCCTTGGTTACGTCTTTCCATTTCCAGCCGTAGTTGGCGTTGAAGCAGGTTTTGAAATGTCCCGGCTCGTCCTGCCATTCGGAGAGCATGAACACGGTTTTCAGCGAATCCAGCGCCGGGCGCGCTTCCGCCCAGAAATCGTTGGGCACGAGGCCGGCCATATCCACCCGGTAGCCGTCAATGTCGCATTCGCGGATCCAGTACTGCATGGCCCCGATCATGGCCTGGCGCAGGGCGGGGTTTCCGTAGTCGAGGTCGCACACGTCGCTCCAGTCGGTGATCGGCTCGCCGTGTTCGTTGAGCGGCACCGTGAAATCGCCGTTGTATTTCGAGTAATATTCCGGGTGCTGCTGTTTCCAGGCGGCGTCCCATGACGTATGGTTGGGCACCCAGTCGAGGATGAGTTTCATGCCTTGCGCATGAGTTTCCTGCACGAGTTTTTTCAGGTCGTCGAGCGTGCCGTAGTCGGGATTGACGGCGTAGTAGTCGCGCACCGAGTATGGGCTTCCGAGCGGCCCTTTGCGGCGCTCTTTGCCGATGGGGTGGATGGGCATGAGCCAGAGGATGTCCACGCCGAGACGTTTCAGCCGGGGCAGTTGTTTGCGCACACCCTCGAAATTGCCTTCCGGCGAAAACTGCCGCACGTTGCATTCGTACAGCACACTTTGCGGCGCCCATTCGGGTTGCGGGGGCGGTCCTTTGGGAAGTGGCGGCGGGGTAGGGGAGGCAGTCGTCACGGGTGGAGCAGGCTGGTTTCGGCACCCCGCCAGCACTACTGCTGCAAGGAATCCGGACAAAAGCAGTTTGGAAAAAAGATTCATGTCGCTCGTTTCATTAAAAATGGGGGTGGGGTTGACGCGCAGGCAGCACACACATCACTTCCACGGCAGCGCCTTGTGCCCCTGTACTTTGATCTGGGTGCCGGTGACATTGATTGCAGTATTGCCTTTCCAGATCATCACGAAGCCGCGGTCGTTGACCACCCAGGTGTTGTTGACGTACGGGTCCTTGCAGGACAGGTAAATTTCGTTTTTTGCCTCATCCCAGTTCCAGCGACCGGTGTCGGCCACCTTCCCGTCCATGAGGATGTCGAAGGTCTGGTCTTCGCGGAAGCGCAGCCATTTCGGCTGGTACTGTTTGTACACCGTCGTATCGGTAGGCTGCAGGGCGTGGCTGAGGTGCCAATAACCCGAAGAGAGGTAAGCCTTGCGGCTGC
>CAYMQY010000232.1:0-6947 GCA_964392655.1 uncultured Saprospiraceae bacterium
TCAGCGGAAAAGAGGTTGGAAACCCGCTACAGGTAGTCTGGTCTGCTATCGGATTGACGGTCGGGCTGGGGCTTACGATGATGGTAAACGTTTCTGTAGGCCCGGTACAGCCGTTTTGGGTGGGCGTGACGGTAATGGTAGCCGTTTGCGGCGTGGCTACAATGGCAGACGTAAAACTGACGATACCGGTGCCGGAAGCGGGCAGGCCGATGGCGGTATTGCTGTTGGTCCAGCTATACGTCGGATTGTTTGGGCTGGAAAACACCACCTCGATGGCATCACCGCCACAAACAGCGAGATTGGCCTGTGGATTCACAGTCGGCGCCGGATTGACCGTGATGGTGAACGTGCGCGACGGGCCTTGACAGCCGCCGATTACCGGTGTTACGGTAATGGTAGCCACCTCCTGCATGGCAGGATTATCGGTAACGAACGAGATGTTTCCTGTTCCGTTGGCGGGTAAACCGACGTTCGGGTTTGAGTTTGTCCATTCAAAAACGGCGCCCGGCGAGCCGGCAAAAGCAATATTGATCGTAGAGCCGCCGCAGGCTACGGCATTGGCCGGCTGGCCCATTGTGGGCGCCGGCGACACGGTGATGGTAAACGTTTCCGGTGTGCCGGTACAGCCGCCAAGTGTGGGCGTGACGGTGATGGTGCCCGTCTGGGTGGCGGGCACGTTGGCGCCGTTGAAATTGATGTTTCCGACGCCGCTTGCGGGTAAACCAATAGCCGTGTTCGAGTTGGTCCAGGAGTAGGTCGGGTTGCCGGAAGGGCTGCTGAACACCACACTGACGTTGTCGCCGGCACATACGATCTCGTCGGCGACAGGGTTCATGGTCGGCCCCGGATTTACGGTGATGGTGTAGGTGACCGCAGTGCCGGTGCAGGCGCCGAGCATGGGTGTAACGGTGATGGTGGCAACTTCCTGACTGCCAACGTTTGCCGCGTTGAAACTGATATTTCCGCTGCCAGAAGCGCCAAGTCCGATGGCGGTGTTGGAGTTCGTCCAGGAAAATGTAGCGCCGGGGGTTCCACTAAAATTGGTGACCACAACTTGCCCGGCACAGGCGACAATATTGGCAGGCGGGGTCACGGTGGGCAGTGGGTTGACGGTGATGGTGAATGTTTGCGCCGTGCCCGTACAGCCGTTTTCCGAGGGCGTCACGGTGATGGTGGCGGTTTGCGGCGTGGCCGGATTGGCGGCGGTAAAACTGATGTTCCCGCTGCCCGAAGCACCGAGTCCGATAGCCGTGTTACTATTTGTCCAGGAGTATGTCGGGCTGCCCGAAGGGCTTGTAAACGTGACGCTTACGGCTTCGTTTCCACACACGGTCTGGTTGGCGGGGTCATCCATCACAGGCCCGGGATTCACGGTAATGGTGAAACTCACCGGCGTGCCGATGCAGCCTGCCGGGCTGGTGGGGGTAACGGTGACGGTACCTGTCTCAGGGGCGGATACGCCGGCGGCGGTGAAGTTCAGGTTTCCGCTGCCCGAGGCGCCGAGACCGATGGCGGTGTTGGAGTTTGTCCAGGCAAATGAAGCGCCGGTAGAGCCGCTGAAACTGACCGCCACGGGTTGCCCGGCGCAGGCTGTGACATTTGCGGGCTGGTTCACATTGGCTGCAGGATTCACGGTGATGGTGAACGTTTGGGCGGTGCCCGCGCAGCCGTTTTCCGAAGGGGTTACGGTGATGGTTCCGGTTTGCGGCGTCGCCGGGTTTGCGGCGGTGAAACTGATGTTTCCGCTACCGCTTGCGTCCAGTCCAATGGCAGTATTGCTGTTCGTCCAGGCGTAGGTCGGGTTTCCCGAAGGGCTTGTAAACGTGACGCTTACGGTGGCACCGGCGCACACGGTCTGGTTGGCCGGGTCATTCACCTGCGGCGCAGGATTTACGGTGATGGTGAACGTTTGCAGGGTGCCCGTACAGCCGTTTTCCGAAGGTGTGACGGTGATGGTTCCGGTTTGTGGTGTGGCCGGATTTGCCGAAGTAAAGTTGATGTTTCCGTTGCCGGCGGCGCCGAGGCCGATAGCGGTGTTGCTGTTCGTCCAGGCGTAGGATGGGTTGCCGTTCGGGCTGGAAAAAACTGCGCTGACCGGGGTGTTGGGGCACACCGTTTGGTCGGCAGGATCATTCATGGTCGGGCCGGGGTTGACGGTGATGGTGAAATTCACGGGTGTGCCCGGGCAGCCGGCGGGGCTGGTGGGGTTGACGGTGATGGTGCCGGTTTCGGGAGCGGACACGCCGGCAGCGGTGAAATTCAGGTTTCCACTACCCGAGGCGCCTAGTCCGATGGCGGTGTTGGAGTTTGTCCAGGCAAAGGTGGCGCCGGAGGAACCGCTGAAATTGACCGTCACTTGCTGACCAGCGCAGGCCGTTACGTTTGCCGGCTGGTTGACCGTAGCCGCCGGATTGACGGTGATGGTGAACGTTTGCGCCGTACCCGTGCAGCCGTTTTCGACGGGGGTCACCGTGATGGTGGCCGTGGTGGGACTGGATACTCCGGCGGCGGTAAAATTGATGTTTCCGCTACCTGAGGCGCCGAGGCCGATGCCGGAATTGCTGTTTGTCCAGTTGTAGGTCGGGTTTCCAGAAGGGCTTGTAAATGTGACGCTTACGGTGGCTCCTGCGCACACCGTCTGGTTGGCCGGATCATCCACCTGCGGGGCCGGGTTGACGGTAATGCCAAACGAAACCGGAGTTCCGGTGCAAGCGCCCTGAACAGGTGTGATGGTGATGGTACCCATTTGCTGGCCGGTCACGTTGGCGGCGGTGAAGTTGATGTTTCCAGTTCCACTTGCTCCCAGGCCGATGGCCGTGTTGGAATTGGTCCAGGGGAATGTAGCGCCAGGGGTGCCGGTGATGGGGACGCTGACCGCTGCGTTGGCGCATACGGTGACGTCGGCGGGCTGGTTGACGGTCGGAGCCGGCGTGATGGTCACGGTAAATTGCTCCTGATCGGAGCAGCCGGGGCCGTTGCTGTCGAAGGCGTAAAGCGTGGTGGTCATGGTGATCACGTCGCCAGGATTATACTGGGTGCCGGAGCCGTTGGTGCCGGTAAAGTAGGCGGCGTTGGGGGTAAGGTTGGTGCCGGAGATGGGCGGCAGGGTGTACGATCCGCACACCGTGACATTGGCGATGGGGTTGATTACAGGCGGCATAGGAGCCGGCGAGGTGGGGGGCACGGTGCAGCCGCCGTTGCCGTAGGCGCCGGAGACGGGCAGGAAATAGTCGCCGTTGGCATTGCTCAGGGCGGCACGGTCGTAGGTAAAACTGTAATCGCAGCCGGCGCCGAACGAAACAGTGGTGGTGCGGGTGCCCGCTCCGGCATTCGAGAATGCGCCTGCCGTGCGGACGCAGGAATTGGATATGACGTACACGCACTGCCCGGCGCCGCACAGCGCAGCAAAGTTGTACAGGTTGGCCGTAGAGCCGGCGCTGGTTTGCAGTACCACGATGGAATTGGCGGGGATGTTGGCGCCCGAGCCTACGGCGATCAGGTTCGGGCAGCCGGTGAAGGCGCCGATATTGCCCGTAGTGAGGCCGCAGGGGGTGGGATCGGCAGGCCAGTTGTCCATGTTCATGTTGATGTCGTTGTTGGGCGGGCCGATTACGTTGTTGTTCGCATCGTAGTCCACCATAAGGTTTGCGGTGTTAAAACCTGCGCCGGAGTGGATAATGATAAATTCGTTGAACGATTCCGGCCCGCAGGCATCCACCATGACCGCCTCTACGACAGGGCATTGGGCATTCAAGCGTGAAATGGAAATTGCAAAAATGACAAAGGGAAAAAGGAGAAAGGAGGGCAGTGTTTGTTTCATAAATGTGTCAGGATAATGCAACCAGGGATAAATCGGTCAACAAAGGTACTCCCCCGGAATGACCTTGGCGGTGAAATGCCGGGTAAATAACGATTTCTTCAAGTGCCGGATGTGCGCTACATTTGGCGCGGTGTTTTACGGCGGCGTGTTTGATCCCGAGATCGAAGTGTCACAGAGGCTCGCAGAGGGTACGGAGGCTCACAGCGTTTTTTTGCCGAATAAGAGCGGACGGTTTCCTTCGGAATGACAAACAAACTCTGTGAGCCGCTAAAAACTCCATGAGCCTCTGTGGCACGAATACCCAAAACTCAAAACTTAAGACCATGCACATCATTCCTTCCTTCGACTTGATGGACGGTCGGCTTGTCCGGCTCCGGCAGGGCGACTTTGATCAAAAAACGGAATACCCCAGCGATCCGCTCGACCTTGCCCGCGAACTGGAAGCGTCGGGTATCCGGCGCTTGCACATCATTGATCTCGATGGCGCCCGCGAGGGGCGGCCCGTAAATCTGCACATCCTCGAGCAAATTGCGGCACGCACCCGACTTGAGATTGACTACGGCGGCGGCTTGCGTTCCATTCCGGCCCTGCGCCAGGTGTGGGATGCCGGCGCCCAGATGTTTTCCGTCGGTAGTGTGGCCGTGCTGGCGCCTGATGAGTTTCGCGCCTGGGTGGAGCGTTTCGGCGCCGACCGATTTTTGGTAGGCGCCGATGTCCGCAACCGCATGGTGGCGGTACATGGCTGGGTGGATCAAACCACTTTCGACCTGTTCGACCTGATGACCCGCCTGACCAACCTCGGGGTGCGGCAAGTCTCGGTGACGGATATCGCCCGCGACGGCGAACTCGGCGGGCCAGCGGTACAACTCTACCGTGACCTGCTTCGGCTATTTCCCGACATTCAGTTGGTTGCCAGCGGAGGCATAAGCAGCGTTTCCGATCTGGAAGAACTCCAGGCTATTGGTTGCGCCGGCGCGCTCGTCGGCAAGGCCTTCTTCGAAGGGGTGATCCCGATCCAGTATTTTAAGGTACATTCAAAAACATAATTATGGGGGTTGAGCGGGTTTAACGGGTTGAGCGGGTTGGGCGGTGTGTGAACCCGCACAACCCGCTCCAACAGCTCAAACAGCTCAAACAGCTCAACCAGCTCAACCTGCTCAAATCATGCAACACCGCTTTCGGCTCGTCCTGCTCCTCGTATTTTTTTCCGCCGTGGGTGCGGAAGCGCAGATTCGTTACCAGTTGGGTTTTACCACCGGCGTGAATTATTCCACCTTGCACTCGGATCGGTTCACCACGTCGGTGGGGCGAATTGCGCCGCTCATCGGCTGTTCCTTCGCAGTGGCGCCGGGCGACATGCTGGAGTTGAACCAGGAGATTGTGCTAAGCCTCGGCGGCGCCGAAGCGCGGGCTGTTTATTTCCGTGCGGAGCAGAAGCCGGAAGAACATACCTACGCCTATTATTACTACTCCTTCGAGACGGCACTCTTCGTCGGCTTTCGGCCGGGGCGCGACATACCCGTACTGCTTCAGGCGGGCGGATTTCTGGGCGCCAACTTTAACGCGCTGAACCGTTCGCAGCGGGAACTCATGATTCTGGACTACGTGCACATCAACAACGCCATGCGGGCGGTGGACCTCAACGACGCCTTCTCCGGCCTGGACTACGGGGCCGCAGTCGGACTTGCCCTTGGCGAAGGCCGGTGGCGCGGAAACATCCGCTACTACCTCGGGTTAAAAAACCTGTACGACTACATTGACTTCGTGCAGCCTGGCCCCGGCATCCGCACCAGTGCGCTTCGGGCTTCCCTGACGTACTTTCTGGATTGACCGCAATCTTGCCCCACGCATTTTTGTCATTTCGTAGAAATCCGTCCGATCTGCGGTGGGATGGCCGGTCGGCCGCCTCTTCGTTATGCAGGCGGTGCACTACAGCCCCGCAAGTTGCAACTGCGCTACCCGAGCCTTCGGAAAAGTCGCCAGATTTGAAAAAAATTTAGAAAAAATTTCCACATAATTTTCCACATCCAGACGTGCCTTGCAGGCTTGCCCTACGCCCGTATTTTGGCCTGAAATATGAAAAAAAGTCAGACCCATACGGTTCCCGTATATCCATAAAAAGCCAGAAAGCGCGCCTGTACAGCCGAAAACGAAATGTGCCCGCCATCTGAAAAAAATATTTAAAGAATCTTTGGGGGGGATGAAGCTGGATTTAGGGGAAACGCATACCTTCGCAAGGTGAAAGGCGATGGAATATTGTCTTCAGGTTTTCCAGTTTTGTTAGGCACTATTTTTGTGGTGCTGTGATTCTTTGTCAGAAAGATGACGTACCCGGTTCCTAAAACCGACAATGCCAATTTTACTTTAATCCACAGTGATTCGGAATTTCTCGATTTTTATCTATAATAACTTTAACAAAATTATCAATCTCATGAAAAAAGTCTACGAGGCTTCCACGCCCGGCTTTAGCCGTGTGATGAGCAATGTGGCATCCCTTTTTTCAAGCAGAACAATGTCCGCGCTACCCGCTGTTGCGACGTTGCTCTGTTTGTCGTTTGTAGGGACAAACATTGCTTACGCCCAGCCGTGTGCTGGTGTGAGCTGTGACATCAGCTTCGCCAACCTGCCGACGCCAATGCCGCCTGTGGGTATGCCGGCAGAGATCACGTTCTGCCTGAACTCACAGGGCACGGGGCAAATCACCTCCCAACTGATGGGTGGCTACACGTCTTCGTCCAACGGGACATGTTGCACCATCGTTCGGGTCTGGGAAAATGCGGCTGCGAACAATCCGCTCACACCGGCCGACGCCGATTATGATGTGGATTGCACGGACATCGGTCGTACCATCAATGTATGGGTGACCCGTGAAACGAACGTGCCCCCCATACAGGGTGGCCCGGGCCGAAGCGCTCCGCTGCCCTTCGCGATCTACATCGCCGACTGCACGCCGCCGAACATCGTTTGCCCGGCGCCGCAAACACTCTTGTGTCTGGACGACTACACCAACTCGCTCCCGCCGAACCCGATGACGTATGATGATTTCAATAATCTCGGCGGCGGCGCTTCGGTATCCGACAATGCCGATGATTGTGGACCGACCGGTTTTGAAGTTTCTTACTCCGAT
>CAYMQY010000233.1:0-2564 GCA_964392655.1 uncultured Saprospiraceae bacterium
TTCACCACAGATTCCACAGATTTTCACAGATTTTTTACGGATGAATCTGTGAAAATCTGAGGAATCTGTGGTGAAATCAAACCCTGCGGTGGGTAGCCCAAGTTCCTGCATTCAGGAAAAAATATCACCCATTCGAGCCACAACCGCCCTATTTGTCAATACATTAGCCCCTCGAAACGAAGCATTCCGCTTCCGTTCGCCACAACTAATCCGCCGGATGGCACGCCTACAGGTTTTCATCAGTTCCACGTCCATTGACTTGCAGGAGCACCGCAAGGCGGTATTCGACGCCATCATGCAAGCGGGCGAACTGGGCATTGACATGAAATATTTCGGCAGCCGGCCCGACGATCCGGTGGATGTCTGCCTCGAAGCCATCGAGGAGGCCGATGTGCTGGTGGGTATTTACGCCATGCGCTACGGCTGGATACCCGAGGGCGAAACGCGCTCCATCACGGAAATGGAATTCGACCATGCCCGCGTGCTCGGCAAACCCTGCCTGTGCTACCTCCTCGACGACAATGCCCCCTGGCCGCCCAAATTTGTAGAGTACGAGGCCAAATTGAAATTAGACGATTTTAAGAAAAAGATCGGTCAGTTGGTGTACAGCACGTTCACCACACCCGACAACCTGGCGGCCAAAGTGGCGTCCGATCTGCACCGGCTCGAACTTAAAGGCGCCGTCACGCCCCGCAAAACGCCATACAGCACGCCCGGAAAATCCATCCCCGGGCACCGCGCGTTTTTCTGCAACCGCAGCGCACAAGACGCAGTGTTTCTGCCCATTTTCCTCGACGGGCCGCCGCCTCCCCGAAAACTGTATTTCTACCTGTACGGCGACGCCCGGCAGGCGCACACCAGCCTGTCGCTGCGTTACGGACACGAGATTGCGGGCAAACAATTCGCCTGGGATGCGCAGCCCGCCGAGGGCGAAACGGCGGGTAAAAAGTGGAAATACCGCAAGATCAAGCCCCGGTTTTCGGAGTCGGCGGCCATGAACCGCATCAACCTGATCCGCGAAATTTTCACCGCGTTCAGCCTCGACATGACCGCGCCGAGCGCCCAATGCACCCTGGCCGATCTGCTCAAAAGTGCCTGCCTGAGAGATTTCGGCGCTGCCGACACGGTCATCCTGCTGCTTACGCTCGACGATTTCAACTGGCACGTCGAGTTCACGCCCGCCGCCGTGCTGCACTTTATCGAAAACTTCTGTTCCGTCGAATTGCCGCCGACCGCCCCGCGCTTTATTTTCTTTTTCGGCATCGAATACACGAAGAGCGAGGTGCGCGAGTCGGTGCAAAAGGAAGTGAAACGCGCCATTGACGACGGACGTCACGGCATCCCCCTGCCCGAACTACAAGCCGTGCCCCGTCGCGACGTGGCCGAGTGGTTTTCGCTGCCCGAGCACGAGCCGCTTATAGAAGCCGGCAAAGACGAGGAGCAAATGACCGAAAAGCACTTCGGCGCCTTCGACAAAAAAGACATGCTGGAAATCGAACTCATCCTGAAGCAACTCATCGAACAGTACAACGGCTCCTGAAGCCCCACTCAAAGCCCTGAAAGGGCGCCATTCACCACCGCAGGGCGACAGCCCTGTGTATATCACCCGACACCATGGCAAAAAACGCACAATCAACCGCCGCCAAAACTGCCGAAGAACTGGCACTCGAACGCTCACGCGAAATCGCCGAAGGGTACATCATGCCTCCCGGCCTGCAATACGCCGTCGAGGGGGCATACGACCTCGAACAGCCCCTGCTGCTCACCGGCGAACCCGGCACCGGCAAAACCACGCTGGCCGACTGGGCGACCTGGCACCTCGGCGCCGGGAAATCCGACTTTCACCCGCTGCCCCTGCTGTTTCACACCAAAACCACCTCGAGGGCCAGCGACCTGTTTTACACCTACGATGCCCTGTCGCACTTTCAAGCCGCCAACCTGCGAGACGGCCGCACGGCAAACCCCGCCGACTACATTACGCTGCAGGCGCTCGGTCTGGCCATCGCCATGAGCAAGGGCCGTCCGGAGCCGGCGCCGCCGTTTCTGACCGAACTGCCCGAAGCGCCCCGGCAGTCTGTGGTGCTGGTAGACGAGGTGGACAAGGCTCCTCGCGATTTCACCAACGACATCCTCGACGAGATCGAAAAATACCGCTTTCGCATCCGCGAACTGACGGAGAACAACGCATTCGAAAAAGCCGGAGGAGCGAAAATCCTCGTTATCCTGACCTCCAATTCCGAAAAAAACCTGCCGGAGCCATTTCTGCGCCGCTGCGCATTTTTCCACATCGAATTCCCGAATGCCGACGATTTGCGCAAAATCGTGCAAAAACGACTCGGTGTCATCACCCCTGCCACCGAAAACGCCTACGGCCAACTGATCCGGTTTTTCCTCGACGCCCGCGACAAATCCGTGCGCAAGAAACCCGCCACCGCCGAACTCATTGCCTGGCTGCGCCTGCTCGGCCTGAAAAACTATTTTGAGCAAAACGACACCCGGCAACGCGAACTGCTCCAGCACAACCTGTCCTTTTTGGTCAAGACGCAGGAGGATTTGGAGGCTGT
>CAYMQY010000233.1:2664-6902 GCA_964392655.1 uncultured Saprospiraceae bacterium
TCCGCACACATATTTTTACCGCTCGACGAGTTCCTGCTCTTGCTGGAAAAAGAGGGTTTCGCGCTGGACACCAAGCGCCGGGTGCGGCTGTTGCGGGCATTGGAAAAACATGGCGACCGCTTCCTCGATCCCGCCGAATTTCAGAACCTGAAGTACCTGCTTGCGCCGTTTGTAGCGCGCTCCGAGCGCGAACAGGTAAAGTTTTACGAGGTGTTCGAGGCATTTCGGAAAGAATGCGAAGCCGAGTGGAATACCTGGGAAAAACGCTACGACGATCCTAAACCTGATGTACCCAAACTGCCGCCGGTGTCACCGCCGGCTAAACCGTTCCGGAAACGATTCCGGTGGGCGCTGCCATTGCTCGCCTTGATTGCTATTTTGCTATTTGTAATTCCTGATTCTCCGGAATCCGATGTTTTTGTGCGGGTGCGTGATGGTCTGCAACAACCCGGAGATGACACCCTGCACATTCGGAACGAGAGTGGTGGTATTGACTCAAGCCTGTTCCGCTGGCGTGTGCTGGATGCCGAAACCGGCGCCGAAGAATTCGTTGATTCCAGTGCTTATCACCTCGCCTGGCCCATAAGCGGACAGGGCCGGGAGAAGATATTTGAACTCAGCGCCCGGCACCCGAAAGCCGGTTTGTTGACCGCTTCCGTCCGGCTTCTGATTTATTGCTCCAACCCTCCCGAGGCAGGCCAGGTAATAGCACCTGAAGGAGACTTACTGACTGAAAAGCCGTACACCTTTCGTTTGAACGCCCCCGAACCCGGTTGCCTCATCAAGTGGTTTTCTCCCGACGGCGACTCCCTGACGATGGGCGATTATGCGACGATCCGGTTCAAAAATACCGGCTTGCAAACGGTGCAGGCCCTTGTTTTTCGGCCAGGCCAGGAAGCGTCCTGCTTTGCCCGGCGCGTGGCAACCATAACAGTCGGTTCCGACAAACCTTACCTCGCCCTCCTGCCCCTGTACGAAGACGAACCGCGCACCATCTATCGCCTGCGCACCTGGGTGTGGCTGCTGCTGCTGATTCCAATGCTGGCGGGGAGTTGGTTTTTGCGGCGCTGGTGGCGCCGGCGCAACGAAAAGCCGGTGCAAAAAACCACCGCCGAACTGGAGCGCGAATACGCTGTGCTCGACGACGGGCCGTACCACATTCCCTACCCGGCGCAGGAGCACAAGATTACCGTGCCGCGCGATTTTTTCCGCATTGCCGAAGTGTTGCACCGCCGTGAGGACAGCCTGCGCCGCAGCCTCGACCTGCCCGCCAGCGTGCGCGCCACCATTGACAATGCCGGATTCCCCGTACTGCGCGAGCGCCCCGACACCCTGCCGGCAGCCTACCTGTTTCTGCTCGAACGCCGCGACCCGCGCGACCAGCAGGGGCTGCTTTTTGCCCGCCTCTCCGCGTTCCTGCGCCGCCGCGATGTGCCCGCCGTTTTTTTTGAGCACGACGGACACTTCGACCGCTTTCGCAACGACGACCATCCGGAGGGCCTGAGCCTGACAGAGTTGCAGCGCCGCTACCCGGGTTGTCGCCTGGTGCTTGTGGGCAACGCCCACCACCTTGTGCAGACACCCGCCAACCAGCCGCCGACACTGAATGCTCGCCTGCTGACTGACTTTGCCCGCTGGCCCCGCCGGCTCTTGCTCACGCCCGAACCGCCGGTCGCTTGGGCATTTCAGGAAAAACTGCTGCACGCGGCATTCCTGCTTTACCCCGCCGACACCGACGGCATGCTCGAAGGCCTGCTGACGCTCGACCGCACGGAAGAGTACGCACCCGGGCCGTTTGATCGGCACCGCGCTGCACTGCGCATATTGCGCAACGAGGCCAATCCCCGGTTTAATACCTGGCAAAGCCCCGCCGACCACCGGTTTTTCCTGAACGACGACCCTGAGGCCTACCGTTGGCTACGCGCGCTGGCCGTGAATGCCCAGCCGGACTGGGCGCTGACTCTCGCCGTGGGGCGGGCCATCGGCGTGGAAGTGACCCACGACCGGCTGCTTCGGCTCACCCGCATTCCCTGGCTCAGTGCCAACCAGACCGACGACCACCTGCGCCTCGCTTTCCTGCGCGAACTCGACCCTGCCGACGAAAAAACTGCCCGCGAAGCCGTGGCCGAAACCCTGCGCGAGGTGCCGGAGTGGGTGAAAAACGGCTTCGCCAACACCGAGCGCCGCGTCGGCCTCGCCGTGCAGGAATTTGCGCTGGCCCCCCGCGACGAGTCCCGCCGGCAAATCCTGCGCGAACTTCGCGCCGTGGGCCTGCTCGACGGCAGCCACCGCGCCGAACTGGATCAGTTGGTGCAGCAGGAAATTTCCGAAAAAGAACTGCCGCCCGGCGTGCCGCACGATCTGGCCGGCGTGTTGTCTGTGCCGGCGCCCCGGCGTTTTTTTACCCGCGATTTGATTTGGGCGATCAGTCTGCTAGGCGTCGGGCTGCTGCTGTTCGGGGCTGCCCTGTGGTTCCGCCTTACACCGGAGCCGCCGCTTGGCTCTGCGCCGATGTACCGCGCCGAGCAACCCTACGACCATGCGGTGGTACAGAACAACATTGCGGTGAGGAAGTATCGGAAAATAGCGGAGATCAAGGAATATTTGTTGTGGTCCAATTCGCGAACCGATGCAGCAAACGCCGACACCATCTTGCAACAGGCCATAGAAAACCGCCTTCCCGAAACATATTCCCTTGCCGACAGCAACCTGTTTGCCCTGCGCTACGATCAGGCCGCGCTGCATTTCAATTTTTTTCTGAACGGCTCGGCGGGCGGTATCACGATTGGCCGGGAAAATGCGCTGCAACAACAAGCGCCACAGCGCAGCCGCAATACCGAAGAAATGCCCATTGCGCCCATGCGCCCTTTGCTGCCAGAAATCGGGGCTGCCTTCGCCGGTCTGGCCGCCGACAGCACTGTGACCGGCGCCCGCCGCCTGAACGCCCTGCACGGGCAGGGCCTGTGCGATTTTTACCGGGACGACACCACGGCAGCCCGGGAGGTGTACAACCGCATCGTGGCGACGCAGCCGGGGTATTTTGATACGCTGGGGATGCGGGTGAATTTGCGGACCTTGCTGGGGGACACCAAGGCGATTGAACCTTCGCCGCTTGTTCTGGGCGGATTTGTACTCGATTCAGTGACCGGGCGCCCGATTCCGAAGGCTTTGGTTCTGGCTGCCGATGCCAACCGGATCACGTTCAAAAAACTGGAACAAGCGAAACCCAGCCTTTGGAAAAAGATGGGCATTTATGCCGACACTACCGGCGCCGACGGGCGGTACGATTTTGCCATTCCGGCAGATGCGAAAATTGGTCAATTACAAATACTGGTACGGGCTACCGGTTACAAGATGAAAACTGCCCGGACGCGACCTGTACAGATATTGCCAAAGTTTCGGCTTTCAAAACGTGCTACGGTCGTGGAGCCAAGAGAAAAACCCTGCTGTGAGCGCCTACAAAATCAAGGGGAACTTGCTGCCCTTAAAGGAGAAGCCTATGATCTGGCGCTGAAATATCTGGAACAGGCTAAAAATTGTCCGGATAGAAAAAATTGTCCCAAATTGGACATGTTGATAAGGGAAATGGAAGCGCGTAGGATAAAAAAAACTCAGCGTCAGCCGCTTGAAAAAACTGAACAGCAGCGGCTTCCTGAAACAGACAGTGACGGCGATGGCGTTCCGGACAAGGAGGATAAATGCCCAAATGAGAAGGGCGCCAGGGAGAATTATGGCTGCCCGGGCAAGAACTGACCAGTAGTCCCTACAAAAACACTTCCGACTTGCCGGAAGCCGAAGTGCTCTAATTTCCCGGCATCGAAAGCCGCACTTTTTTCACCGTACTCGCCGGCACATCAAAATAGTCCGCCACCCGTTGGTCGGACCAGTCAGGGTTCTTTTTCAAAAAGGCAAGGAGTAGTTTTTCGATACCCTTTTCGATACCCTTTTCGATACCTTTTTCGATACCCTCTTCCAGAATTTGCTCGTAGGTGGATTTGGCCTTTTCCTCGTATTGCGGCGGCAGTGTTTCTACCAGTTCCATAAATTCAGGTTTAGTAAAAGATGAGACAATTTGCAGGTAGAGAAAGGTGGACTGGAATAGCCCCAAAAGAATCTCTTCCTGCAGATTTTCGTGGACAAAAATAAGTACTTCGCGGAAAGTCAAACCCGCCTGGAGAAATCCCTTGTTGCCGGAAAATACCTCAAAAATCCCTACCGGCTTTTCCGGCTCCCCCCTA
>CAYMQY010000234.1:0-5134 GCA_964392655.1 uncultured Saprospiraceae bacterium
TTGGTATTTTCCATGAGCCAGCCGACAATCTCGATATTCCCGCGGGCTTCCTCCTCCAGCGCCTTGCGTTCTCGGATGTTGGCACCGAGTTTGAAGGGGCGGAAGTCCACCACAGGCAGGTCGTAGTAGGTGTTGCGCAGGCAAAACAGCAGCGAGAACAAGGCGACACCGGCGGTCAGCATGTTCCGACCTTTGGCCGTAAACAACTGGTGCATGTTTTTGCTGCGGAATAAAAAGACGAATGCAGGCACCATCAAGCCCACGTCTTTCAGGAACGACACCTTCGGGTCGAGTTTGATGAAATCACCAAAACAGCCGCAGTCGGTCACGCGCATCTGGGTTTTTACATACGGCCCCCACTTGGCGAAATCGAAGAAGTTCGCCTCGGCAGGCACAAAACCGGTCAGGTAGGTAAATCCGGTCAGGAACGTAAAAAACAGCAGGATGATGAAAAACAGCCAGGCGGTGAGCCGTTTGGTGTACCCGAGGATGAGCATGACTCCGAGTGCGATTTCCAGCACAATCATACCGATGGAAAATCCGGCGCTGTACTTTGCCAGAGCAGGAAACATCGGCGCCAGTCCGGCAAACATGTTTTGCAGACCGCCAAACGTGTTTTCGAAGGCTACGAAGTAGTCCTCCATTTTGTAGGCGGTGCCGATGGGATCAATGGCTTTTACCGCACCGGAAAACACAAACCAGACTCCGCAGAAGTATTGCAGGAAAGTCAGGAACAGGTTGTCGGTTTTTTTTGTCCAGCGGGTCAAGGCGGTCAGCACGAGGGCAATGAGGGCGAAGGAAACGATCAGGGTAGGAAGTGAAGTCATTTCGATGGATTCGATTGATACCAGAGCGGCAAAGGTAGCGGTTTGAAAAGCGAAAAGGAGTGGCTCTTCGGGTTAACAAAGGTCAAATGGTTTCCACATAGTTCAGGTCTTCTTCAAAGGTTTCTTTCATCCCGATGAGCGCCAGAAAGGCAATAGCGAGGCATACAGCCCCCACCACGGCTGCAGCCGGCAGTACGCCGCCCAGCATGGCCGGGTCTTTCAGGTATTTGAACGACGCGCCGATAGGGACAAGCATCCCGCGGGCAAAATTGGGCACCGAAGTAGCCACCGTGGCCCGCAAATTGGTGCCGAATTGTTCGGCGCCGATCGTGACAAAAATAACCCAAAAGCCTACCGACAGGCCCAACATGAAGTGGGCAAAGTAGAAGGAGGCAGGTGTAGAGAATCCAGCGGCGAGGTAGTAGACAACCGCCGCCACGTCGAGCAGCAGGAAAATCCACATCACTTTGAGGCGGCTGCGCAGGTACTGACTGAGCAAGCCGGAAGCAATATCGCCGAGAATCAGACCCGTGTAACAGGCGGCGATGGCGTTGCCGCCTGTGATCCCGCTCAAGCCTTTGGCCAGCCCGAACTCGGGCGCAAGGGTAATGAGCACCCCCACTACAAACCACGTTGGAAAGCCGATGAGCAGGCAGCGGGCAAAGCGCGAAAAGCGGTTCCAGTTGGTGAAAAGTGCCAGGAAATTGCCCCGGCTGACGTAGTCCTCTGCCTGCATTTGCCGGAACATGCCCGATTCGTTCACGCTGATACGCAGCAGCAGGAGCAACAAACCAAGTCCGCCGCCGATAAAAAAACACACCCGCCAGGGGAAAAACATGTCAATAACCCAGGCGAGCAACGCACCGCTAAGTCCCACCACAGCGACGATCATAGTGCCGTAGCCGCGTTTTTCTTTGGGCAAACTTTCGGCGACGAGGGTTATGCCCGCGCCGAGTTCGCCGGCCAGCCCGATGCCGGCAAGGAAGCGATATGCGGCGTAGTCGGTAGCCGTCGTGGCAAAACCGTTCAGGATGTTGGCTACCGAGTACAACGCAATGGAAAAATACAGCACCCGCACGCGGCCTTTTTTATCGCCCAGTACCCCCCAAAGGATACCGCCGAGCAGCATCCCGGCCATTTGCCAGTTGAGCAGGGAAATGCCGGTATCGGTGAGGTTTTGCCCGGAAAAGCCGAGGTCTTGCAGGCTTTTTACCCGCACAAACCCGAACAGGAGCAAGTCGTAGATGTCTACAAAATAGCCCAACGCCGCCACGATGACGGCGGCGTTGAGCAGACTGACGGGCTTTTCGGCTTGCATGTTATTGCTTGAAAAATGAACTTTCGTTTTTCCCGCCTCCCTTCAGCACATCCAGACGCTTTTTTAATTCGGTGGCATTTTCCACATCTTCTTTCCGGGCAAAAATCTCGGAAAGAGCGATCAATGTATTCATGTCGTTGGGATTGATGCTTTCCGCTTTTTTGAAATGCGGCAGCGCCTCGTCGAACAAGGCCATGATGTCTTTTTGAACCGCCTGATACTTTTTCATAGCTGCCGGGGAGTAGTCGTCCTGCGGAAGTGCATTCAGTTCCTGTGTGCGGGCGGCGGCCTTGTTGTAGTACAGTGCGCCGAGGGCGTAGAAAGAATCCGAGTTTTTCGGGTCAATGCTCTGTGCCTTTTCATAGTTGCGCTTGGCCTCTGCAAAATGTTCAGCGGCTTTGGCGTCGTTTTTTGCCTGAGTTTCACGCTGGTACAGGTTGTCGTACACGCTTCCGAGCGTGACGTACAGGCTCACGTTAGTCGGCTCCTGTTCGATGGCCTGCTTGAGTCGGCTGATGAGTTCTTCCAGTTTGCCTTTTTGCAGGTAGACATTGATTTCAGCAAACAGCAACGTGGCGTCGTTCGGGTATTTCTGGCGGCCTTCTGCCAGAATTTTTTCGGCTGCGGCATTGTCTTTGGCTTCCAGTTTCAGGTTGTACAAGCCCTCGTAAATGGCCGGTTTGGCATTGCCCGTGTTGTATAATTGGGTGTAGTACTTGTCCGCATCGGCATTGCGCTTGGCCATCTGGGCGGAATAAGCCGTGTAGTAAACCTGGTTTTCGCGCATGTCCTTGTCGTCGAGCAGGCTTTTTTGCTTTTCCGCGCTCAGTGCATCGTGGCTTTTCAGTACAGCCTCGAAGGACTGGAATGCCTTGTCGTGTTGACCAGCCTCGAATTTGGCTACCCCAATGTTAATCAGGTGTCCTTGCACGGCAGCCATGCCTTTCACGGCATCGCCTTTTTCAAATTTTTTGGCAGTCGGCATTTCGTATACCTTTTGATACGCATTGAAAGCCTCGAGCGCATCGTTGTCGCCGGTGAGCGCAGCATTGGGATTAATCATACGCATGGTCATATCGCGCTGAAGAATCGTGTTGTAGATTTCGCCCCGCGTCAGCCAGAAAGAAGCCGTGGCCTGCACCTCTGCCGACGCCATTGCCTGATCAATTTTGGTTTTGGCTTCCTCTAATTTGGCGCCGCTGCCTTGCGGGTCCATGTTGTAACTGGTCAGGGCACGGCCGGCCTGTTTGGCCAGTTTGGGACCGTCGTCCTGGGCTTGGGCAACGGTAAAAGACATCAGGGTACTGAGGAGCAGGAAAAACGTTTTTTTCATCATTGAAACAGTTTAAAAAAGTTGTTGAAAGCGCTCCCTTGGACGCAAGCGCTTCCCGGATGTTACAAATCGCTTGGGGGAAGAGCGTGTCTGTCATTCAGTGCTGAGGCAAAATTTGCCGCTTGTAGTCCAGCGACTGAGTGATAGACACGCTCTAATGCCGGACAAAGGTAGTTTGTTTGAAAAAAAACTGCCTTAACATTCCTTTAAACGGAGGCATTTAAACCAATCGAAAAGCAGCCAGTCTATGCTGCGGTCTTTCAAACGTTTGAACCACACAGAACACACACTTTTTAACCGAACAAATTTTTTGACCGAACATGAAAAATGCACTTTTTCTGATTGCTGCCCTGCTCGTGGGCGCCACTCTTTTTCAGTCTTGCAAAAAAGACAATGCCGTAGATGAAGACGTCACCACCTCCGAAGACCTGGCAACCAGCGAGGATTTTTCCGAACAAATTGATTTTGCCGTAGATGTAGCCATAGAAGAACGCGGCGGCGGAAACACCTGCCCGACCGTCACCATGGCCCAGCCTTGGGGTACCTGGCCGAACACGATTACCATTGACTATGGCAGCACCGGTTGCACCGGCCCGAACGGCGACCACTTCCTGAAAGGCAAAATCATCATCAATCAAACCGCCGACATGTTCACCGCCGGCGCGGTACGCACCAAAACGTTCGAAAACTTTTTCGTGGACGATGTGCAGGTGTCCGGTACCAAGTCCTGGACCAACAATGGAAAGGATGCTGCCGGCAACTGGTCGTACACCAAAACCGCTACCGACATGGTGCACAGTTATCCTGACGGAACGTCGTCCACCTGGAACCGCACCCACACCAGCACGCTCATCAACGGTGGCAGTACGCCCACCCACTGGGACAACGTATGGAGCATAACCGGTACGGCTGCCGGCACCAACCGCAACGGTAAAAATATCACGGCAACCATTCTGGAACCGTTGATCAAAAGAGCCACTTGCCGCTGGATTACCGAAGGTGTGACCCAGTTCACCCGCGAAGGGAAAACGGCCACACTCGATTTCGGTAACGGCACCTGCGAACGTTTCGGTCAACTGACCCTGCCCAATGGGGAGACGGTGACGATACGCCTGCGCAAGTAAGGCGCCCCGACCTTCCAGGTTTGCAAACCCTGAAGGTCGGGTTACTGGTACATACCGGGGCAATATTCCCCGCATTGAAAAATGCGCGGTAATATTGCCCCGGTTCTTTTTTCATAAACCAGTCTTTCGTTATGAAGCGAAAATCCATCCTCCTCAGTGTGGCCAAATCCCTTTCGATACCGGCGCTTTATCTTGCCTGTATTTTTACGCATGGCTGGTACACCGACTGGGAACCGGAGGAAAAAACGCGGCTCCTTTCTCCAAAATGGGTGGAACCGTACGAGATCGCTGATAGCGTGTTGTCGTTCGTCACCTGGAACATCGGCTATGCAGGTCTGGGCGAGGAGTCTGATTTTTTTTACGACGACTCCGGGATGTGGTACTCCGGTTCCAGTATGATCCACGCCCCGAAAGAATTGGTGGACAAAAACCTGTTTGGTATTTACAGCACGCTTAAAAATACCAGGGCTGATTTTTTTCTGCTTCAGGAAGTGGACGAGTATGCCCACCGTAGTTACAAAAACAACCAGGT